>JAJHRF010000014.1 GCA_020832925.1 Desulfurococcaceae archaeon | reverse complement strand
CGAAAAGAATTTTATTCTTACTTTCATATAGATATACCAAGGTGACAAGGTGTAGTTTTTAGATATATAAGCTTTAGATTGAAGAACAAGATGAAAAGAGGGTCGCTGAGTACTGTGGTGTATATGGTTAGAGATTGGGAGAAGTTTAGGAAGATCCTCGGATTATATATATCGCTTCTACTACTCATAATGATCAGCATAACTATATACGTACACAGAGAATTTTTAATGTATACACTATTACGAGCCTATGGCTTAGCAGGACTATCCTTTCTATCCTTTGTATCGTGTTTATCTATCGTACCTATACCGTATATGATTGTAGTGTTTAGGGTTGCTCCATATGTAAATCCATTGATAACAGCTTTAGTTGTAGGAATAGCTTCCGCACTTGGTGAAGCTGTTGCCTGGGTTCTAGGTAGAGCTTCATCACAAGCATTAAGTGGTTCTATCTATGTTAAAAGAGTTAATGCTTTACTTAAATTTGCAGAACGCAAAGGCTCTATCGCTCTCCCTTTACTCGCATTCATATTTTCGCTTACTTTTCTCCCAGATAAAGCTCTATACCTCCCGCTAGGGATCGTGAGGTACAGCTTGTGGAGATTACTCCCCTTTACAGTTCTCGGTAAAACATTGATGACATACCTTACTATAGTCTTGGGTAGGCTATGGTATGAAGTTGTAGGTCCTGAAAGTGATATTGTTTCGTTCGTAGTTACAACTGTTCTATTAGCTATAATGATGACGCTCCTGATTATAGTTGATTGGGAAAAGGTCTTGGAGAAGAAACTGAGTTAAGTACCTTGATTAATTAGCTCTATGTCTATAGATGGAAATCACATATATGTATATGTTTCTCAAACTCTATGAAACTCGATCGATAGAATTTAGCAAGTATATGTGGTTGAAGAACTTCGTCAGGTTTTCCGAATACATATGTATTGTTGCCGATGAGCATAATGTAGTCTGTGTAGTTTATCAAGAGCTCCGGATCGTGACATGTTATAATCACTATCCTGTTCCTCTCCTTAAGCTTGCCCAGTGTATTCGATAACAATGCTTTACCCTCAACATCTACAGCTGATAGCGGTTCGTCCATAGCAATTATAGGTGCATCAGCAATAAGTGCTCGAGCAATTAGCAATCTCTGTCTTTGACCACCTGATAGCTTGTCTATACCTTTAGACCAAAGTTCTTTAGGTATTTCAACTATTTCCAGAATCTCATCAACAACTTTATCCACATCGACTCTACTCCTGGTACGCCTAGCATAGACCTTAGCTTCGAACTCTATAAATTCTCTCACAGTTATCGGGAAGACATTGCCTAGGATATACGTAGCTATCTGAGGTACATAGCTTATGTACCTACCAGCTTTCTCAGGATCGCCTGTAATATCATCATTGTTTACAAAGATTTTCCCTTTCAAAGGCTTTAAAACACCTATGATGGTCTTCAACAACGTTGTTTTACCAGCTCCATTAGGACCCATAACCTGTACTAAAGCTGGAGATCTCAACTCTAAATCTATATCGCTAACCACTGGTTTGTCGTAACCTATCGTTAGATCTTCGAGTTTTAGCGAAACCAACGAGATCCCTATGTGCACAGAGACTGAAAAACTTATAAAGTTTCTTGTGCACATAAGAAGGTGGCTATACAACGATGCTCAAGATAAGTAGATTGACGATACTCTTAATCTTAGTGTTGTTGATGATAAGCTTAGCTATCTGGGTAGGTAGTGTACATAGCCAAGGTATTCAAGGAGTTAAGATCGTTGTAACATTCCCCTTCATGATCAAAGATATAGAAGCTCTCCTATGCGAAAACGATGATGTTTACTACCTCGTACCCCCAGGTGTAGACCCTCATGATTACCAGCTAACGTATAGAGATATCGAGATTTTATCTAGAGCAAATCTCATAGTATCTACAGCTCATACACCTTTCGAGTTAAAGATACGAGAAATGGTTTTATCAGGGGAATTAAAGGCTAAGCTTATCGAGATACCGAGTATAACCAATATATCTCTCCTAATAATACCGGGTTCTAGTAATATTAATTATCACGGAGTTCTTTTCCACGGTAACAACTTCGCCATCTTCATCGAGAACATAACATCTATACTAACCCACCTCAGACCCCAATGTAGAGAAGTATATCTAAGTAAATCAAGAACACTCATAGATAAAATTGAGAAGACGTCTTCGAAACCTTTAAAAGATTTGAAAACTATCGTAGATACCCCACCTCTACAGTACTTAGCATCGTGGTTTGGAGCAGAAGTTATACAAATCTTGATTACTGAGCATGGAGTTCCTGTAGCTCCTCAAGATATCGAGAAAGCTGAAGAATATCTTCGTATATATAGAGAAAATACGTTAGTAATTGTAACAGAAGATTCACCTGCTCGAAATCTTTTAGAAGATTTTGCACATAGATACGGAGCTAAATTGCTAGTTATACCGAACCCTATTACATCTACAGATTCTATAGCTGAATATCTAGAAGATTTCTACAATAGGACTGCGATGATCTTAACCTCTACAACTACTAGGTACACCAGTCCTAGTATCGATTATAATAAGCTTATCATTATGTTATCTGCGATTATAATCATGATAGCTGTAGTGGGGTTGAGGTTTAAAAGGCGATGAATTTGGACAAGATTACAGCTACTCTTATCTCGATACTCTTCCTATCTCTAGCTATAGGGATCGTAGCTATAGCTAGGGTTGAGTACTTAGCTGTAGCTCTACTAACATCCGTTATGATGGGTATTGCGAGTCCTTTGATAGCTGCTAGAAGGCTATATTTTTTAGCAAGCGAGTATCCTCATATGGCTTTACTCGCTACTACATTATCTATAATCCTTGTGAATACTACCCCTGTGAACTACGAGTTTTTCTGGGTTATAGTTATAGGGCTTATATCTATGTATCTCGTGGGGTACGCTATACATAGAGGTGTAGATCCCGATATAGCGACCTCGATAGCTACTGCTGGAAGTGTTTCAGCTAACGTTATGGTTATGTATATCGCTTTGAGGATGTTCAGGGTTAGCTATAGCTTATGGAGCTTGATTCTAGGGGATCCACTTCTCGTAACACATCGAGATATATACGTGCTAGCTATGCTAACTTTTGTAGTGGTAGTAGTATCTATAGCTATATACGAGGCTGTTATATACATGGGTATCGATAGAGATACATCTACACTTATATATGGTAGGATGGTGCATCTATACGACTTCCTGTTCTTCACAGTTATAGGTTTAACAACGCTTGCTGTTCTGAAGATTGTTGGATACATACTTGAACATGTACTCCTCCTTCTACCAGCTCTTGTAGCTATAAACTTAGTTGAAGGAGGTAGAAAGGTTATGATAGCTAGTCTCTTTATTTCCACCATAGCCACGTTGTTAGGCTTCTCCTTATCTATAAAGCTAAACCTTGCTCCTGCAAGTTCTACAGGATTCATAATCCTGGCTATGTACCTCATATCTATAGCTGTAAAAAGGTTGAGGAAGTATGGGTAAGAAGAGACGTTTCGGTATAGCTATAGATTCCGCGATAGCTGAGAAACTCGATAACATAGCTAAATCTATGAATATAGATAGGTCTAAACTCGTCGAGAAAGCTGTAACTGATCTTATTGAGGAGCACAGCCATAGTCTAGGTGATCATAGATGCTGTGGAGTAATGGTTGTTGAAGCATGTGAATGTAGAGTTGTAGAGAGGTTTATTGAAAACTATAGAGATATAATAGTGAGTTACTCTCATAACCATGTGGAGAAGTGGTGTGTATGTACAATGGTTATCCTAGGGGATTCTAGGAAAGTCAGAGCTCTTCATAGAGAACTTACGGCTACGGGGAGTAGAGTTAAATATATACCTATAGCGCATTAATTCTATAGCTTTTAATTAAAATAAATATAGATATACACGGAGTAAGAACTGTAATAGGTATTGTGTTGTGTACAGATCTTTAGAAGTGATGTATAGTTATGAATGTTGACCCAGCTCTCTGTATCCTATGTAGAGGTGGTAGAAATCTCTGTGGAAAAGCTTATTGTCCGATACTTACAAGGTACCGTGTACTGTTTAAAACTAGCAAAGTTGTAAATACCACATCGTTGTTCGGATCCAGCCCTCCGGCTGTTTTCGTAGGTAGGTACGGTTATCCCTATGTCTATGTAGGGCCTATGGCTCCTCCAGAACAAGGAGATACATCGAGATATGATTTCCCTGAATCTTGGGCTGACATACCTATTGATAGAGTTGTAGAGTTCAGAACCTCTCTAGTCCTCGGTAGAGTAAGGCATATGGTAACAGATGTTGATTCGAGAATTGCTCAAGCTATACATGAACTTGTTCTCAGTGTAAAGCCTACCGATATCGAGATGATTTTCGATAAACCACCGAGAGGAGCTATTTTCTCGGAATACGAACCGCCTATAGGTCCAAGAGCAAACCTCACTAGTTTAAGAGTTGTAGGCTCAACCTCTTCGTATAGAGCTGTAGAGAAGTTCTATAGCGATACAGATGTTAAGGCTTTGCAAGCTGTTATCGAGCTATATCGCTACGGGATCCCCATCTCGCATATACAGAAGCTTTTAAGTGTTGGCGCACTCGGTAGGAAAGGTTTTAGACGGTTTGTACCTACGAGATGGGCTATAACAGCTGTTGACAATGCTATTTCTAAGTATCTGGTGGAGAAGTATATAAAGAATTTTGAAACGATAAATAGTGTACAGGTTTTCGTTAGATCTATACACAAAAACTTGTTTATATCGATACTCGTACCGGGTAAGTGGTGTTTCGAGTGGATGGAGGCTTGGTTCCCTGGATCAACTTGGAATATAGGGGGTGCAGAGGTAGTTATTGAAGGAGATCACGAACTGTTTACAGCTAATAGAGATACCTACGCAGCTATAGGTGGATGCTATTACGCAGCTAGACTAGCTACAGCTGAGTACCTATGTAGAGTGAGACGTCAAGCTATAGCGATAGTGTTGAGGGAGATATACCCTGGTTTCGATATACCTATAGGTGTTTGGTTTGTCCGTGAACAGCTAAGAGCTATGTACAACCAGAAACCATATACTATCGATAGTTTAGAGGAAGCTATAGAAATTCTAGATAGATTCAGTGTATTGAAATCCTCCACATGGATCAGAAAATCTTACTTATTGAAGAAATTATTGAAGGAGTACAAACTCAATAGATTCATTAAAAAGCAGACCTAGGATTCTCTCAATTAATATTTAGAGCTATTAATCGAGCTTAATCTTCTTAACAAGTTTTACTCTATTCTGTAACCCTACCTTCTCAATCTTAACTATACCCATCTTCTCAAGTTTCTTAACGTGTCTCCAGAGAGTTGTTCTAGGAGCTTTTACATCATTTTGAAGCTCTGTTTGAAGTGCTGAACCACCTCGTGCCTCAAGAGCTTTCAATATAGCTTTATCGATATCGCTAAGCATATCTATGAGATGTTCTTCTATGATTCTCTTCTTTCTTAAGGTATTTATATAATAGAGTAAAACTCCAATACCTACGCTGACCACACCTAGGATTAGAGCTAACCATATCAATATACTAGTAGCTGTTATCTGCTTCTGGATTCCTGTTGTAGATGTAGATAATCCCGTTGATAACTGGGTATTTGTATATGGTGTCGAAGTCTTTATAGTTAAGGTAGAGGTAGGAGTTTTATATGTTATAGGTGATGTTGGCTGAGGAATGAGAGACGTAGTTTCTGTAGCAAATATCCTTGTTACATAACTTATTTTTACTGGTCCTCGAATCCATAGAGTTAACATACCCTGAATATAGCCTATATCAACTATATTTTCGTCAGGCCAAGATAAGAGTATAACTTCTTTTGATATTCTCAGCTCAACTATGTCCGGTGTCTTTATGTTAAGTATGAATACATTATTTTCTATGGTAATATTAGCTATATAGCTTATCGAGACATTCGCTAGTTTATCTAGGTATAGGTATAAGTAACCCTCATCATATATAACAGGGATATCCTCTCCATTGCGTATAGCTATGATTGTCATTGGAATTGGGTCTACAGGTAGTACTACTTTGTTCAAACCTTCACCTAAGATGAGGGTGATAGTTACATTGACAACCCCATCTGAATTTATAACAATTATACTTTTAACATCAAGACCTAGGGTATATATAGGAAAGAATTTTACATACATTGAATATATTAAAACTATGAACACAGTTATAATAATTCTATTCTTGTCTATTCTATCCAAGAGCTTTACACCAACGATTTAAACATATTAATCAAGGTTAAATTAATGTTATACCACCTTCAATGAACATCTTATTCTAGGTTATAGGTACAGATCCTAATATATCTTCAACATCTTTTCCACAGCTTAGAAGATCATACTCTGTTACTATATAAGAATTTCTTTCTCTTCTCCATATATATATCATTTTAACTAGCATATTCTTTTCCAACTTGTATCTAAGCATCTAGACAGCATCTGTTAGCTTGCAAGAGAGTTATAGACATCGTTATCGAATTTAATTACGAGTAATATTGTTAATATGTTTTTACTCTTTAGATAGTTTATAATATTATAATCAACTGGGAAGTGCTTAGGTCTATAAGCCATTTCAAAGATGTTGAAAGCTTGTTGTACAACTATATCGGGATTAATACTGTCTATAGCTTCGATAAGCTGTGTTGTTAATTCTGAACTCGATAAAGTGAAGGGATTAAAGCTTTTGAAAAGAACGTATTTATCTAAGTATGTGCCCTCAGTTAAAAATAAGAACGTAAGCTAAAGATCCCTTAGCCTAAGATCTTTAATATCTAGCTCTTCGAAACATTTCACTATAGTGGTTCTCAATATTTTTAGGTGAAGCTCTAAAACTTACTAGAGAATTTTTGCTTTATTAGCTATAGCGTAGCCTATGGTTATTAGAACATTTCTGAAGGTCTAGCAGTGTTAGATAGGAAATGAACATTTACACCCTCTACGCATAGTTCTCAATGTGTTATCTAGAACTTTACATTTTAAGAGGTGGAATAGAAGTACCTAATCTGCTTATTCATCTTTAGGTAGCTCTATATAAAAGGATGTTCACAGCTTTAGTTTTTTATGTATGGTATTCGTAACCTCCTATCGCACTTTTGCCCATTGTGGGAGGAGCTACTTGAATTGGTGGGGGTATCCCTAGTTCTCTTGAAAGGAGTGCTATTATCGGAAGAGTATAGGTTAGAATTGCGGTTATAAGTGGTTGTGGCGGTGAAGGTTGGGAGAACTCTTCGTCTAGTTTTTTTGCTTCATTAAGATTTATAGGTGTTATAAGTACAGCTCCCTTAACGTCTATGGAGGCTATAGGGGGTGTACAATCAATTTTTATTATAAAATCCATTGTATAGCTATTGTCTTTTTTAGATGGTTTCCCTAAGACGATGTTCATATTTATATTTAGCTGTGGTACAGGTTCATAGCTATATCTCTCTGCTCGAACACTATCAATTCTAAAACCTATTGAAGGCACGTTAAGCACCTCTAACAACGTTTTTATTAAACTTATCTATAGGTATAAATGCAACAGCATATATATCTACCCTAGGTGATTCAACCATAAATAGCACTGCTTTACCTTCAATACTTCTCGAAATTATTTCGTCAACATCTCTATAACTCTGTATCTCAATTATCGTAGGCTTATCATTACAAAGCTTGTTTAGAGCTTGTTCAAGAATAGAATCAGCTATTATATTGATACACCCGTTAACATAGGCAATAATTCTTTGGAGAATATTTTCAACATTTCTTCCATAGAGAATATATGCTCTATACTTTACAATCTCACTATCATTTAGCTTCATACATACACCTCAGGACTTTATTCAGGTTAAAGTTTATATCTTTAAGATAACTATACAAAACCTTCTAATTCAACAATAACTATATAAATACCCTAATAATTTTCTATATATTGTAGGTAGATTCGAACTTATAGTGATAATAATGTGTAAGAGGTTTAAAAGCGTCATTGAATTGTATAGAGATCTCGAGCATATCTAAATATTTAGCTAAGGTCTTCTCGAAAATACCTTCTAAAGATCAGAAGTTCTTGTTAATAGACATGGATAAAAACATCCTATACACCCCTTCTGCAGGGTATTATGAATGTAAAAACTTTGACTCACTTAAGAAATTAATACAAAAAATTCTAGGTGAAATAGATATAGAGAAGATATTCCTTAGTAGAGGTATAGATGAGAAATGGATTGAACAGAACATAAAATTATTGATTGGCACAACTACGAACCCAAACATATTAATGCTCATGACTTCCCCTATAAGAGGTACCAGCATAGATTCTTCGTTACTAGGCAGGTTAGTAAGTATAATCCCTATAAAAAAGAAGAAACTGCTATTTAAGAAGCAAATAGATCCCGAAACTATAGCAGAACTTATAGAGCTTTACTCATCAATCCTCAGATAATATATCCTTACGAAGAATCTATTACTGAAAGCCTATATCCTTCAAGGTAGGAGGGAGATCAAAGTATTCTATGAAAATATAAGCATAAAAATTAAATTCACCAGACAACAGGACTACTAGTAGTGGGCCCGTCGTCTAGCCTGGTAGGACGCCGCCCTGACGAGGCGGAGGTCCGGGGTTCAAATCCCCGCGGGCCCACCAACATATTCATTCACTTTGTCTCCATAGTTTTCTCACAATAAATATTTACAAGTTTTTTCGATCCTCGGTCTAAATTACCCCAGTTTATCTTAACCTTGTATTCGTTCTCCATATATTTCAGTACTTTTCTCAGCAACTTCAATCCTTCTACAATATCTGTACACTTGATCATAGATGTTTTAGTTAAAGGGCACTCAGGATCTAGTAGAGGTCCTTCATTGTTACTGAATACCAGGGGGTATAGTCTACATCCAAGTGGTCTATGCTGATATATTATACATCTACCTTCATCGTTTAAGAATATGCATCTCCCTCTAAAGTTCTTAAGTCTGTAAAATCCATCACGATATTCAACGAAATAATTGCGATCATAACCTAGAGATAAGATCCTTTCTATATCTTCTCTAAACAATATCATCTCGGTACCTCTACAACATAGTGTACAGTATAGACATAACCTGTTCTCAAACACCATAGCTCTACATCAACATACAATTCTCTAACCTTGCTCCGTATTCATACCTAAAGATGCTGAGGATAAAATTTTAATACTGCAATATTATTTCAAAATCTATGAACAAAACATGCTTTAATATAGGGCTAATATAAAAAATAGTTATGTTTGGTGAGGTTATCTTAGTGCTTCAGCTTCTCTCCAAGCTATTCTTATGAAGTAGAATACTAGCGGTATTAGCATAACTGCAAATGCTATTGCTATACCCCATCCAATTGTTTTTAATACTTCTGTTAAACCTGATATCTGTGATAATATTGCTGATACACCTACATATGCAAATATGATAGCTATGAGAGCGCCTATCACTGGTCCTAGTCTATCTAATGTCGTGTGTATACCTGTTAATAGTCTTGTTACTGTCTCTGTTATCATTATGCCTATAGCTATAACTACAGAACCTATTATAAGAGCGTAGACTAGGTTTCCAAGAAGACCTACAATGTTAAGAGCTATTGCTACGAAAGCCGCTATTAAACCTAGGGCTATTAAGTTTTCTATTAGATTTGCTAAAGGTTCATATTTTTCTCTTAATACTGCTCTAAATACCTTGCCTATATATCTTGAGAGGACCAGGACTAAAGCTAGACCAAGTGTTAATAGTATTACTGCACCTAGTATTCTAGGTAGGTAGTAGGCAACTGTTGAAAGAATATCACCAGCTATACCTGTTGCACCTATCATACCTAGGCCTACAGCTATCGATAGAACAACTATTGTTGCTTTAACAAGTCCTCCTAAGAGGATAGGCATATCAATACCTATGCCCTTCAACGCTTTCCCAACATCTGTATCCTCAACCGGTTTAGCTAAACGCTCAGTTACATCTCTCACTAACTTTCCTACAAGATCGCCAACTATATAGCCAATAACAATAATTACACCAGCCATAACACCTGATGGAAGAGCTATTGTTAGCATCTGTAGAAGTGTTGTCGATCCAAACATTATAGCGATAGCTAGACCAAATACAAATACTATCAATAGTATCGCTAGAACTGTAGATACAACAGCAATAAATACTTCATGTTTATCTCGAAGTGCTGATACAATAAGTTTTGCTATATACTCAGAAGCTAAAACAGCAAGTGGAATCCCCAACACTATAACCAATAGACCACCAATAATGTTAACAACTATACGCATGATCTCCGCTATAAATGTTACCCCAGGAATATTCAACACAGTTATTGCTACCATAATAGTTAAAGCTATTATAAACGCAAATACAAATGTTGCAACAACATCACCTAGATCTATACCAGCTTCTCTAAGTCTTTTACCAAAAGCTGTTCTATCTATAAACCTTCCCTCAAGTATATCGAAGAGCTTGCTAACAGCTTTCCTAACGATTACAGCTATGAGATAGCCTACCAAGATTATGATTAAGGCGTATATTACAGAGGGTATCGCTGCAATGATTTGCTGCCCAACACTAACTAATGTGTCAATCAACCTCTCCATCATACCTATACCCACTATTTAAAAAAAGTATCCCTATTTATAAAGCTTTCTACCTATTAAGTGTAGATGCATTTTCTTAGAATTCGACACCATATTAAAAAAGCATAAAAATGCTGAACTGTAAAGTACATCTGGCTATGTATTTAGTATAGGTGTTAGCTATGATAACCTTTATCTTGATAACCTTAATAGTTATCGCTATTATCATGGTGTTCATAGGTCTCATAATGTTATTCCTAGGATCTCTTAGAAGCGGCGAATCTAAGATCGAAGGTGGCGGTGTTATAATAATAGGTCCTCTACCTATAGTTATAGGGACTAGTGAAAAGATATCCAAAATGTTGATTATACTCGCAATAATTCTCACCATAGTATCTATCATTATGTTCTTGTTGTTAACAAGGGCTATGATATTGTTTAGGTAAAGGTGATCATTAGATGAACTGGATGAGAACAGGTTTTATCTTAATATTCGTGGGGTTCGCATTGATATTCATAGCAGTATCTATACTATCTATATTGTTTATGGTTAGCGGTGGTGTTGCAAGTGTTAGTGGAGTTGGATGTATAGTTATACTATTTATACCTATATGTTTTGGTTATGGAGTGCCATCCCTATTAATCCCTCTCATGATCATATCCGTTGTGCTAGTGATAGCCTTACTCATCATAGGGTATCTAATGCTTAGAGATATTAGGAAAAACTTGAGAAAGATTGGAGAAGCACCCTCTTATTTGTAGAAGAACAGCCCCTAGTATCTGTTACAAAAAGTTTTTACGTTGTTTCATAGTTTATCTTATGTTAGGATGAAAGGTTTAGTTATGAGAGATCTAGATGTTTTCGAAGCTCTAGATATAGTTCTTCATCCGCTTGTTATAGTGACAGTAGGCAATCCTGAGGATCCTCGTAAGAGAGGGGATACGACAGCTAAGTGGTTTTCAAGAGTTTCACGAGATCCACCTCTAATAGCTGTTTCTATAGAGATATATACGAACTTATAAAAGAATACAAAGCATTTACAATTCACGTTGTATGTAGAAGATATGAGGATGTAGTGTTGAATGTATTCAGAAGCTTAAGCAGTAGAGATACTGATAAATTTGCTGAAGCAGGTTTGAAACTTGTTAAAGCACAGAAAATTGCTGTATAGATAATCCCAGACATGCCTATAATCCTTGAGTACAGATTTGTTACAGAGTTTAGCGTAGGAGATCATATCGTTGTAGGTAAGGTTATCAAAGCTTATAGAGATCCTGAGGAATTCCTGTTAGCATGGTTTAATTCAGGGGTTACGAAGCTGAATAACGATGTCTATATGTAGCCAAGAACTGCTTACCGAAGCTCTAGATAGTGTAAGAAGTAGTGTTGAAAGGTATCTCCTCGTTAACTGTCGTAGGATAGTCTCTATGGCTCGAATAGCTATGCAGAGAAATGTGAAGATAGAATTCCACGGATTTTTCAGGTACTATATACCATCCCCCAATTTCCCCAGATTCATGGATGCCTTCACGTACATAGCTCAGTGCATAGGTGGAGATATAAAGATCTATGTTAATAACTTCGAGATAACGTTTAAAGATAACTACGCTGTAGTTCTCGCTAAAGTATTAAATGATCTCTGTATGTATCTAAATGAGAAACAAGAGTTGATGAAAAACGAATTTGAGTAACTTATGCTTTCTCGAGTAGACCTACTTCGAGAAGTCTATCTATTATATCCACAACAGCGTTGTAAACCACGTCCTCTGTAGCGCCCTCAATGTACTGAGTAAGATCTTCTACAATAGAGCCTACGGTTGTCTCTCCATCGCATTTAGCCCATATATAGAACACTATAGGGGCCAGTGCATAGACTTTCTCTTCATCTAGAGCTACTATGAATTCTCCTCTCTCCTCGCCTAGCTCTACCCCCTTTCTCCTATAGGTTTCATTCCATCTAGTTTTCTCCTGAAGCGCCATACTATCTACCTTCTTCCCCTGCCTCTACCTCTTCTAGCAGGAGCTCTTCTCATACCCATACCCGCTGCACCACCTTCAGCCTTAGGTGTTGCCTCAGGTATCTCTGAAGCTTGAGGAAGACTTTCGTCAGGTAACTTCTCTATAACACTATTCTTACCAACGTTTAGTTGTATTTCTCCTTTGTATTGTGATACCCATGCATTTTTAATTGTTATTGCTTCTCCAGTTGTTAATGATCTTGCTTTAGATCCCCAAACAACTAACTTTATTCTACCACTATCATCACCAACAATATATTCACCAAGAGTTCTAACACCAACTTTAGTATTAATAGTTCTAACACCAAGATTTTCAATAACACGAACATCAATACTCACATTCTCCATACCAGGTTTAAGATCTATAACTTTTGTTTTTCCAGACTCAGACATTCCAAATCGAACCGAAGATTTTTTAGCGCGTCTAAGCTTTGCTCCCGGAGTTTATATATACAGATGCTGTGAAGAACTAGCTACATAAAGTAGTTGAATTTTGTTCTAGGTTTATGAACTCCGCTGAACTTGTTCAACATAGAGGTCCTCTGGTGATTCAATGCTGGAGTTGCTTAGAGAATTAACGAAATCTGTAGACACTATAGTCATTCTCGGTTCGCCGAACCTAAGGTTCTTTTTCAAGTTAGGTCTAGATGAAGGAGCTGTTATCTACCGCGGTAGTACCGATGAATGTAGAATTGTTATACCTATCAGGGTTTCTAAAGATTTTGAAAAGTTTTTACCAAGTAGATGTGAAGTTGTTAAGTATTCATACGATTCTTACCCACTCCACAGTTACGTAATTACGAAGAGCTTCAGCAATACCTTGATAGGGGTTTTGAAATCCTTTGCTAAACCTGGGGAAGAGTTAGGCGTTCCTCTAAATTACGTAGATACTCCGACATACTTGGCTTTATCTAAATTCTGGAGGTTAAGAGATTTATCGAAGGATATCAGGGTTCTGAGGTACAGGAAGGAAGACACTATGGTTAGAGAATTGATAGAACTACACAACATCATTAAGAAGATTGTCGAGATGTGTAGGAGCGAAGGTTTAGAGGTAGAGAGGTGCATACTTGTTAAAGCTCTAGATATCTTCAACTACGTAGGACTAGGTTTGCTCAATAGATCCAGTGACTTTGCTACACTCAGAATTACCCTCGATAAACCTCCTTACATCCTTAACTATAGATGGACTATAGCTTTGAGTAAGAAAGTAGAAGATGTGGTTAAGAATATTGGAGATCATGTTGAGAAGGTTTCGAAGAACTACTATTCCAAACCTTGTTTAGATCTTGTTAGAAATCTTAAATCACAACTTCAACGCCAAGGCTATAGAGTTTGGGTAGATATCTGCGGTGTAGGTACAGAATTCTGTGAATATCCTTCTCTTAGCGAATGTCTATACGAAAATGTTGTGATAGATAGTGGTGCTGTTGTTCAACTAGAGGTAGTAGTTGATGAAACGATATATGTACCAAAACTTATCGTTGTAAGAAATAGAGATATTGAGGTGTACTAGATGAATGAGCAGAGCGAATCCCAGTATAGATCGAGAACAGTTGTAGTAGATATAGCTATGCTCGAGAATGCTACTATAGTCTACGACCAGGTAACAGATACTCTTCACATAAGCTTGTCCAAGGAAGAAGCTGAAGAGGTTATACTCCTAGAGAACGGTGTGATCGTGAAGATCAGAGATGGTAAGCTTGTAGGATTATCTGTACAGGGGATCTCTAGATACAGCTAGATTATAATATCGAAATATGTGTAAGTATGTTTGAAGTGTTTGAATAAGATTATCAACGTTTTTTAACCTTATTACGTGTATAAATATACGGGTATTTGGAGGTATGAGCAGTATAAGATTTGTTGAAACAAGGAAAGTTCAGAAATTTGGTAAATCTACACTCATGGTGTCCTTGCCATCGGAATGGGTTAAACTTGTGAATCTAAAGCCTTCTGATATGGTTAGACTAGAAGTTAAAGAGGATGGAACCCTCGTAGTTATCCCTCAAACACTTCTAGAACAGAAGATTAGAGGTAAAGAGGTGAAGATCTCTATATCCAGGAATGCTCCAGATGATCTTTTAACAAGATCTCTATATGCAACGTATATAGCTGGATACGATAGAATCGTTATCGAATGTGTAGACGGTGATCTAACACCTAACCACATGCAGTCTATAAGGAACTTAGTGAGGATGTTAATAGGGGCTGAAATCGTTGAACAACAACCTCGTAAAGTTGTTATTCAGGTTTTTGTAGATATCAATAGGTATAGCCTAGATGCGTTAGTTTCTAGAACTATATCGACACTGAAGAACATGTTCAACTTCCTTACAGTATCGATAAAAAGTGGAAATATAGAGTACCTCAAAGAGATAACAGAACTCGAAGTCGAGATGGATAGGGTTTACGCACTAGCTATAAGATATGTCTACGTCCTTAGCCTCCTAGGTTCAACACCTTTCATCACGGAGTACAGGGCATTGATAAAAGCTCTAGAAGATGCTGGAGATGCTTTAACCCAAGCAGCTAACATATTCTTAGTTAAACCTCATCTAATGGAGGTAGTGAAGACAGCTACAGAAGATAGACTCGAAGAACTCAACCTCTATATACAGTACCTGTTAGATGTTATGAGCGATACGTTGACGAAGAACGATGTCTATATAGCGAGTAGAACTATAGATAATGCTCAAGAATCAATGAAATTTATATCGAAGTTAGAGACAGATGTAATACCTAAGTATAAATCTCTCGAAGATTATATAAACGCGAAAGCCTTTTTCGAGAGACTCCAGCTAATATGCTATAATCTCCACGCAGCTACAGAGATGATATTCGATATCGTTGTAGGTAAACAAGGTAACGTAGTAGACATATCATCGGGGGGTAAAGCCAAAGCTTAAAGTTATTGTAAATAAGTTAATCGAGTTAACACATTTTTTATACAAATCTAAATATTGGTTTTTGAATCCTTATTCGATCTGTGTTCAGTACTCTGTCCAGCTTTTCTTTTCTCTAAATACTTTCTCCAGAAACTCGATATATTTGCTAACTTCTTCAGAGATTCTTCATCAACTTTAACAACCTCTTCATCGACCAGTCTAGCTAGTAGGTATCTTAGAGTTCTCCTCACAATCCATCTTTTATTCAGCGATCTGTAAAGCTTCAAAGCTACAATTCTTATACTTTTATACCTTAGGATTGCGTCTATAATCCTCCTCTCCTCCTCGCTTAACTTATTCTTTAAGTACCTATTAGCTAGGAGCGCTATAGTTAAAGGTGAGAATCCTAAATAAACATCTGTAGCATCGATATTGTCAAATCTTTTTACAACTGAGAACTCTATTATCGTAACCTCGTCGTCAGGCTTTATATCTGTTCCATACATGTTCTTCAAATCTTTTAACAGTTCATCTAAAGATTCGTATCCATCATGTTTAGCGTCCTCCTCTGTTAACTCCTTAACCTTCTTGTATATAACGTTGGTTATGACAGCCTCGGCAATAGGTCTTCCCTCGCTGTGAATTATGATCTCCCTAGCCTTAGGTATAACCCTTCCTAACCTAATAGTAGTTGTTTTCTTACCCTCTAGAATCAACTTTGCGAACTTCCCTTTAACCATTACATACCTTCTTATAAATACTTTCTTCAAGGTTTCGCACCTGGATTTTCATGAAAACTGGTATACCCTTACCTAAGATATGTGTATACGTAAAAATACCAAGTTATATAGCGTGTAGAGATATGATGTTTATAGACTTTAGAAAAAAGATAGAGAAAATAAGGTTATGTTTATGGTGGTTCTACTCTTCGAAAACAGATGATGAAGAAATTCATAGAGTGTCGGAAGAAGCAGCTGCAATCATGGGGATTAAACCATTTAAGAATATAAAGATATGCCCTCGTTTCTACATGGCTAACGCAGCTGTTATCGGGTTTAGATGTAGAACGCTAGTCTTAACGAAAACATTACTAGAGCTCCTCAATATCGAGGAATTAAAAGCTGTTCTTCTACACGAATATGCTCATTGCAAACTTAAACATCAGCTGAAATTGATGAGCCTCTCTATGATGTTATTGCTAGGAATAGCATTGATATGCATATATATAGTTTTATCGCTAGAACAAGAAGCTTTAGCTCTTGGAATATCTATTCCTCTCTTAATAATATCGTACATCTCGATCTATATTTTAACAAGGTTTATACTAAAGAGATTCGAGCTTGAAGCTGATTGCTTAGCTGTATCAAAGTTAAATAACACCATCACTTACATCAACATACTTAGGAAAATAAAGATGGTGAATGGCGATGTTAGTGGATGGAGAGCAATTTTATCGCCTCATCCACCAATCGACAAGAGAATACTCTATATATCTACTTGTGTTAACAAATGATAAAGGTTGATGTAAGTGTTGTGGTGGGCCCGGGGGGATTCGAACCCCCGACCTACGGGTCTCTCCACCCCATCAAAGCTCCAGCTTCCTCTCATCCCGTACGGTCAATAGACCCGTAGAGTGCTGGAGCCCGCCGCTCTACCTGGCTGAGCTACGGGCCCACCATATATCATCTAGTTTCGCTCTGAGTAAGTAATTTAACTGAAGTTTTATAAGGTTTACGTATGTTGAACTAGTTAACCTTAACCCCTATTGCTGTTCCCATAGCTTCGTTATCTGTGCTCTTTTGATCTGCCTCATAAGTCTCTCTATGTATTTGTATACTGTTGAATGTTGTCTACCCTCTATAAGCATCATTATAGCTTCTCTAGCTATATTCGCATTTTCGTAATTCCCTATTATAGCGACGTAGTTGCCGTAGATCGATATGTAGGTATCGGTCATTTCTTCTATGTTTTTACGAGCTTTACCGTTTTCCCCTATGATCCTGCCTTTCACTCTCACTAAGTGGTTTTCAGAGTCTTTAACATGCTGTGTAAGGTCTATGACTATCAAGACCGTGTCTTCGTCTAGTAATCTGAAAGCTCTTTCGGGAGAGAATCCGTAGCCTATAGCTTTAATAACATCCTGAGCTTTCATGATGTCGTAGGGAGAGGTATTTGGCGATGCTGGCTCTATAACGGCTACACCGTTTACACTATCAACTGTTATCTTGGTTTTAGTCTCCTCCATAATCTTCTTCAACGTTTCTCCATTCTTTCCAACCACAGCTCCTACTCTTTCAAGGGGGATCGTTACGTAGACCTTCGTTACACCTACAGACGTTCTAGATTGTGGAAACCTGCTAATACTGACTACCACCGGTGGTTGAGGTGAAGCTCTACGACTACCACTCTCATCTACACTACTACCTACACCGATTAACTCTTTAGAAATGTTCTCTCCCTTCTCTCCACCTTCAGACTGTTCTCCCTGCGACATGACCACTTTCTAACCCTTGTATTTACTATCTTCTAAAACGTTATTAAGCTTACTTACGTTCATCTTCATGCTCTATACCTACCACCTGAAGATTTTTTGTGAGTATTGAGTCCATAATCTCATCTACAGAAGGTATCTCAAGACCTACCTCTTCGCCGAAGAACCTTACCAAGTTTGTTATATCTCTTCGAAGAAGATCAAGAGCATTAGGATGATCTGTAAGAACTGCTTGACTAACATCAATTATATAGGGTTCTCCGTTGAATACCATAACGTTGTATTCGCTTAGATCGCCATGGACAAGCTTTGCATCCCAATACAGCTTGTAAACGAAGTAGATAAGTTTCTGAAATATCTTTATAGCTAGTTCTTCTTCTAGTTCACCCGCTTCGTGAACTTCTTTAAGAAGAGGAGCTCTAACACCGTTCTCACCTATAAACCTCATGACTATTATATTCCGGTGGAAACATATAGGTTCAGGTACGTTGACCCTCGCCTTGAACATCCTTTTAAGATTTGAGAACTCTTTCCTAGCCCATACAGACATAAGTTTATGGGAAGGCAGCGATATAACCCATTCATACCTAGGATCCCCCTGAATATACTTCCAGATGCTCTTCCTGAACTCCGCTGTAGCCGTTAAGTATATCTTTACCGCTAGATCAGATCCATCGAAAGCTTTAGCCCAGTAAACACGAGCTTCTTTACCCGCTGATACAACCCCTTTCAACGTTTTCAAACATTTTCTCTTCCTAAGCTCTAAGATAGCTAGAACCGTAGGTTTATCAAATACCTCTTCAACTACTTCAAAAAGATCTTTATCTTTAATTCTAGGCTCCTTAAAACTCTTAGCCATCTCTCTATCGATTTCACGTTCTATATCATCTAAACAAAACAACCTATTCTTCTCCCTCTATGAATTTCCTGGAGATTATATTCATACTTATTAGCTTCCTTATCTCATCCTTCTCGTATTTATGAAGTATATCCCCCTTGGTCGGCTGGAAATCCCATGGCAGTACTAGAACTACATCTCCTTCAGATACCCATTTCTTCCTCCTAAACCTCCCAGGTATTCTGCACACCCTTGTCTGTCCATCGATACATCTGACTTTAACATGGTCAGCCCCTATCATTTCCTCAACTACACATATAACCTGCCCTTCGCCGGGTAACGGAATATCTCTCGCTGTACGTTCTTCAGGAGCTTTCTTCGATATAGGTTCCCACCTCTGAAACCAGTACACTGTAGTAAACTCTACACCTAGATCTAACTCTTTAACCTGGTAATAAGCGTAAGCACTATCTACGTTTTGATCTAAACCCTTCGTACCTGTTTAACAGGTAGTCTACATCTATAATACTGGTATTACCGGAACTATCAACAACAACAATGTTTTTCTCCTCTACCTTCTCAATAATGTATGCTTTACCATCTATAACAACGTAGTCTCCAACTCTTAGGTTTAATACTTTAACAGATATATACAGCTTAGCTTTTCTAGAACCATCTTTCGCTCTCTTTACATCGCCGTAGGACTCCACTATCTTTACTGTTTTCCAGTACTTCTTAACGATAGTAGCTATTTTCTTAGCTATACCAGGTGATGCAACTTTGAAATCGAATCCATTATCAACTTCCTCAACCTCTATCAGCTGATCCTGGAACATACTCTCAATAGTATCCTTGAATATCTCAACGTTTTCATCCATATGAATGAACCTCAACTGAACAACAGCATCGTATCCTCTACTAGCTCTTCTGAAACACACTGGACATAGCTGTTTAACCCACTTAACCTCGATATCGTGTTCATAGTTATAGCTATACCTACCCTTGATTAAGAGATCTGCATGTATGTGCACCCTTGAGAAATCCGGGGGTATCATTTCTACATCTAAATCCTTTACAACGACATCGTCATGGGGTTTAACTGTCGATGCTATGTATCTTTTAATTATATCAAAAGCTTCGTCAGAATTTGCAGGGTAGAGCCATTTACCTTCTATAAGTATAGCCCCGCATTTTCTACATGAAGGTATATCTACAGAGTGCGGTATTCTAACAACTTCTCTAAGTTTTACATAGCAATCTAAACAAAGGTTATCTATGATAGGTACTCCACTACTTTCATCTATTCCACAGTTAGCGCAAAATCTCGGCACTACTCTATAACCTCTCTGATTATCTGTATATGGAGCTGCCCCTCAACCTCTAACGCGAAATCTTTGTCTATAAGCCCTCTTTCAGCAAGTTCGCTTACTATCCTTCTACCCGTTATAATAGCTATATCTGCTTCTTTTATAGCTTCAACAACTCTATCTACATCTACCTTCTCCCCTTGATAGAAATTAGCTGAAACATTGAGAATAACCTCTCCTTGTCTAAAGGTTTTCCCGAGAATCTCTTCATCGCATACCGCGACCATTAGGTAACCTTGATGTCTATGCGTCTTCATGTAGAATAAGTTCCCCAACCTATACACCACTTAAATAGGTTTTACATAAGATACTGCTCCGCACGCTAAGCACCTTATGTAGTACACCTTCCCCTCTCTATGCAGCTCCGTATCGTAGCTTCCACAAGTAGGACATTTAACGTATGTCTCTAGAAATCTATTGTATAGCTCTCTTATTGTCTGAGCCTTTATCGCTCCGTAGATGATCAAGTTATTTCTATCATCTAAAGCTCCGGGTTTACCTAGTTCTTTCAAGAAGTACCTCATCGTAATCCTAGGATCCCTTCTAAGTCTTTCACATATCTGAGCGAAGTTCCTTACATACGTATGTTCACCGATGTAATCGATCTCTATAGATGGTATATCGTAAGCTCTGCTAGATAACCTCGGAGGAAGCATAGAGTAGAGTCTTTCGAGCATCCATTCGTAGTTGTACAACATTATAATCTCTTTATCACTCAACTACTACACCTACTAGTAAATATTATCGAGATACACCTTATAACTTAATGTGGAAGACATAAGCATAGCTTAAGATGTTGTACATATCTATCTCCTGTTTCAAATCGATAGAGCCGTAAAGATCGTATCTATAGCTAAAATGTTTTAAGCATATAAAGACTAAGGTATAAGGTGTTTATGTAATTATCGATGAAAAATATTTTACTGTTTTAAAAGATTTCAGTAGTGAATACTTTGAATAGTGATCTACCACTACCGATGTAATGGGTTGAATACTTTGGTTAAAGTCTATATAGAGACCTACGGTTGTGCGCTGAATAAAGCTGATAGCCTAGTCATGAAGAGAATACTGGTAGAGAACGGTTACGAGATTGTAGAGTCTGTTGAGGAAGCAGATGTTGTTATACTGAATACATGTGTAGTTAGATACGATACAGAGGTTAGAATGTTTAAAAGGATTGAACAGCTTGTTAAAATAGGTAAAAAGCTTGTAGTTTCTGGATGTCTTACCAGAGTATACCCGTATAAAGTTAAGGCTATAGATAGCTCTATCTCTATGATATCTCCTCAAAGCATTGATAAAATTGTTACAGCGATTGAAAGTGTAAACACTGTTTACCTTTACGATGAGTTCAAGAGCTTTAATGTTCTTCCCGAAATAGTTGAAGGAGTTAAAGCTACTATACCTGTAGCAGAAGGTTGTCTAGATGAATGCTCTTTCTGTGTTGTGAAAATCGCTAGACCTCATCTACGTAGTGTACCTATAGAAAGAGTTGTTGAAGTAGTTAAGAAAGTTCTAGATAAAGGTGCTATAGAGATAGAGATAACAGCTCAAGATCTCTCGGTCTATGGCTACGATCTTTACGGAAAGTATGTGTTACCAGAGCTGCTGAAGAGGATCTTAGAGCTTGAGAGAGAAGGATTTGTTATCAGACTTGGCCAGATGAACCCGAGACACCTAGTGTTCTACCTAGATGATCTCATCGAGATTTTAAAGGATAAACGTGTGTATAAGCATGTACATATACCTGTTCAAAGTGGGAGTAATAAGGTTCTAGAGTATATGAATCGTAAGCATAGCATAGAGCTATTCATAGACATAGTTAAAGAGCTTAGAAGTAAAGTTGAGGGTATACATATAGCGACAGATATCATAGTCGGACACCCAGGAGAAGAAGAGGAAGATTTCGTTAAAAGCGTTGAGCTGATAACTATGTACGGAATTGATAGAGTACATATAGCCAGGTTTTCCCCTAGACCCCAAACCAAGTCTTCTCTAATGCCTCAAATCCCCGATCCCGTGAAGAAGATGAGGAGTAGCTATATAGAGAAGGTCTACGAAGCTGTTGCTCTCAGTATTAACCTTGAGTATGTAGGTTCTGTAGCTAAGGTGTGGATAACAGAAATCGATAAGAGTAGAGGGAGAGCTGTAGGCAGACTCTTTAACTATAGACCTGTGGTTCTCGACGTAGGGGTAGAAGCGCTAGGGAGACAAGCTTACACAAAAATTGAGAACGCTACTTTCTACGATTTAAGAGGAAAAGTTTTATCCTATATCTAGAAAACCTCTCCTAGGGTCTAGAGTATGCCTAAGATAAACGGCGTTGTGTACGGGTACTGCGGCATCTTATGTAGTCTATGTAAAGCATATCTAAGTAACCAATGCCCTGGTTGCGATATCCATGTAGATAGGTGTTTCTATGCATCATGCGCTATTCAGAAAAACGTTAAAAGTTGCCTTAGCTGCTCAATATTTCCATGTAGATTACATATAGAAGGTTTTGATTGGAATACAGAGGAGTTCGGTAGGATTAGGTGGAAAGTTTTTAGCGATATATTTACAGATGTATTTAAGAAGCTGGTCAAGGAGTAGATCTGAAGTAGTTATCTAGTTTTTTCTGCTTCATACCATAGATAAAGTCTATGAGGTTAATCACTACTTCTTTAGGGATATCCATTTTCAACTCTATGAAGCTCCTAAATTCGTCTATACTTGGATTGCGTAGAACAGGACCTTTTTCGAGAGCATTCTTAACGTTTAACCTTATTTGCCAACTGCCGACAGGGTATATGTACTGGGGTAGGATCTCGCGTAAGATAGCTACTTTCGCTTGCTTACCTATTTTGTAGAGATACTCTGCAACACTTGTTCGAGCTGCTATATATCCTCCATCCATGTACGTATACTTCCCCAGAGCGTATTCTTCTACAACTAAATACTCTGTTACAGACCCTGGATTAAAAACAGATGAGGGGTGCCATACCTCAATCCATAGACCTCTATAGCTTCCTGGAGCAAGTACTACAATGTATTTGTTGTACATGTACTCGCTATAGAACACCAGGACCTCAGATATAGAAGGTCTGGATTTAACTGTCAAGAGAAGATTGTTCCCCACAATCTGGTCAACAGCTGTTACAGACCATCTAGTAGGCACTGCTTTTCTATTCCTTAACGTTCCTAAAAGACCTAGAGAAAAAGCTTTGGTTATAACGTATAGATCTACACCACCACTATATAAACTAATGACAGATTCTGAAGCTTTTAAATCATCCTCTATAACCTTCTCAATAGCTTTAGGTACCTGAGGATTACTTGTAACTCTAATAACTTTGGCTATAACTGATGGCCCTAAGGGAGGTATAATAGAGTCGAACATAATTGACGCTTTTATCACCTTATCTACGACGGCCTCAATATCCACAGGTTTTGTTGATACTGATGTTAGTAGAACCTCTAAGTCGAGAGTCTTCGGTATTTGATGTATATGTAATTTAGGTGTCGCTGTAAGTACGAGATTACTTCTTAAATCTATTATATCTTCTAACCCTAATCTCCCAAACCATTGATTAGGATTGTCATAAAACGATGCTTTATCTCCTCTAACTCCTGGAGGGATACCTAGGTAAACCCTTACATTAGGGTAACCAGATTCGCCAACTAAAACTGTAGGTGGTGTAGAGCCGTCGACGTTGCCTCTATCAATCATCGATATGGCTTTAGATCTGTATATAGTTGAAGATATGAGAGGACATCTTTTTAAACCACATAGCTTTCTATAACCTTTGCATATTATACATATCTTCGAGCTACTTTTGAACACATGCAATACCGTGAGAAATACTCTGTTTGAGTATTGATAAACTCTGCTGTAGTCGTTCATTTACAGTAAGCTAATTAAACCCCTGATAGAGGATCGTACCCCTACTTTATGCTATACAAAGCTTTAAATGACGTTCTCTAAATGATGATCTCTAGATAAGCTTTTCTTTTGTACTAAGTTACTACTCTGTCTTTGGTGAACATATGTGAATAGGGAAGAGGCTTTGAAACTCCTTCAGCAGTATTTAAGGGATGAGAAGATGGTTAAACATTGCCTTGCTGTTGAAGCTATAATGATGTATTTAGCTAGAAGGCTTGGGGAAGATGAGGATCTGTGGAGGTTGGTAGGTCTTCTCCACGATATAGACTACGATTATGTTGGTAGAGATATGCGTAAGCACGGCTTGGAAGCTTTAAATATTCTGAAGAATAGAGGTTTACCTTCAGAAGTTTTAGAAGCTATAGCTGGTCATAACGAGCATAATGGGTTCAAAGTAGTTAACGAAAAAGCTTTGAAATTAGTGCACGCGTTAAGAGCTTCAGACCATGCTTCGGGATTGATTATAGCGACAGCGTTAGTTATGCCTAATAAAAAGCTAGCTGAAGTTAAGCTAGAGACCCTTATGAAGAAGTTTAGATCTAAAGATTTTGCTAGAGGTGTCGATAGAGAGAGGATAAAGGAGATAGAGTTGCTAGGTATAAAGTTGGATGAGTTCCTAGAGTTAGCTCTTGAAGCTCTTAAGAGTATCGCTGATAAACTAGCTTTATGAAGCTCTTAAACTATATTAGCTCAACTTCTAGCTCTATCAGCTCGTTATCTGATAGTATCCATGCACGGTACTCCCCACTCAAACTACTGATTATTAACCAGGGTATCCTCCACAATTTCATACCTTTGAGATCCTCCGAGCTTGGCTCTGGTAGCGCTGGATGACTATGAGCTAGAAGCACTACATCCATACCCTTACCCTCGGCATACTTAAACACCTTATATAAGCACATAGGGTCAGCAATAAACTTAACCGTAGGGTTTTGTGCAACATTTCTGCACTCGAATACTTCTTCAACTCTATACACATTCCCTTCAGCAACACCTACACCTACGAAGACTTTCTCTTCATCAATACCGGTACATCTTGTCACAATATTGTTAATCAACTTCATTGATATAATAATTTTCTGTCTACTCAACAACTCACCCTCCATCCATCGACAAACACATATATTTGTACCGCGTTATAACGTAAAAATATTTTCGAATTATTAACCTTAAACTACCCTTGCAATATCGAAAAACGTAGGTGGTGTTATGAAGGCGTATATCTCTGTTGATCTCGAGGGTATGCCTTTCATAGTCTCACCAGAACATCTAGGTCTAAAAGGGGTGTTGTTTAATGAAGCTAGAAAGATAATGACTAAGTTGACCGTATTCACCGCTGAAATTCTTAACAAACTTGGTTTTGAAGAGGTTTTTATAGCAGATAGCCATGGATACATGGTTACAATAGATGTAGATAACCTGCCTGAGTATGTCTACGTTATACGGGGTTGGCCTAGACCTATGAGCATGGTTATAGGAGTAGAGAGAGCAGATGTAGCTATTTTTCTAGGATACCACGCTAAAGCTGGAACACCTAGAGCTACATTTGACCATACCTTCAGCGGAGCTAAGGTTGATAAAATCGAGGTTAACGGTGTTGAAGTTAGCGAATACCTATTCAATACTTACATAGCTGGTCATTACGGCGTTCCGATAATCTTAGTCGCAGGCGATAAAGCTTTGATAGAAGGTGATGTCGCTAAGTATACTCCGTGGGTAGAGAAGATCGTTCTTAAAGAATCTCTATCTAGGTATTCGTGTATAAGTCCAAGTCTTTCGAAGATCCTTAAGGATCTGGAGAAAGGTCTTAAGAATGCTGTAGAGATGTTTAAGAAGGGGGTTATGAAGCCTCTTCGCTGCTCCTACCCTATGGAGGTGAAGGTGAGGTTCTTAAGTACAGAGATGACTGATGTAGCAGAGCTTTTACCGACAATCGAAAGAGTAGATGGTAAAACAATAAAGTTTACAGCTAGAGATGCTGTAGAAGCTGTTAAAATACTTGAATTAATCTTGTTAACAAATCCAAGACCTCAAACATAGATTGCCATAGATAAAGATGAGAAGAACTTCGGCTAGACATAGATTACATCTGCTGGACTATGCGTAGAGCTATATATAACTGGAGTATAAACACTGAAATACTTCGGGAATCGGTTAGTTGTGAGGGGGTTCGATGTATATAAAGAATAGGAGAGATCTTGTGAAAAGCTCTCTACATGAACTAGCTGTTGAATTAATAGAGTATGCTCTTAGCGTTGCTGACCCCTATAAAGCTATTGTTAACAATATTAAGGTTGAAGATGGTAGGCTTTATGTGAGAGGAGATATAGTTGAGCTTGGTAAACAGGTACATGTTGTAGGTTTTGGAAAAGCTTCGAAAAGAATGGCTGAAGCGTTGATCGATGTTCTAGGGAATAGGATCTGTGGAGGTGTTGTTATAACTCCTAGCGATGAAGGTTCGTTAGGTCCTTTAGAGATTGTTAAAGGTGATCACCCTATACCGAGGGAGAATACCTATAGATCTTCACAGAAACTAATTGAATATCTCTTAAACAACGTTCACGAGGAGGACACCGTGATAATCCTGATATCTGGAGGAGGATCTGCGTTGTTCGAGGTACCAGAAGACGGTGTAAAGCTGGAGGATATAGCTTACATATCTAAGGAGCTTATGAAGAGAGGTGCGGATATAGTTGAACTGAATACTGTTAGGAAGAGGCTTTCGAAAGTTAAAGGTGGTAAACTTCTGCGGTTGATAAAGAGTAAGAATGTGTTATCGTTGATACTAAGCGATGTTGTTGGAGATAGGCTAGACACAATCGCTTCAGGACCTACTGCACCGGATGAAACAACTTTCAGAGATGCCTACAACATAATGGTTAAGTACGGACTTTGGGACGAATTGATGGAGAACGTTAAAGAAGTTTTCGTGAAAGGATTGTCTGGAGAGATCCTGGATACCCCTAAGTCTGGGGATAAGCTATTCAATAAAGTTAAGAACATGATAATAGCTAGTAATCGTATAGTTCTAGAGGAACTCGCAAAAAAAGTTGAAGAACTAGGGTTTAAACCTCTTATACTTACAAGTATGCTCGAAGGAGAAGCCGAAGAAGTAGGCAAAGTTCTCGCCTCGATAATCAGGAGTATACATATGTACTGCAGACCTACATCAAGACCTGTAGCTCTGATCGCTGGTGGAGAAACCACCGTGACAGTTAGAGGTTCAGGTATCGGTGGAAGAAATCAAGAGCTATGCTTATCGCTAGCTATGAAGATCAGAGGTTTACCAGATACTGTTGCAACGTGTTTCGCTACAGATGGTGTAGACGGTATTAGCCCTGCAACCGGCGCTATTGTTGATGGCGAAACCGTTGATAGAGCTCTAGACCTAGGTCTAGATCCTAATAAATACCTCGATAACAACGATAGCTACACCTTCTTCTCTAAACTAGGGTTGGCAGTGATAACAGGGTATACAGGTACAAACGTTAACGACGTATTCATAGCGCTGATGAAGTAGCTAAATAAGCATAGCTACCTGTTAGACTAGACAAAGAATTTTAACAAGATATGGGGTTTCTTTAGGAACTCGATAAGAACCTCAACATGGTTATCGTATAAGCGACTCTCATCTATATCGAGAACTATCTTCCTCTTTTTCTGATAACCACTTCGTATACGTAGTGTTCTACTAACGAGTTTGAACAACATGTACTGATTCTTGAGCTCCCTGATCAATAATTCCACCTCTTTCTCAGCGATTCCAAGTCTATGAATGTTCTCTCCATAGATTCTGGACGCTATAGAGATTGCATAAAGTCCTCCTCCACTCAAACTTTTCACCATAGCTACAGCATCACCTATACCCAGAACCCTCTCTACAACAACTTTTTTCGGATATCCTCTCAGCACAACACCTCCGTAGATATCTACAATTTCTTCAACATCTAAGCCAAGCTTCTTCTCGAACAATTTTATAGCGAGCTTAAGGTAAGAACTAGGAGTATTCTTAACTGCTACACCTACTACAGCTCTTCTATCGCTCCCTGGAACAAACCATGCAAAACCATCGCTGTCTACCCCTAGGTATATACATAAAGTCTCGATCTGCTCATACTTAAGTTTCTTACTCAACTCCACATCTGCTTGAATTCCTTTCAATGGTTTATACACTGCTTCTAAACCTACAGATTTTGAAATCCTAGGGGGATACCCTTCACTAATCACAACTACGTCGAATAATTCATTATGAATATCTTTTCCTAGAACTCTATACCTATCCCCAAACTTCTCTACCCCTACAACATTTTCTCCATACTTAACAGTAACACCTTTATCACTGATGATATCCACGACGAATTTTTCATGGGAAACTCTATCAATTCTGTATATCGAGCCCTTGTTAAACATAAGTACTACGTCTAAACCTTCTACCGTGCTTATCTCTACATAGCTATAGCTGTTTTTGATGAACTTGTCAGCATATGGTATCCTAGCCAAGGTTTCCTTAGATACTAAACCTGTACAGTGTTTCCTTGGCAGAAATTCTTTATATTTCTTCTCGTAGATAGTCACGGTATCGACATGGTTGTTAAGTAGAAGGTGTAGCGATGTTAAGAGGCCCGATATCCCCATACCTACTATAGCGATGTTCATTTCAAACACTGTACAAGCTTATCTATGAGTTCGCGGACCTCTGAACTCATTTCAAATCCTATCTCTAGATTTTTTACAGGTATTCCTAGGATCTCTACCTCTAAATCTCCCAGAAATGTCTTTAGGTAACCTAGGGTTGTTTCTAAAGGTATTGTGTGTGTGGATAGGAGTAATGTATCAGCTACTTCGTTAAGCGATAGCAATGCTATCGAGTTTGTATGTATAGGGGTAATAATGGCGTCTAATATCACTATCTTGTTCTTCCTCTTCTCGATAATGATGTCTACACACATCTCTAATCCATATTCACAGAGAATAACATCAGCATCACCATGTTTTTCGATTATTTTTGTGCACAGTTCTAGAGCTGCTCTATCATCTGATCGAATATATGTACCTATGCAAACTAATGTAGCGTTGTTACGTATACTGTTGTCTAAATATCTACACGCTTCCTCAATGCTCATAAACCTCATCTTTACCAACCAACAACCTTGTTGATTATAGATACAATGTTTCCATGGAATATGTTGAGAAGTTCATCGAGATTCCCGTAGTATCTATGTATATTATCTATCCACGGTATACACGTTATAACTTCTACACCTAGAGATTTGCCAAGCTCTTGTATCCGTATATCATCGTCTTCATTTCTACACATATTACCTACAATACCTATAACCGACACGTTTTCGCTACGTAGATATTCTACAACTCTTCTAGTTGAGGATATGGATAGAGGATCCGGTGTTGAAACGATAACGTACTTCACCTTCTCAACAAGTTTGCTAAACTCTAGAATTACATCTGAGAACCCTGGAGGTGTATCAACAACCATTACATCGCTTCTCCATCTCGTTACCGATAGAAGTTCTCTTACAACATTAACGATGTCTTTTCCTCTTATAGGTAGAAGCTTGCCTCTAGTAAAGATTGCTACAGACATGAACTCTAGGTTTTTCTCTGAGATCTTTATAGGGAGTACACCTCTATCCTCCTCAATCCTTACATTGTCTATGTCTAGCCCTAACATTATATGTGCTGTAGGGTTTTCTATATCTAGATCTAGTAAAACTGTGCTTCTACACCATTTACCTAGAGCGGTTGCTAGGAGTGTAGCTATAGTTGTCTTACCTACCCCTCCCTTTGGGCTTAGCACAGCTACTACGTGTTTAAATCGCGATAGCTTCTCAGGTATTATGAATAACCTCGGATCTACGTACCCACTAGAATTTCTAGTATAGCTCAACATAGAGTCCTCTACCCGAAACTATCTCGAAATCTTTAGATCTACATCTAGGACATGATACGTATATATGAATGGTTTCCGGGAGAAAGTGGATATACTCCCTGTACTCCTCATCCATGGACTGGAGATCTATCTCCCATCTATACCCACACCTCGTACACTCTGCAACAGGTTTCTCTTCATCTATAACGATATGCTCAACAGATACCCCATGTTCTTCTCTAGCAAGTTTTAGTAACTCTTCTAAAGCAAACAACAGAACATCTTTATCTATTTGCTGCAACATCCCTAATTTTATCTTCAACACGGAGAAGTTCTTGATATTATTTTCAAGAGCTCTTCTCTTAACTGTTTCAACAACTGCTTCAGCTAATGCCCATTCATGCACACTCTATCCCCTAAACCTTTTAGAGATCCTGTATCTTCTTGAGAATCTTTTCATCGTTTTAGCATAAAAACCTCTATGACGTTGTACAAGAGGTTCTGAATCTCGATTAATTGGTCTAGAGGTCTATCTTCGTCTAGATCTGTTTCGATAGATAAGCTTAATTCTAATTCGCTATCCTCTAAAATTGTTACTGTTATATCGTAGCGTTTAAGATTTTTACCCACAGTCTTACCCCTAATAACTGTTAAAACTATGTCGCTAACCGTATGGAGCTCTCTAGAACATATAGCTATACCCATACCACTAAGTATCTTCTCTATCTCTTCTAGATCTACTCTTCTGTACCTAAGCGTAGATCTTAAGAGAACATGTATTTTACTTTCTTTCTCGCAGAACTTAGATATATTCTTATCTATAGTGGAGAAAACGTTTCTAGCCCAGATCAGCGCTTTATCTAGTATAGAAGTGTTCGAGTCTACTAAGAGATTTAGTTGTGCTTCTCTCAAAGAGTTTACGAAAAACCTTATCTCGAAATTCGTCCCTACTATGAACATATGAGAACAGTTCGGCTTTTCATAAGCTATACTCATAGCTTTATCTTTAAACAACATATAGAGAGTGTAGCAGACATCATCTAAGCTACCAGGTTTAAGCATGTATTTACGCAAAATGCTTAACGTTGTGCTGATATACTTCATGAATTGGTATTCCTTCTAGCCTAGAGTTCTTCGATAACTTTAAACTGTGTAAAAAGGTTTATAGCTGTTACCCTAAATTTCTCTACATCAATAACTCCTACCCCTTCCCTCGGTATCCCGTAGATTACGTAATCAATATCTTTACCTATGAGACATAGAGCTAGAGCCAATAAATCTTCTTCTCCCTCAACCATTACAAGCACAGGATATAAAGTATTGAGAGCTCTCGCTATAGTTTTGATACATTCCTCCGATATAGAGCCTGGAGGATTTGTACATCTTAACATATAGCTGAAACTCTTTGAAATAACATCAACACCACTATAGAGTTCTCTAAGCGTTTTACCGTCGATTATACATATCCTTGGAACTCCTACATATCCTAAAAACGTTGAGCAAACTATATCACCTACCACGGCAACTCTATGTAAATACCCATAGAACTCTGAACGAAGCTTAAAACCTATAAAATCTCTTAAACCCGTGATAGGATTTATATGTTCCTTGGCATAGATATGTATGTAAGCTAAGGTTTTCCTTAATTCTTCTGGCAATATGTATCTCTTCATAACGTACACCACGTATTGTTCAATGTATTATTAGGTATACATGAATTCGTCTCATCGCGACTTTCCTCAGCTACGTAACTGTTTCTATTACTCTGCCACAAAGATTTCTGTAATTTCTGTATCTTCGTAACGTTCTAAGATATATAAAAAGTAAAGGAATGCTTAAGTTGGTGGTGGGTATGTATCTACAATAAGGTTTAGTTAGCGAGTTAATGTATGGACTGGAAATAGTTGTTATAGATATGCAAAGCCTATAGTTCTAGAGCTATATATACTTTGTATTCCTCTAAATTATATTCGATAGCGTTCTCGTGTTTCTCTAACGATATCTCTACAACCTCAACTCTCGTTTCTCTTCCTATGTAATCTCTATACTTTTCAACAGCTTTACGAATGATCTCTGCATCGCTGTATATAGCTAGCTTCTTGGCTACGTAGTTCACCGGTAGGTTCTTTTCCTTACGTAGCATCTGAACTCGTCTAACTATATCCCTGACCAAACCTTCCATCAAAATCTCTTCATCTACAGCTATATCGATGTAAGCCTTTACATCCTTGAGATCTACTTCTACAGGTTTAGCTAAACGAAGCTCTAGAATTTTATCCACTACCTCTACATTCTTAATGTTTGCATAGATTCTTAGAATATCTGCTGATTTCTTAAACAATTCTAGCTGTTCCGGAGGAACCACAACAACCGCTTGTTTTAATGGCCATCTCCTTTTAACACCATAGCTATTCCTTATAGCTAGAACCTCATCCGCTACTTTAAACATCAACATTGCGGCTTTCCACATATCTTCTCTGAGTATTTCCTCTGGCAACTTCGGCCATAACTCTTGGTGTACACTCTCTTTAACTAGTGTACCTGCTGAATACCTCTTTACAAATGCTTGGTAGAGATACTCAGATATATAAGGTGCGAAAGGTGCTAAAGTTTTTAACAACGATGATATCGTTATGTAGAGTGTTGCGTAAGCAGCTCTTTTTTCTGGTGCATCCTCTTCTAGCCATACTCTAGGCCTTATAATAGTTATATATCTATGGCTAAGTATCTCCACGATAAAGTTCAGGATTTCTCTTGCTGCTAGATGTAGATCTCCTGACCATATCTTGCTACTTACACTCTTCAACATATTGTTCAATTCGTACAGAACCCAGTAATCTTCGGCTTTGAGATTCTTAACATCGTTCTCCAACCTACTTGCATCCCATTTATCTAGATCCATGTATGTTATAGCGAAGTTTACAGAGTTCCACAGTATATCTAGGACCCTCTTAACATCCTTTATCTCATCTGGATCAAAGTTTACGCTATCCCATGGAGCTGCTTTTGTTAAAAGATAAAGCCTTAAAATATCTGCTCCGTTTTTCTCCATGAAGTCTAGAGCATATATCACATTACCTTTACTTTTACTCATCTTTTTACCGTACTTATCCAGTACATGTCCTTGACATAGAACTGATTTAAACGGTGTACATCCATACATAACAGCTGATGTGAATAACAACGTGTAGAACCATCCTCTTGTCTGATCAACAGCCTCTGTTATCCAGTCGTATGGGAATAACATGCTGAATAGATGCTCAGCATTTATCTGTACAAGAGATGCTGTATGAGCAACACCGCTATCCATCCATACGTCTACTACGTAAGGTTCTCTATACATATCCCCTCCACATCTAGGACATCTTAGAATAACTCTGTCTATCCACGGTCTATGAATATCTAGAGGAGGTTCGCCGGATTTGCTTAACCTCTTTATCTCTTCAACACTACTCACAGCAACTCTATAACCACAGCTACGGCATGTCCATATAGGTAATGGTGTCCCCCAATATCTTTCCCTAGATATACACCAATCTCTTGCGTTCGCAAGCCAATCACTGAACCTTTTACCAGCCCAATCAGGTCTCCAAACAATCTTATCGTTCTCCTTGAGCATGATCTCTTTAATTGGGTCGATTTTTATAAACCACTGCTTATCTGCGAAGAACATCAGAGGTGTTCCGCATCTCCAGCAGTGTGGATATTCATGCTGATACTTCCCCAAATATAATAACAGATTCTTCTTCTTAAGGTCTTCGATAACGGATTTATCTGCTTGTTTAAACCATAGAGCTTTATACTTACCGGCTTCTTCTTTAAATACGCCGTTCTTCTGCAAACTATTGAACACTATTAATCCGTATTGTTTACCTAACTCAAAATCTTCAGGACCGTGTGCAGGAGCTATATGTACTACTCCTGTACCCTCCTCCATGCTGACCCATTCAGCTACTAGAACTCTATGATTCTCCTGGCCATGGTTTTTATGAGCAGGCACCTCTTCTAGTAGTGGATGTACATACCTTTTGTTGAAGATTGCTGAACCTGGAAATCTATCCACAACCTCGTACTCCTTCAACCCTATCTCATCTACAAATGGTTTCAACCTCTTTTCAGCTAGTATCCAGTACTCATCCCCAACCCTTATCTTGACGTAAACCTCGTTAGGATGAACTGCCACTGCTTCGTTGTCTATTATTGTCCAAGGTGTTGTTGTCCAGGCTATTAAGTAGGTCTTCTGCTCATCTTCTAGAGGTATTTTGAAGTAGAGACTGGGGTCCTCTACAACTTCGTAACCTTGAGCAACTTCATGCGAACTTAGAGCTGTTTCACATCTTGGGCATATGGGTACTACTCTAAAGTCTTCGTAGAGCCATCCTTTCTCCCAGGCTATTTTGAGGAATCTCCATACGATCTCTATATACTTTGGATGCCTAGTTTCGTAAGCTCTGTCATAGTCAAGCCATAGACCAAGTCTTTCGCTTGCTTTTCTCCAGTGATCTATGTAGAAATCTACTAGTTTCTGGCATTCTTGTATAAACTTCTCTACACCGTACACCTCTATATCTTTCTTAGACTTTAGCTTAAGGTTTCTCTCAACTTCGAGCTCTACAGGAAGTCCTTGAGTATCCCAACCAGCTTGATCCCATACGCAATAGCCATTCATCCTAGCAAATCTCAGCATAACATCTTTAAATGTTCTTCCCCTAGCGTGCCCAACGTGCATAAATCCGTTAGCTGTTGGCGGACCTTCTAGAAATCTAAAGATCTTATCGCTATCTCTACACCTCTCCTCTACAACTTTCTTATATATGCTATGCCTTGCCCAGAAATTCGATACCCATCTCTCTACAGCTAACGGATCATACCTACTTTTGATCTGCGGAAGTTCCTCAGATAATGTTGGTCACCCTCCGAAAAAACATGTTATCTTATTCATTATATAGAAGGGAATTGCGTAGCTTTATAAAGTTTAGGTACGTTCATAATCAATTGCTAGCATATCTTCGAACCAGGTTTAACATCTTCAGCAACAGTTATTATTACGGGCTTCTCTTTATCACATGTAGCAAGTATCATTCCCTGGCTCTCCATACCCATCAACTTCTTAGGCTTTAAATTAGCTACAACAACCACGTATTTACCTACAAGATCTTCAGGTTTATACCACTCAGCTAAACCAGCTATTATCTGTCTCTCTTCAGAACCTAGATCAACAATCAACTTAATCAGTTTCCTAGATCCTTGAACTTTTTCAGCGTATTTAACAAGACCAACCCTAAGATCGATCTTTCTAAACATATCTATATCGATAAGCTCAGAATCTTGTTTCAATCTCTCTTCAGCACCGCTAGAGCATGCCAAGGTATTACACCTGACGATCTAAGCTATGAAAATCTTATAAACATTCTTACAGATATATATGTTTTTATTATTACGTTTAATACTACAGAATATGAAAGCTTATTACCTAAGTCTATATCTATAGAGTTAACGGTTGGGCCCGTAGTCTAGCTTGGCTAGGATGCGGGGTACACCCGTTAAGGGTGCCCGACTCGGGACCCCTCGGCGGAGATCCCCGTGGTCCCGGGTTCAAATCCCGGCGGGCCCATTAATAATAAACTCCCTTACGTAGTCTACGATCTTCTCGACCTCTACCCCTTTCCTCAAGAGTATTAACGCCAATGTTTGGTGACCCATAATATCTTCTGCAACCCCTTTCCTGTACAGATGTAGTCCTAAGTCGTAGGCAAGGGTATCACTAGATTTTATTATAAGTAGTTCTCTACCTCTTCTATTCTTCGTAAGGAGGATTATAGGGGATCTTAGTAATCTGTGAAGAGCTGATGCAATAGCTGTTGATTTGTATGGGTATTTGCTGTTCCTTATATCGATAAACCTTACAGTGAATATCTTTTTACTACTTAGAGCAATCTCGTTTGCTATAGCTTTCAGCTCCTTTATATATTCAGACGAAGGTTTTGCGAATTTTGTTATATCTGACGTGAAAGGTATGGATATCATAGGTAGAGGCTCTGCCAACCACTTAACTACTTTTACCCATAGATCTCTACTCCTAGTACTTGATAAAATTCTCGATAGATTTGCAACTATATCTATAAGCTTACCGTGGATTTGCTTCACCGATCCCTTCTTCCCACCTCTCTCTATAGCTGTTACAGCTTCTATAAACGCTTTCAACCGTTCACCAACATCTATACCTACAGATCTTAGCTGATTATATACAAGCATAGCTGTAGAAGTTTTACCTACAACAACATTATTTACCAAAGGCTTTATAGATTCGATATGTATTGCTGTCGAGATGTGGTGATCTATATATAGAACACCTATACCTCTAGACTTTAGAAATCTCAAAGCTTTATCCACATATTTAGAGTAAGCGATATCGAGAAAAACAACGAAATTAACACCACTACCAACAACTTCTCTAGTAATATCAACAACACCTCTAACATCTGAAGGAATGAGCAAAACCTTCTCCCTACTCTTGAGAGGGAAAAAACCTACAACCTCCTGCGAATAAAGGATTTGAGCAGCTGAAACAACACCATCAGCATCCCAATCAGCTACAACACCTACAACCATAACTAAACACCATAAAACAATAATGTAGAAACAAGTTAAAAAGCTATTAAACAACACCTAGAGAAACCGCATAAAGCTTATAAGCAAGAACAACACCAATAAATTACAGTGCCGCGGTAGTATAGCCCGGCCAGTATGCGGGCCTGTCGAGCCCGTGACCCGGGTTCAAATCCCGGCCGCGGCGCCAAACAATAGAAAAT
>JAJHRF010000013.1 GCA_020832925.1 Desulfurococcaceae archaeon | reverse complement strand
AACTGTTCTAGTAACTTCACTCACTCTCTTCGACCTCTTTTAGTAGTTTTCTGAATCCCTCGACAAGCTTTTTCTTCTTATGGCTCCTCATCCCATAGAGCTTCTCAGCGAAGGAAGTCACAATCTCTATTAAGTCCTCTACTAGCTCTTGGTAAGCGTCTCTGGGTTCTTCCCCAAATACAACTTCGATTCTAACACCATACTTGTTGAAGAAGTGTTCTAGGTATTCGAAGCCAAACCTCGTCAATCTATCCCTATATGTTACCACGACCACATCTACCTGCCTATTAACAACGTAGTCAAAGAGCTTTAGCAAGCCTCTTCTATCAGTCTTCAAACCGCTTGCTATATCGCTTAGTATATCTACAACTCTATATCCTTTAGAGGAACAATACTGTGTCAAGTACTCTACCTGTCTCTCTAAATCACTCCTCTGATCAGAAGAGCTAACACGTGCATAGATAACAGCTCTAACCTCACCTCCACCAGGTTTACCACCAAGAATCTTCGTAACCTCGCTGTAGGGAACTCTAATCCTACCTGTTGGTGTTCTAACAACTCTTATCCTACTCTCAGAAACCCATCTCTTAAAAGTACGATAACTAATACCAACAATCCTGCAGAACTCACTAGGTTTCAACAACCTCTCAGACTCACTACCCATATCTAGACCCTAACCGATAACAAACAACCCCAAAAGACCCTAATAAACTTTACTGCCTGGTCGAGCCCTCGGGAGTTGCTAAACCAGTTTGTTGAGGCAATGCTGTTTCTCGGCATCAACAATAATAAACATGGTCAAAGATTATAGATCTAACTCTTAAACATCAACCACGAAACAGGTTCTCTATTCTTATTCTCATTGTTAATTTATCATTGTTTAGACGTGTTATAGACGATAAAAAATTAGAACTTTAACTCTATTAACTCTAAAAACTCTAGATCTAAATATAGATTTCGAGAGATGGCGATGATGAAGGCTGGTATTGGTGATAGGTGAAGAATGACATCAGGTCTGAGTTCGGGTAATGTTGAGGACTCTGTTGTGAATTTCGGAGATAAAGTTCTTCTATACTTTGATAAGAAACGTCGATGGATTATTAGAGTTGAGAAAGGTAAAGTATTTTCGTGCGATAAAGGCAAAATCGAGCTCGACAGATTAGTAGGTCTAATTTACGGATCTAAGGTTAAGACTAGTGCTAATTTCGATGTATATATAATGAGACCTCTTCTAATAGATTACCTAGAAAGGGGGTTGAAAAGAGCAACACAAATTATATACCCTAAAGATCAAGGGTTCATAATCATGCTTTTAGGTGTGGCACCAGGTTCAAGAGTATTGGAGATAGGTGTTGGTACTGGGAGTACAACAATTACATTAGCAAGTATTGTAAAGCCAACAGGTCATGTATACGGTTACGAAATTAGGGAGGATTTTATCGATATTGCTAAAAAGAATCTTTCAGAGCTAGGGTTACTCGATTACGTAACAATAAAACTGAAGGATGCTCGTCAAGGTGTGGATGAGCGTGATATAGATGCAGCCGTAGTCGATATCGGCGACCCGTGGAATGTTCTTGGCGCACTTTACGAAGCTTTAAAACCTTCAGCACCAGTAGTTTTCTTTGTACCTTCGATGAACCAGGTAGAGAAACTATTCAATGTATTAACAGAGCATGGAGGTTTTATTGATATAAGATGTTACGAATTGCTATTGAGAGAGATAAGGTTGGGTAAAGAGTCTATAAGACCTGCTAATTTTATGGTAGGGCATACAGGTTACATAATGTTCGCTAGAAAGATTTCAAGAATAACTACATGAATATCAATGCTTTTAACTCTGTTCCTCGGATTTCTATATATACATATAGGTAGGCATCTTTACCATGTCTGTAAATAGGAATTTAAATAAATATGAAAACTTTAGTGAATGGTTTGATTGGATAATAGCTGAAGCGGAGATCTATGATTATGGAAGATACCCTGTAAAAGGAATGGGTATATGGCTTCCATATGGGTTTAAAATAAGGTATTATGTGATTGAGTTGATTAGAAGGCTTCTAGATTCTACAGGACATGAAGAAATACTCATGCCTATACTGATACCCGAGACGATATTTAGGAAAGAGAGCGAACATGTTAGGGGTTTCGAAGGGGAAGTTTTGTGGGTGACGCATGGAGGAAGGGAGGAGCTGGATGTGAAACTTGTTCTAAGACCTACAAGCGAAACATCGATAAGCTTTATGGAGAGTTTCTGGATTAAAAGCTATCGTCAACTACCTAAAAAGTACTACCAGATAGTAAGCATCTTCCGATATGAAACAAAGATGACTAGACCTATGATTAGAGTGAGAGAGGTGACAACATTTAAAGAAGCGCACACAGTTCACGAGGATTTTGAAGATGCGGAAAGACAGGTTATCGAAGCTATAGATATCTATAGGAGATTCTTTGACACACTAGGTATACCCTACATAATATCGAGAAGACCTCAGTGGGATAAGTTTGCAGGAGCTTTATACACCATAGCTTTCGATACTCTCTACCCTGATGGAAAAGCTGTACAGATAGGAACTGTTCATAATCTTGGGCAAACATTTACAAAAGTTTTCGATGTCAAGTTCCAGCGAAGAGATGAATACATAGATTACGCATGGCAGACAAGTTATGGGATCTCGGAGAGGGTTATAGCATCTATAATCGCTTTTCATAGCGATGAAAAAGGGCTTATCCTCTCACCGATCATAGCTCCGTACCAGATAGTTGTTATACCTATTCAACATCCAGAACGTGAAAAACATCAAAAAGTTGTAGAGTATAGCAAGAACGTAGCAGATACCTTGATCAAGAAAGGGTATAGAGTTCATCTCGATGTACGTGAGGATCTAAAACCTTCTGAGAAGTTCTTCGAGTGGGAGCTTAAGGGTGTTCCAATAAGAATTGAGGTAGGTTATAGAGAATATACGAGTAACTCTGTAACAATGTTTAGGAGAGATACCTTGACACGAAAAGTTATTCAGATAGATTCGCTAGTAGATGAGGTAGGCAAAACACTTGAAGAGATATACAATAACTTAACTGAAAAAGTTTGGAAATGGTTTAAAGAGCATATAGTAGTAGTTGAAAACTTTGAAGAAGCTTGTGAACATGTAAAGAAAGGCAATATAGCTCTAGTTCCTTGGTGTGGTTATGAACACTGTGTTAAAATGAAGATTGAGAGTGTAGAGGGGATTGATGCTCTAGGGGAACTCTTACCAATATCGCAGAAAATCTTAGGAGTTCAGCAGTTATCGGGCAAGAGCTGTGGGTTCTGTGGTAGAGAGGCTAGTAAATTCATGGCTATAGCAAAAAAGTATTAAACACATATATACCTAGAATCAGAACTCTGGATACTGACTAGCTAGCTTAAAGAGGTTTATATGTAATGCCTAAGAAGAGAGAAAATAGAGGTCGTAGAAAAGGGGATAAAGGATCTGTATCCAGAGTTCACTGCGATAACTGTGGAGCTCTAATTCCAGAAGATAAAGCAATCTGTGTTACAAGAATGTACTCACCTGTAGATCCGCAGCTTGCACAAGAACTTGAGAAGAAAGGAGCTATAATTATGCGTTACCCAGTAACAAAATGTTACTGTATCAATTGCGCTATATTCTATGGTATTATAAAGGTTAGAGCAGAAGATGAAAGAAAGCATAGAATACCTCTGCAGAAGTTATCTTAACTTTTTTTCTAGGTATATAAGCCTTTGTATAACTGTAATAAGGCCTAGCACAATTAAGAGAATTAGAGTAGCATATGTAACGATATTGAAGTTCATAACCACACCTAGAAATGCTATGAATATCAGTATAAGTCTTTCACCACGTTCTAATAACCCTATACCTTCGACATATAACCCTTGTTTTTCTCCTAAAGCTCTCAGATAGCTTATCAAGAAGGATACCAACAATGCTATCAATATTAAATCTGCTCTTATTCCAAGTAAAAACAGTGAATAGAGGAACATAAACTCTGAAACTCTATCACTAAAAGAATCTACTACAGACCCAAACCTAGATACAAACCCTGATACTCTTGCTAAAGCACCATCTATAGCATCGGCAAACGACGAAATTACCATTAATAGTACTGCAATAACAGGTTCTTTAAAAAGTACAGCAATTGGGCATAGCATAGAAAAGAAAAGACCTGCAAATGTTACAGTATTCGGTGTTATACCTAATCTATAGAGCTTTACCCCTAAAGCTTCAAAGTATCTAGATACCGCTCTTCTTAATCTCGTTATCATCTACCTCACCATATAAATAATATCTCTAAAGCAATTTTAAAGAAAAACTTAAAAAGTTATCATTTTGTTTTAAGTACTTAGTATACCTAGATGAAGAGGAATCCGGGAACTGAGAAGTGATGATAGGCTCGATAAACTTCCTGAATACGATAAAAATATATTTACCGTTAAAAAGGATACGTTATTGAACATAAAAAATCGTGTTTCATATTTAGAGAGTGGTTGAGCTAGGTGATAGTGATAAGGGTGTTAAGACAAGTAAGAGAGTTATTTCTTGTAATAGAAGATCCTCGTAAGTTAGTGAAAGCGTTAGAAATATTGATGAGGTTTAAGGTGGGTGTTCGGGGGGTTGATACGTATATAAGACGTATTCAAGGAGTTATTTTACTAGATTCGGAGGGGTACAGATATCTTGTAGATAACGATATAGATCTAGATGGTTATATTCTGAACATTGATACTAATGGATTTGATAAAAGTGTTGCAACAGCTATTGTGTATACGAGAGCATTAATTGTCAACCCGTTGAAGAATATGGTTGTAGGTATTGATTATGGGAAGAACGTTGGGGTAGCTATCGTTGTTAACGATGATATAGTTTACACTAACAAGTATAAAGTAGTTGAGGAAGCACTCAAGGACATAAAGTTCTTTGTATATAATGTGGAAGCAGATTTGAAAACCGTAAGGGTAGGTATTTCAGATAATCTTGAAGACTCCTTCATTGACCAAGTTGTTGAGGCATTTAAGGATGTGGCATCAATAGAATTTATTCCCGAAGACAGAAGTTCTAGGAATAGATATTTAGTGGAGAACGTTAAGTTATCAGATGACGAAATAGCTGCCATTAATATAGCTCTCTATAGGGAAGGAAAAGTATCTATAAGTTAAGATCTTCGCCCTAATCTTGATAGGTAGAGTGGTAAAGCTCTAGGTGTAGGTTCAATGTCTTCAGGTTTACAAATACAGCAGTTGTTACAAAGTAGGGTGGAAATTGAGAAGGGAGCTTTTGTAAGAATAATGGGTCCTGCCAAGATACAGATTCTTGAGGGGTGTATAAGAATCTTAGGTATCAATGTTTGTAAAGGAGAATCAATTGTTATTAATAAGTATAGAAGTTATTGCCTTGTTGCATTGGAAAACACAGTATTCAGCGCATCGCTAGGGGAAGGAGGTAGTATCGAGAAACCTGCTCCTGGCGAAGAAGTTATATCTGAATGGGAGTCCACGGCCAAGACCATAGCTACCAATGATAAAGTTGTAGTTGTTGTAGGATCTATTGAAAGCGGTAAAACCTCTTTCTCGACACTATTATCAAACATAGCTTTAGAGTTAGGTCGTAATCCCTGTGTTATTGATGCCGATGTAGGTCAAGGAGATTTAGCTCCACCAACATTTATAGGTATGAAGTGCTTAGATAGGAAGGTACTCTGGCTAAGGGAAGAGAAAGGGGATTACATAAAGTTCATAGGTTTTCTTTCACCTTCCTCGGCATTCGCCATGGCGAGGATAGTTGCAGGGGTTGTAGAGCTAGTTAACAAAGCAAGAGCTTTAGGAAGAGATTTTGTAATTGTGAATACCGATGGATGGCTTGGGGATCTGAACTCCATGGAGTACAAGTATGCTTTAATTAAGGCAATAGCACCATCATCTGTTGTTGTACTTGGAGAAGAATTTTGCTCAGCTTTTAAAACAATGTTCAGAAGATCTTCTGTAAATGTCTACTGTTTACCTAGACCTAAAGTTGTTAGGGAGAGGAGTAGAGAGGATAGGCGTGAGCTTAGGAGAATTAATTACAAGAAGTGGTTTAGCGATATGAAGAAGATGTGTATAGATATGAATAACATCAGCATAGCAGGTTCATGTATCTTTGGCGGAGTTCCACTATCACCTAACGAAATAGTAGAGTTGGAGAAAACTCTGAACACTAAAATAATCTCTTCATCGAGATACCTCGACGTAGAAGTTATAGTTATCCCTGATGAAGCTCAAATACCTAAGGATATCGTTGAAAGGCTTGAACGTAAGTTGATAGTGTTAAGACCTTCGTACGCTAAAGGAGTTATATCGGCAGTACTCGATAAAAATCTTAATGAAGTAGGTGTAGCTATAATTGATGAGGTAGATTTTAACGCAAAGAAAATATGTATATACACATCGTACTCAGGTGAAATAGGCGGTATAGTTATAGGTAGGGTTAAGCTAGATGAGCAATGGAACGACAGTATTAGGTATCCTAGGTGTGTAATATAAGTGATGTATATGAGTTTAAAACGCTTCGTTGAACTTCTTCACGAAGAAGTGATAGATATAACAAATAAGGTTTTAGGAAGAGATCTAGAACCTACTCATTATCTAGCTGAAGCTGATAACAATATGAAAATGGTTCTATTCAGAGTTGTTGACAGTCCCTACCTATGTGTTGGTAATGTACTTAACTCTAGGAAAAGGTTGTACAGGCATGTACTTGGAGTAGAAACCGATATAGATGCGTACAGAAAAGTGTTATCTCTAACACCGGTCAAACCTAGAGAAATCAGTTTTGAGGAAAAGTACGAGGTATTAACGGAGATAGATCTTGAGAAAGTTCCTTTCATAAAGTTCTATCCTCGTGATGGTGGGAGATACCTTTCATCATCAATATACATCGCTTGCCTAGATAATGTTTGTAATGCTTCTATTCATAGAACAATGATTGTATCAAAAGATTCTGTTGTTGCTAGAATAGTTCCAAGGAATCTTAGGTATATATACGATAACTATATGAGGAAGGGTATTCGGGAAGTTCCGGTAGCTATCGTAGTAGGATCCCATCCTGCCACTTTGCTATGTGCAGCGATATCTCCTCCTTTCGGAGTTTTTGAGTTAGAGTTAGTACCCCAGCTGTTTAAGCATTTTACGATAACGTATACTCCGAGATACAGTTTACCTGTACCTTCAGATGCAGCACTAGTTCTCGAAGGTAGGATAACAGATATCACAGTACCTGAAGGACCTTTCGTTGACCTTCTACATTTGTACGATAGTGTAAGAAACGAACCTTTGATAAAGATAGACGCTATGTATGTTAATTACGATGAGTACTTCAATGTTATACTACCTGCTGGTAAAGAGCATAAACTACTACAGAGTTTCTATAGAGAAGCTTTAATCTGGGACTACGTCTCGCGAGTAGTTCCCAAAGTTCATAAAGTTAGGCTTTTAGAATCCTCAGGTTCATGGTTAGTAGCAGCAGTAGCTATCGAGAAAACACATGATGCAGATGCAAAGAATGCTGTGCTAGCCTCTTTTGCAGCTCATCCTAGTTTAAAAATGGTGATGGTCCTCGATCCCGATGTAGATATAGATTCTGAGTCTAGGTTGTTATGGGCTTTAGCTACAAGATTTAGAGGTAGAGATAGCTTAATCTTGGTAGAGAAAGCGAGATGCTCAACATTGGATCCGAGCTCGCCTACAGGTGTTTGCGATAAAGTAGGGTTTGATCTGACAATACCTCTTTCAGAAGATAGGTCTAGGTATAGCTATGTAGAGGTAAGGTAAAGCTTTATGTACTTAACTAAGTGGGAAGAAAAAGCATTGCAAGGAGAGTTCGGCGAAGCTGTTCAACTAGCTATGAGTGTAATAGTTAAGGTGTGTAAAGCTCTCAAAGGGGTTAGACTGATAGAGATAACACATGCACATGTTTCAGGTATTTCGTATTTTAACATAGGCGAAGAAGGGCTCCAACTACTTGAAGATATCGTTAATAAGAATGCTAAGGTGTGTGTATACACAACAGCTAACCCAGCTTCTATAGCCATAGTTGAAGAGTTCAAAGCAAGGTATAGCAATGAGATCGTTGTTAAGCAATTGAGGATATTAGAACTCCTAGTAACTATGGGGATAGATGGTAGAAGCTTCACATGTACACCTTACAAATTAAGAATGCCGAAGCTTGGAGAACACCTTGCATGGGCAGAATCAAGTGCTGTTATATATGCTAACTCTATTTTAGGTGCTAGAACGAATAGAGAAGGAGGTATAACAGCTCTTATGGCAGCGATAACAGGTAGAACATGTTTCTCTGGAATGCATTTAGATGAAGAAAGATCTCCAACAGAGGTTATAGAGGTTGGATTCCCTGTAGACTCAGTAGCTTTAGCTTCAGCTCTAGGTCTCTACATAGGAAGGATAACGAGAGGCATCCCCTACATAAAGATGAAGTTAAAAATCCGTAGCAATCTCTTAAACGTAGCTTTGAAATCTATGCTTTCTTCTATTGCTTCAACATCAAGTTTATCACTGGCATTAATAGAGAATATATCGCCAGAAGCTGGGAAAGCGGATGTGAAGTCGTTAGATAGAATATCTATTGATTATCGTGAGGTAAGAGACCTTATTGAATCTAGATGTGCAGGTAGTTTACTTCTAGGATGTCCACATGTTGATGCTGAAGAAATTAAGGAGTTGTTATCAGAGGTAGAGCCGAAACTTAGAAGCTATGGTATAGAAAGAATATACATAGCTGTACCTATATCTGAGGTTGAAAACATGCAGAAGTTCTATCTACCGAAGGAGGTGCGAGGTATTGAGATAATCTATTTACCAGGAGTATGCCCTATAGTGTCGGATCTCAGAACAACAGGAATAGGGATTATCTCTACACCTCATGGCAAAGCTTTCCACTATTTACCGCGGATTTCAGGTGTTCAAGCGTGTCTAACGAATATTGTGTAGATCAGGAAGATGTTGTGGAGGTTGTTGAAGGAGAGGTTGTCAAGGTTTCAACATTATCTTTTCTAGGTGATGTAGATAAAGATAGAGGGGTGGTAGTATCTGTTGACAGTGGTTGTGTAGGATGTAGTATAGCTGGGAAAATTTTAGTTGTGGAGAGGTTTAGAGGGAGTACTGTTGGTACCTATGTCATGTATTCACTATGCAGAAGAGGGTTAACACCTAAAGCGATTTTATGTTCGGAACTAGACCCTGTAGTAGTTGCAGGAGCAGCATTATGTGGGATACCTATAATATATGGGATACCGGATAAGGTATTGAAGCAGATGGAGTCAGGGGATAAAGTCAGGATAGTTCCTAAAGGTGGGAAGGTATGTATAGTTCTAGAAAAGGTTCATTGATAGCTATAGAAGGTATAGATGGTGCAGGCAAAACTACTACTGCTAAGATACTGGTGGAGAAACTACGTGAACTAGGTTTTGAAGCGGAGTACACCTACGAACCCTTCTCATCACCGTTCTCAGGAGCTCTGAAAAAATACATAGAAGAGTTTGGCGAAGTAGAGCCCGAGATAGAGGCTTTGGCCATGGCTCTCGATAGGTTATTCCATGTGAAGAAAGTTATAGAGCCTTTACTTAAGAAAGGGGTTATAGTTATCACCGATAGATATGTTTACTCGTCTATAGCGTATCAAGGAGCTAAAGGAGCTGATATAGATTGGATCAAAATTGTGAATAGATATGCTGTTGAAGCGGATCTAGTAATATACTTGAGAGTTCCTCTCGAAATAGCTCTTGAAAGAATGAAAAGAAAAGAATCGAAATGGAAATATTTTGAAGATATTAATAGACTTAAGAAAGTGCTAGAAATATATGAATCGCTAGTATACCAAGGATTAATGATACCGATTGATGCATCTAGAAGCATTGATGAAGTTGTCAACGACTGTTTAAACCTTATACTGGTAAAGGTGATCAAGCCTAAGATTTGATACGGTGGTACTTAAAACGTTTTAAGAGACTCTATTTTTGAATTGAATAGTGTTTTAAACATGTTTGCTAACATATATAGGGATAGTAGGCAGGGAATACTTATGGGAAATTGGTGGACCGGCCGGGATTTGAACCCGGGACCTCTCGGATGCCAACCGAGCGCTCTTCCAGGCTGAGCTACCGGCCCACGTTTTAAATAGTTCTATCGATCTCCTAATACTTTAATACTTATTGTAGCAATATAAGTTTTGTTGTTAATTAAATCTGTGGAGCAGATCATCGCTTCTTCGTTGTCATTACTGCGGGGCTTCATCACAATATCAGTATCGGAGATCTTAATCATCTAAATAATAGTTACGTTTATAGGGATATTAAGTTTCTATGAGTAATTAACACATATTTTCCATATTTTCTGAAGATCAGTAATTACTATCAATTGATATATAGAGTTGAACATAACATACTTTGCAGAGCTTATATTGCTATAGGCTAGTCTTCATCAGCAGTTTCACTTGTCTCCGTTCTAAAATATCTAGGAAATTATAATTATGATTGTGGCTGGAAACAGATGTTGAATAAAGAACTAGCTTTAATAATAGCGAAGACTATAAAAAATTTAGGTCTTGATAAAGTAGATGTTGAGGGATTTGAGTTCAGATTCGTTATCCAGAAAGTGGGTTATGTGGTACAGAAAATTGGTTGTGATTTAGGTTTAAAATTTGGATGGTATTCATTAGGTCCTTATTCTAGAACTCTTCAGAATTACTATAGTGTTATTGCAGATATTCTTAGTGAAGAGAGTAGCGGGGATCAAGGAGTAGAGAAAGGACTAGATAAAGATACTGAGAGATGTGTAGAGAAAACTTTAGATTTCTTAAACGATTACAAAGAATATGTAGGAGAACTTGATATCAGATCTCTAGAGGTTTTAGCTAGTCTGATGATGTTATGTACAGAGATTTATCCTAAACCGAGTAATCCTCTTGAAGAGCTTTTAAAACGTAAGAAAGGTATACCTTTAGATCTTGCTGTTAAAACACAGAGATTTTTAGTAGATAAGAATATTTGCGCTCTACTATAAAGATCAAGAGTAGCCAGAAAAAATATTACTCTAGAATCTATTGGGGACTTTTGTGGTTATCACAGAGAGCGGAGTGAAGAATGTAGCTAAACGTATATACGATGAAGTCCACGGATATATCGAGTTATCAGATATAGAACTAGAAATCGTGAATACCCCTGTCTTCCAAAGATTAAGATATGTAAAGCAATTGGCAACTGCTTGGTATGTATATCCAGGAGCTACACATACAAGGTTTAGCCATAGTATAGGGGCGATGCATATAGCAGGTATTGTTTCGTCAAAATTCTATAGGTATGGATACATATACGAACTCAATGATATACAGTTAATAAGATTAGCCGCGCTTCTCCATGATATCGGGCATACACCGTTCAGCCATGCTATCGAGCCGTTCTATAAATATAGATTGGGATTGGGTCATGAAGATATATCCAGGGTCATAATAGAGGAGAGCTCAGAAATTAGGGAGGTGCTATCTAAACATGGTTTCGATTATAAAGAAGTGGTAGCGATTCTTGAAGGACGGTATAAAGAACCTCTATATAACCAGCTCCTCTCTAGTGATGTTGATATAGATAGGATGGACTACTTAATAAGGGATGCATTACATACAGGTGTTTCTTACGGAACAATAGATCTTCAAAGGCTTATAACAACGCTTGTTGTCGATGGTGATGGAAATATAGCTGTACTAGACAAAGGTATAGATGCTGTAGACAATTTCTATTTAGCTAGGATGCATATGTACAAAGCAGTATACTATCACAAGACCCTCGTAGGATACGAACTTATACTTAGGAAAATCTACGAACTTCTACATGAATACTATCCAGACGAACTACTTCTCTTCAGATCTATACAAGATATAAGGAAAGCTGTAAGAAATGGGGATATAGTTTACTGGAACGATGACTGGCTCCTAGGTTTTATGATGAATGTCTACAGATCTGGAAGAGTTTCGAAAGAACTTAGAGAACTTATCGAAGCATTCTTTAAAAGACGTGGATATAAAGTCGTTATAGATATATCTAACTTCAGTAACAGATCGCTAAATGTTGAAGAAGATAAAGATGTAGAGTATATACAGAACGTGGCCTCTATTGTTAAACATGTAGTTGAAGAACATCAAATGGCTACTTTTGTTGACGATATAAAGATTTTAGATGAGGATATACACGTAGTACCGAGAGTAATACTAGCAGGTAAAAGATCTATACCTATAACAGAATACAACGGTAGTATCGTAAGGTATATCCCGAGGAGATACCATGTAAGAAGACTCTATGTGTTAAGCAGTAAATGGAGTAGAGTGGTAGAAGAGCTTAAGCTTAGGGGATTAATACAGTGATAAGAATTGTAGGGCTAGGTCTATCCATAGATTTCGTACCTCTTGGAGGGGTGTTAAGGTTACTTACATGTAGTAAAGTGTTTCTAGATATCTATACAAGTTATTGGTATCCATCGATAGAGTTGCTTGCAGAGATCCTCGAAAGAAGAGGTATGGAAGTTAAGAAAGCTGGGAGATACGATTTGGAGGGAGACTCTATTAAGAATATTGTTGAAGAGGCTAAACATAGTGATATATGTATAGCTGTAGCTGGCGATCCTCTAATAGCTACAACTCATAGTGCTATAGTTGTAGAAGCGCTAAGAAGAGGTATAAATGTCGAAGTTTTCCCAGCTTCATCTATACTAAACGTTGCAGTAACCCTTAGCTGTTTACAAGCTTATCGTTTCGGGAAAATGGTTACAATAGTTAAGCCTAAGAATGGCATAGTATATGAATACCCTCTTCACGTAGTAAAATCTAATAGAGATCGAGATCTACATACACTAGCTCTACTAGAGATAGACCTTGAATTGAACTATTTTATGACACCTAGGGAAGCTCTTGAAATACTTTTCAACATCCAGAGAAGCTATGGATACAACGTGGTAGACTATGACGACAAGATCATCATTTTAAAAGCGCTGGGGTCAGAGGATAGCTCCGTAGAAGTAGAAAGTGCTAGAGAAATACTGGGTAAGAACTATCCCCCAGCACTATACACACTGATCATACCAGCTAAATCTCTTCATCCAATAGAAAAAGAATGCATAGAAAACATCAACAAAATCAAACTAAAACCTCTTACATCGATAGAACTACTAAAAGAGATAATCGATACCGTAACGTCGTATAGTATGAAGCGAAAACTATTTAACGTCTAACACAAGCAATGCTTAGAGAGAAAGATGCCGCGGTAGCTCAGCCTGGTAGAGCGCCGCCCTGGTAAGGCGGAAGTCCCGGGTTCAAATCCCGGCCGCGGCTCCAAGTAATTAAATTTGAATTTTCATTGTTATCATATCTAACGGTTTGAGATTATCGATACTCAGGGTTTATAAGTGATAATAAGCTTTACACAAGTATTACCTAGATGTGGAAAATCGTGTGCTGATGTGGTGATGCATTTCCCATATTATCGAATGTTATAAGGTTCCTTGGCATGGTTGTGGGGGGTGTAGATTTAGCTGCCTATGATAGTAGATGCAGTGGTTTTGCCGTTATAAATGATCAAAGAGTTGTTGAAGAACTTACGTGTCTATATAATGATTACGAAATCATAGAATACATAAAAAAGTTTGCTGTAGAAGTTGTAGCTATTGATGCGCCTATAGCTGAGTATCCTAGATTTAGAGATGTAGATAGGGAGGCTATTAGGAGAGGTTTCAGAGTTTTTCCACCTACTTTTAGTTACATGAAAATCCTAACCTTGAGGGCGTGGAGACTGTATAGAAAGTTAACGTCCATGAATATAACTGTTATCGAGACGCATCCTAGAAGTGCTTTGAAGAATTCCGGATTTGATAATGTTCTCGATTTATGTAAAGCTGTTAACGTTTCGCTAGGTCCTCATGCATCTAAGATAGGTAGGAAAGATCTACGGGACGCCTTAATATCAGCAATTGTAGCTCTATGCTACAAAACTTCGGTATGTATAGATGCTGTAAAAGCGTCTGATGGAGTTATATACCTGATATCAAGATTACGATAAATCGTTGTAATAATATGTTATAGTTAAAAGAGTAGAACTGAAATCAGCGTATAGCCCTTAAATCATTCACTTCATCTACGGCCACGACCTCATCATATACTCAAGCCTGTTTCTTGTGAAAACTATAGGGAGAAAAATTATATTAGATTTACTCTAGCTTAATCTAATGGGTTGGGAATGAATAGTTTAGGAAATACTAAACCTCTTCCTGGGATCTCTATACACATCAATATGTCAATGAAATTTGAACTTGTACGTCAATTAATTGATGAAGTTCTCAACTTACACGCTAAAATTGTTAGATTCGATATCTGGTGGGGTGAAGTTCTAGGCGAAGATGGTTCTATACGAAAACGTAGTTTAACATGGTATAGAAGTGTGGTTGTTCACATGGTTGAGAAGGGGTTGATACCTTTGGCAATACTTGGATCAGGTATTACTACTAAAAGATATGTAGATAAGCTAATCCAAAGCAGTAAATTCTCTGAATTAGTGTATGAATATTCATACATAGTTGCTAAGACCTTAAGTCCATATGTATATATTTTTCAATTAGGTAACGAATTGAATCACCCTTTATCATCTATACCAAGAAAAGTAAGGTATAACTTTATAGAGTCGTTATGTAGAGGAGTAAACGAAGGTTTTAGTAAGAGCATTAAGATACTGAACATTAATATCGATGTTCCTCGATGGAGGAACTATATTAAAAATGTAGAGAAGCTGTTGAAGGAATGTATCGATATTGTAGGTATAGATCATTATCCTAATACGTGGAGATTCGTAGGTTATAACTATCAGAAGATCTTTCATCTTTTCGTAGATTTATACAAATCGTTAGATAAGCACTTAGCTATAACTGAAATAGGTTTTGCATCAGAGTTAAGAATTTTTGGGAAGACTGTTCTGAATCGGGAGAAGAGGCAGAAGGAATTCATAGAGAATATATTACATTTTCTTAGTGTACTAGCTAACAATGTCCCTATAAATTTCATAGTATGGTATATGCTATGGGATGAAGATCCTGTCGTATGCGAACCTTTTCATGGGTTTGGCTGGTGTGGCTGGGGTATTCTACGAAGAGATTTCTCTAAAAAACCTGGGTGGAAAGCTTTAAAGACTTGGTATAGATACCTATCCAAATAGTGTAATAATGTGCAGATGATGAAAGGGTAGGTTACCGATGACATGATGAATAGCTTCATCGCTGATAGCTACACAATTTTCAATTTCATTGAATTCCAACTTCTTCTCAATACCTAGTATCTTGCCTTTATTCTTCCTCATAACGATCTTACCATTGCTAAGAACAGCAAATCCTACAGAATCGTAACTCCTGTACTCAAGATCGAGTAAACCTTCTTTAATTATTAACCCAATGTTTTTACCGAAATACTTACCACATCTATCACTACATACTACCTATACAATACTGACCTCCTACACTTTGTACAGTACTGTCTCTCAGTAGATACTTAATACGGCTAAATTATCATGTAGATTCTGTTTAATAGTTTCAAATATTTATAAGCTCTTATAAAGTTGAATTTATACGAAACTAATTGGATGATGTTAAGTAGCTCGCACTGAAAATATGATGTTGTCGGCACCCACTGATCTCTTAAGGAATATGTTTTCATGATTATCTACGGTGTACAGCTATAACCATAGTTATCAGTATAACAATGGGGTTCATCTGTAATTTAGAGTTATATACCATGTATAAACACCATAAAAATTAGTAAAAGCTGTTGCAAGGTGTGTAGTGTAAGTTCAGTTGATGTTAGGTAGGTATAGAATGTTGCTAGGAGAAGATGTCGAAAGAATATTTGATGATTTGATTAATACGGCTGCGTTCTGGGATAAACTGGGGGTTGTCTAGGGATATGTGGAAGCATCGTGAGTTCCCATGTCCATGAATATTGTGAAGTTAGTGTTAGACTTAATCGCTGTGGATCCTGAAGGTATTGTTGTGGATCTCGGTTATGGAGGGGAGGGTAGTGATTGAAGCAGCGAAACGTGGTGCAAAAGCTCTTCGTATAGAAATTGATGAAGATATGATAAAGCTGGTGTACAGAAATGTACAACAGTTGAACTTGATTGACAGAATTCTCTTCATAAATAAGGATATATTTAAGGTCGATGTATCGCGGGCAACAATTGTGTACGTATTTAACAACGAATACTCTAAACAGGTTGAAGGTTGAGATGCTTAAAGAACTAAGTCTTGGAACAACGATAATTTCTCTAGATTATAGTGTAGAGTGGCTTGAACCTTTTCAAGTTATAGAGGTTCTATATGGAAGTGAATGCTGTAGGATATACATACTGTAGTGTTGAGGTTAATACGTACATATATAGGGGCTAGATATGTACATAAATATTAGTGATGAGATAGCTGAGCGCTGAATCATGATGTTCCCGGTGCTTCTGATTATTTACAATCTTCTGCAACACATATCAACTAAGACACATTGAGAACATGACGGGTTCCGGGCTTTACAGACGTTTCTTCCATGAACAATTAGGAGGAGATGCATATATCGTAGTTTATTAACATCATTTTCCAGCAGATTCATCATCTTAACCCTTATATCTTCGTAATCATCTTCAGGCGATGCTAAGCCAAGTCTTCGCGTCACTCTGTCAATATGTGTATCTATGGGAAAGGTTGGCTTATTTAACACCATCAAGAGAAAAACGTCGGCTGTTTTAGACCCCACCCCGGGTAAACTCAGAAGTAATGTTCTTGCATGTTCTGGTTCAGCATTTTCTATCTTTGAGAAGATGTCAGGGGTCTCTAACACTTTTGTAGCTAAAGCTTTCAATATCCTAACCCTTCTATACGTTAGTCCTGCCACCTTAATTAAGCTAGCTAAATAATCATCAGGTAGTTTAATTATTTTCTCAGGCGTTATCAATCCTAACGAATTCTTTAAATTCTTAAAAGCTTTTATAGCATTTCTATCGCTGGTATTCTGGCTAAGAATTATGGCAACGAGGATTTCGAAGTAACTAGGCTTCTCTATAGTAGATATATGCCCTACAACAAATTCGCTTAAATCAATAGTATATCTATTCAAGAGGATATCTAAGAGCTTAAGAACTCTATCTCTATTCCATGCACAGAGAGCCGTTGAGTTATCCATCGCCTCATCCCATGTAAATCGCGTTTCATTAGCTCATCAAAGGGTGGATCACGTAGCTGTATAGTTCTCTTAGCTATTATCGCGACCTAGGCTTTAACCTTATATTAGGCGTAAGTTATTTAGGGTGTTACTAATGGTTAGAAGAAACAGTATGGAGAAGATATCTAGACGCGATTTTTTAGCCGCGCTCATATCAACTCTAGTTACTGTTGTTATTGAAACGATCGTAATTGCTATGAATATAGACTCTATAGCTATAAATTCGGTACCTGATTTGCTAACTTCTCCGTTCAAAATATGTGTATACATATCTTATATATTAAGTGTTGTCTCTATACCCGCTATATCGTTACGTATCGCGGATTTCCTTAACGATGTACGTAGTGTGTACAGATTCTATGTTATTAAGAGTCTAGCATTAGAATCTGTAAACTTTATGGATAAGATATCGAAAATCCTACCCCTAACCCTGTCCACAGCTTTTCTCTTCATAATTATAAGTGTTGCTCTGAAGATATATATCTTCTCTCTCGTATCCTTAATACCTTTAGCTCTATACCTAGCACTTTTAATAAGACCTTTATACAGCGTCTACAATCATTGTAAAAGAATTGATATGGAGTTGCCATGGTTCTTAGTGTTACTAATAGTTGTTGAAAACATTGGGAGCAATATCAGGTTACTTATAGAAAGGTTGAGGTATACAGATATCCTTCCATCGATAACAAGAGAACTACTAATAATTGATAGAGATTCTAAACTCTATAGCAAATCCTATACAGTAGCTATCACAGAAAGGGCTAAGATTACTCCTAATGCTAGACTATCTGATATATTATCAGGTTATGCTAGCCGTTTAAAGGGAGGAGGAAATATATCTTCGTGGTTATTGACCAAGCTGGATGAATTGTTGATGGCTACGGAGTTCTCGATGAAGCTGTACAGTGAAAGAATTGCAGCGGTTTTCGGGCAGCTGATGTTAGCACTATATGTTGTAATACCTCTGGTATCAATAGCTATCTATACCATAAATATTTATGCTGTGCTATCCTTGATAATCTTAGCTACGCCTATACTCATACTGTCTATGTACATAACTAGGCCAAAGAATTTGAATTCTGTACCTATAACAAGATTGCTAGTCATACCTACAATAGCCTTAGTAACAACATCTATATCTCTATACAGATTTCTAGGACCTCATTCGATAGTCTTAGGCTGGTTTGCATCACTAATCCTCGTATATATCAATAGAGGTTTAATGAGAGAGATAGATATATTGGAGAAAGATAGTGTAGAGGTTATTAAGATAATAGCAGAGTTAAAGCAAAGTGGTTTAGATATTGTGAAAGCTCTCGAGTTTATATCTACATCAACAGCTATTAATAGACTAACAGTTAAGAAATTAAGATCTGCAATATCAATGTTACACCAGGGTATTCCTTTAACACTTATAGCTACAAAAATACCTTCGCATAGTTTTCTCTTTAGATTTACATTATTTACGCTAGGTCTTGTACACGAGTGTGGTGGGGGGAGTCCAGAGGTATTTCGGATACTCTACGAATATGTAACGAGGATAAGAGCACTACATAGCAATGTGGTGAAAATGTCTAGATTTTTCGATATCTTTGCTTTTGTTAACATATTTGTGTTAACATGGATTTGGAAATCGTTGACACCTATATACGCATCACTAAGTTTTCTCGTTCCCATAACGAATCCTTCGATAAATATCGAAATCTTGTATACTGTATCCTATATATCAGCGTTAAGTTACGCTCTTACTTCAAGTACTTTACGTAACGGGTTACCCATAATAGAGATAAGGAGTATATCTTTGTTATTAGCGATAGCTATAACTACGTTGTTTATACACATACTATAATGAATACCTTTTTTAAATGTTTAACTGATTTAAGGGGTTAGATGTATAGGTATACATTATTTAGAAAAGGTGTAAGTGAGTTATTAGCTATAACAATAGGAGTAGCAATCACGATAGCGATCGGGGTAATGCTGTACATGTTTATGCCGAACTTCCTTAGTTCAACAGCTCAACAACAGAAACTAGGCTTAACAATAATATCCGCTAATGCTGTTGATGATCAGACAGTTATAGTATCTATGTCGCTAAGAAACCTCGGTACTAAAGCGATAAACGGAGTAAATATATCGATACTCAATGTAGATGTAAACATCTCACGTATATTAACACCATTAAAAGCCTCTATCGATAGAAATAACTTATATCTCGATCTATCTATAAACCCGCTAGCCCCAGGGCAAGAAATACCTATAGTTATAGAGGTAAAAAGTAAGATTATAGCTATCGGTCAGAAAATCAATATCGTTGTTATAGCTAGATATGTAGATGGAACATTTTCTGCATCCTCAATAACAGCTACGATTATGTAACGCAACTAAGATATATGATGAGCAAATTATTCAAACATTGTATTAATAATTATTTTTATACTTTGTATTGTATTATTAAGCAGAGCTTACTTAACACGATATATCGTAACAAAATATATACTCTTCACGATTTTAACTATGTTTGAGGAGTTGTTGTGATGAAATCGGCAGGAGCTGAATACATGATGAGATTTCCATGGACTGACAAAATGTAAGGTATGGATATCAGCCGGTTGATCTTCAGTCACAGATCCTGGTTCACCTCCTTCATCATTTACCAGCATCTACAGAGCAGCAGTAACCAGTATTTAGAGCTAGATTCGTGTATTTATCTAGCTTAAGCCAAAGATTTTAAATTCATTGTAACAATCTTTCTGTGTCGTAAGTAAAAATACCGGAAAATCCGGAGACGTGGTTGTGGTCCCGCCGGGGGGACTTGAACCCCCGACCACCCGGTGTCCACGCCCGCCTCACTACAGCCGGGCGCTCTGCCGCTGAGCTACGGCGGGTTACACTATGTATTTCATTATTACTGCTAGGCTATATATTTTTTGTTTCGTAAACATATCTATGGTTTTCATAGTTTCAGTTTATAGAGTATATTAGTAGTTTTGCTGACGTTAAATTAATATATAGCTTATTAAGATACATAATTTGTGTAGAGTAAGGTATTTAATGGTGATAGTATGGATGAAGAGATAGATAAGGAAACTAGGGAGTTAGTGTTGAAAAAAGCTGTTGAGTTGATGCGAAGTGGAGCTACACTTTTGTCAGAAGTATGTCCTATCTGTAAATCGCCCTTACTTAAGTTAAGAAGTGGTGAAATTGTATGCCCAATACATGGAAGGGTTATGGTTGTTAAAACTGAGGAAGAGATAGCTGAAGCTGGTGTTTTAGGTGCTTTAACCGAGTTAGAGAAAAGGATAGCTAAAATCTTAGGTATGTATATTAGGAAGATTGATAAGGAGGGGTCTACATATGAAGATGCTAGAGATATAGTATACTGGCTTGATGCTCTTGAAAGAATTGAGAGAATAAAACATATTTTAAAACGCCCACTTATACAAGGTGAAGAACAGATAAAGAAATCTGAACGTAGAGAAGGCGGAGAGTAGAGCTTAGTTATAATTGTAGTGGTATAGATGAGAAAAAGTTTCTTGGTTGGATTAGCAGTAGGATTAGTAGTAGGTTTTATCGATAGCTATACATATGCGTTATCGGGGTATACAACAGCTGAAGTATCGCTAATTGTAATACCCCTCCTAGTGTTGATAGTATTTAGATTTTTCAAGGTAGAGTACAGCGATGAGGATATCGTGATAGCTACAGCTTTAGCTTTTGGAGTAACAATTACTACAACGTTGACATCTGGAATGTACATAACGTTTGGCTTCCTCAGCTATTTATCAAGCAGATTGAGAGCTTATGGATTATCAGCATCTGTACCTCTAAACCTGTTCTCAGGTATTTTTCCAGATTATAATGCTTTACCAATATATGTCTCACTTGCACTTATATCATTTAGTGGAGCTTTGATAGCGTTTGTTTTTAGAGAGCATTTCATCGAGAGAGAAAGGCTTAGGTATCCAGTAGGATTTGCTTCAGCAATATTGACAAAGGTGTTTAGCAAGGTGGTTATAGGTTTAAAGCACTATGCGATAATGTTCATGCTAGGGTTCGCTCTTCAAATGATTGCTATGCGCAATCCTCTTCAATCAGATTTAACACCTTTGCTATCAAGTTTCATCCCAGGTGCAACACTGGCTTTAACCTTTTGGCCTATTATAATAGGGCTCTTATTCATACTTCCACTAGAACCTTTGAAAATGATGTCATCAGGTTCTTTAATTACGTATCTAGTCCTTGTACCTTTATCAGTATCCTTATTTAAAATAAAGGTTCCACCAGCTGTAAACTTCGAAGAGGCTCTTATAAGCTACTCAACAATTATCGTTGGGATATTAGTAGGAGTAGTTATACTGTTGCTAGTTGTATACCTGATAGTATACGTCAAGGTTTTAACTACGAGTTTATCTATGATATTTAAGCTCAAAATGGAGAGGAATGTACTAGTTCTTGCAGTAACCCTTCTATTAATGCTAGGCTATGTAGGAGCCACAACCTCTAATTACAGATCATTTCTACTTTATCTGTTTCCAGCAGTATTCCTGCACATCCTCTTAATCATTGTAAACCTTAGAACTGTTGGAGAAGCAGGTATAGGTTCGCAAGCCTTACTACCCCTCATAACTCTATACCTCTACTTCTCCGGAGCTAGAGATGTTCTAACATATGCAATTCTCGACCCCTATACAGGTATCCCTATGCCTCAAGTTGTCGGGGGATCCGCTATGAACTTGCTCAGATTTTCAAGATTACTGAAATGCAGTTCGGTAAAAGCTCTCGCTTACTTCGGTTTCGGAATGCTAGTAGGTAGTTTAGCAACATTTATATATGGAAACGTACTTCTCCATGTTTATGGTTTTAATTCTCCTCAAATGCCTTTAACGAGATGGATTCCTACAATCATGTGGATGTCCACTATATATAGTGGTAAACTTGGATCAGCATCCCTGGCACCAATATCGATAGGATTATTCATAGGTTTAATCCTCATAATTATCGGTCTTCGCAAACATCTACCGTTATTCTCATTTGTTGTAGGAATGACTTTACCACCAGATATCGGTATATCAGCTTTAGCTATATGTATAATTAAAAGACTTCTTATCGAACTTGGTGTAGAAGTACATGAGAAAACCATTATATACTCTACAATGTTTATGGTAGGCTGCATCTTAGCTGTAATATGTGAAACATTCTTAACAGCTATCGGAGCGTGAATATAATGGCAATGATTATAGCTGTACTCAGAATCTTACTACCTATAATATTGCTTTTCGTAGGTATTGTGATATACATCTTATCTAGGTATAGAGGATTTATCGAGGAAGACATGATTAGCGAATTTAAACTAATTTCACCAGCATCTAAACTTCTTAAGAATATCGTAACAAAAGCTTTTCTGTCGACCGAGATAATGCTGATCCTTCTAACCATGTATATACTATCGCTGACAGTAGCCTATGCAGCAACGTTTTCATATTCATCGCAGTACCTTGAGTTTCAACCAGAGTATAGATTGCTAATGGTTAGCAAAGATTTTGTACCTTCTGAAGTTATTCCTAAGCTGTATCACTACATCATAGTGTATCAGATATTTAAAGAGTTTAACTTAGGTAATACTTCTTACTATATATTAGCAATTAAATGTAGTTTACCAAAAAGCTGTATAGGTAATTCAACGTTAATGAAGGAGATAAACAGGATCTGTACATATGTATCAGGGAACTATACTGTAGTAGATGTTAGCAGTTCTTTGAATGAGGAACATGTTTTTAATATTTTTAAAACATCCCTTAGTCTAGTTAGAGTAGATTTATCAAAATTGGTAGATATAGAGCTAGCTCCAGGGATATACTTTGTTCATAGTATAGGGGTTATAGGAGGTTTAAGTTTAAGAATAGAGGATCCCTCGAAAATATTAGTGATACCAATGTTGAATAACATATTAGATATGTTACATCTTCAAGGATCAGATGTGCAGACATTGGTGATAGGTTTTGATCATGTTGAAGATATTCAAGCAAATATAGATAAAGTTTTAGAGGTTTTCGATTATATCGTTGTTAACTCAGGAGAAAAAGCTCTCGTTATAAGTAGAAGTTTTGTACCGACATCAAGAACTTTACTAGGTCTAACTCTATCTTTTGCCATATCTATGATCATTATATACGCTGTTAGTGGAGGATTTGTTGAAAAAATGCTAGATATGTATAGAGATCTCTATATACTGGGCATCCCAAAGAATTTCTTTAAATCGGCTGTTATCTTAGGATTAATAATAACATTCTCAATGGCATCACTACCGCTAGTTATTGCATCATGTCTAGGATATGTTAACGGTATAGCGTTGCTGAACTACTTTGTATCGTTTGTAGGTTTAGCTATACTAACATCCAATAGAATTAGAGGTATTATTAAGTCTGAATATGCAGAGACTATAGGGAGTTACACCTATATCATAGACACCTCTGCCCCCTTAGATACGTTAATCAATTGTATTAAAGATATGTTGTTAAGAGATGACTTCTTTACGATTACAGAGATTGAAGGGGTAAGAGAAGAAAGGTTTAACGTGATCCGTATAGAGCTTATATACAAGAAAGCTCTTTCAACAATAGCCTCTGTCGAGATATACATAGATAGAGTTGATAGTAATACGAGATACAACATAGTTGTAGATGTATGGAGTTTAGAAGATCTATCACCTCTGTTTCTATCCTCAATTCAGAGACTAGTTCTGTCAAAGATATCTGGAGGGCTTCTCATTTGTATAGAGAGTTAGCGCTAAAATCAGTAAAACTCTCAGTATCTGGTAGAGGTATGGTTTATGTATGTCTGTATGCTTTAGCTTCATCGATGTACATAATCTTCTCACCATTGTCAATAGTATACATAAACATGGTAGTACTTTCACTTCTCGCTATAGTAACATCAATTCTATCCGATAAAAAGACTCTACATCAATACTTATCAGTATTAATACTTTCAGGTATGAGGAAAAGATCAATTTTCTTCTGTATAAGGACCTACATCTCGGTAAGGATTATCCCTTTAGCTCTAGTTTACACTATCTGTTTTAGTTATCTCAATCTATATCTCGTAGCAATTGTAACGGATATAATCTTTGTACTGTTTACACTATACTCAGCGTATCCGATATACAAGGTGTTTAAGTAATGAGAAGGATTGTAGCTATTGTCAGAAATGTGTGGAAGTACTACTCTATCAGTGGAAGGATGATAGCTGTATTAAAGAATGTGAATCTCCATGTATATAGAGGAGAGATAGTATGTATTCATGGACCTAGCGGAGCTGGTAAAACAACTTTGTTAAAGATTTTAGCAGGTCTTGAGAGACCAGATCAAGGCGAGGTGATTGTTGACGGCTATAACTTAACACTTCTAGATGATGATGGGTTAGCATCTTTAAGAACTAATGTTGTTAGCTATATTCCGCAAGATTACGGGCTTATCGACGATTTAACAGTTTACGAAAACATAGAGATCCCGTTAATGATCGTGGGCCTCGGGGGTGAGGAAAGGAGGAGCAGGATACATGGACTACTTGAATACATGGGTTTACTGGGTAGAGAGAACGTTAAAGTTAAGCATCTGAGTGGAGGTGAAAAGCAGAGAGTTGCTATAGCACGAGCTTTAGCTGTTACGCCATCGCTTTTACTAGCTGACGAACCTACAGCAAATCTTGACTGGGAGAACGCTAAGAAAGTTCTGGAGATGATTTTGAGGATAAGTAAGGATTTCGAAACATCGATTGTTATCGTATCTCACGATCCTAGAGTTCTTGAGTATGCGCATAGAAAGTACTTAATGTATGATGGGGTGCTGAAGGAAGCTTCATGATGTTTCAACAAGTATCTTCATCCTCAACCTTCCAGTAAACCTATATACGATTTAAGTCTTGCAACGATGTCGTTCTTCTGCTCGCTAGTTAACGTAGTTGCATATGTTGATACAACTGCATCAAACCAATCGAGAGCGGCTAGCATAGCATCGTAAGGGCAGAGGTTATTTTCTTCAGCATCAAGTAAAGCTTCATCAGATGAACACGACTTATGCATAACAGCTCCACAAACAGTACATTTAACCATCTGTGTTTCATCTTCAATAGGTTTCCCACATATAACACATTTCTTCTCCAAAGAACATCACCTGGTCCGTGAAATCATCATCTACTCAGACAACCCGACGATCGCTCATCCAGAATTAAAACAAATATTTCCTAAGCTTATAAAATTTATATGGTGGTTGAAATGAAGGCTGTTATTCTCGCTGGTGGCTATGGTAAAAGGCTTCGACCTCTAACTGAGGATAGGCCTAAGCCTATGGTTGAAGTTTGTGGAAGACCTTTAGCAGAGTGGCAAATTCTGTGGCTGAAGAGCTTAGGTATAACAGAGGTTGTGTTTCTCCTTGGTTACGCGAAAGAGAAAGTTATAGAGTATTTCGGTAGTGGTAAGAAGTTTGGGGTAAACATAAGTTATGTTGTTGAGGATGAGCCTCTGGGTACCGGTGGCGCTATTAAGAATGCTGAGCATATTTTAAAGAATGAGGATGTATTTATAGTTGTGAATGGAGATATAATTACAAATCTCAACCCCTTAGAGATGGTCCAGATGATTAAGAAAGATAATTCTGTTGTAGCTATAGCTTTGGTCTATATGAGGAGTCCTTACGGGATAGTTAAACTAGATGGCGAATACATTGTGGAGTTTGTTGAAAAACCAACTATTGAGTATACAATAAACGCTGGGGTCTACGTTATGAAACCTACGATCTTTGAGTATCTACCGGAGAAAGGAGATATTGAGAGAACAGCTTTCCCTCTACTTGCCAGTAAAAGGCTCCTCAAAGGGTATGTATACAAAGATGTTTACTGGAAGTCTATAGACACGATAAAAGATCTCGAAGAAGCTTCAGAGAGATTGAGAACTCTCTACCCAGATCTATGTATTGCTAAACATAGTTAGCATACATCATCATAACAGTTTCTTGCCAAGTTTTTATGTCCTTGAATATGTTTTCCAAACACCGAGTTCGCTTATTACGTAATTCACGGGGAACCCTACGGCTATGCCTATTAGTTGAGCTATTAATGGATTGAGGTATAGTCCATACCTAGTTAGTACAGCTACAAGATATTGAGCTACAACTCCTGGTGATACAGCTAGATGGAACATAGCTAATCGTTTCACAAAACTTCCCACTCTTCTATCGCTAAAAGTCCAGATCTCGTGCAGTATAAAGTTCCATAATATGCTGATCTCTATAGCTATAGCGCTACCAATTACGAATAGTGTATTGGTAAAGAGTGGGTATAGCGTAGATATGAGCCACAAAGTACCTAGATTAACTATAACACCACTTAAACCTACGATAACGAATTTGAATGGTCGCCATCTAGAGAGCTTTAGTACATGTATAACGAATTCCAGTATTGTACTAGTCTTAAGCTTGCTTTTGCCGTAGAGTCTAGATCTGAAGGTGTAAGGAACTTCAACTACTTTACTAGGTCCACATCTCTCCAAAATCTCTAGAAGTATTTTAAAACCTAGCGGATTGAGTCTACCTCTATTCATCACTATAAGATCCTTCTTAACCATGAAGAAACCGGACATAGGATCAGAGACCTTTCTTGCATATGGGAGAAGAAGCTTAGCTATAAGTGTTGCACCTTTAGATATTACTAACCTAGTTCTACTCCACCCTTCTACACCACCTCCAGGAACATACCTAGAACCTATAACTACATCGTAATCATCTTCCCTAAGCTTTTCAAACATAGTGTTTATAACTTCAGGTGGATGCTGTAAATCAGCATCCATAACAACTACATACCTCCCTAACGAAAAAAGCATGCCGTCGATGATAGCAGACGAAAGTCCTTTCATATTAATCCTTCTAACAACTACATCGGATTCATCTATGTATTCTAGAGCTTCAACCCATGTACCGTCAGGGCTATTATCATCTACTACTAGAATCTCGTAACTATCTACCTTAACTTTGGATCTAATCTCGTTAAACAGAACACCAATATTATCTCTTTCATTAAACGTAGGTAAAACAATCGATAACCCTAACATAGTGTACGCCACATCTACTCGTAATACAAGACTACGTTATATATTTTCAATAAACATCGAGTAAATGTTTATCAATTACAAGTAAGGCTACGACAATGTATTGTTTAGCTATACTACTTACGTGGATAAACCTTATAAATATACCACATCTCTATACTTTCACGGGTTTCACCTTGAACACGCTGACGATAGTTTTCAGAAACATAAGTAAGAGAAAGCTTAGATCAATTTTAACGATTTGCGGTATAGTTCTTGGAGTTAGGTTAATGTTTTCTCTGTTAATAATCACTGCTTCAGGAATCCAATCCAGAGATCTTTAGAGATGATTTGAAGGATATCAGGAACAGATATAATTGTTTATAATGGTAGTAGAGTTTTTTGCTCCAGGTTTAAGCCCAGAGATACCTCTAGGTCAGAGAGGTTTCCAGAGAACAGAATTTCAATCATTGCAATACCTAGATTTCGAGGTATACAGCACTATGTCATCGATTCCGATACGATAACCATTACCTACAGCAATAGCAGTTCTGATTTAATTGTTATTGTTATAGATATCTTTAGAGTTACTAATAGATTCACCGTGTATATTGTCTACACACCACTAGATATGGCTCAAAATCTAACAGGTTTAACAGATAAAGTATCGCAGACACCAGTAAAATGTGTAGATCCTTTCCATGTACAGGAGGTAGCTCAACAGGTATCTAACTCTGTTTCGGGAATATCGCTATTCGTACCTTCATCAATAGTTCAGATGGTTACAGAAACTGTTAACATTATAACATATTTCTTCACATCAATAGGTCTCGTAGCTGTTACGGTAGTTTTTCGAGGTTATAAACACTATGACTATAGATGTTGTTTGGAGGGCGAGAGAGATAGGGATAATGAAGGTTATAGGTGCTAAGAACAGTTCCGTAATCAAGCTCCTCTTGTTAGAATCCGTAATAATGGATGGTATTGGAGGATGTACGGGTATAGTTATAGGGATCGCTCTATCGTATGTAGTAATATCGTTGATACTAAGGTTTAGCACTTCTACAAGGTTTTTAGGTTTTCCTAGGAGAAGCTTTGTAATACCTATAACCAATCTTACATCAGTTATAACACTGTTTCACGTAAAGCTAGCGCTAGTGTTAGGTATAGCTGTAAGCGTTATCGCGGGTGTTTACCCAGCTTATAGAGCATATAGATTAAGACCTGTTGAGGTATGTCTAGAGATATCGTGGCTAGTCTTAGTTTATAAGTATGGTCGTCACTATGTTCAAGCACTTAGGAGTATAGATTTGGATATCAACCGCGGTGATGTAATTTGTATTGTAGGTCCATCGGGATCGTGTAAAACAACTCTGTTTAACATCATAGAGGGTTAGATAGACCGGGTACAGGGAAAGTAGTTGGCGATAATGTAGATATAATGGAGCTTAGTGATAAAGAGATTACGGAGTTCAGATTGAAGAAAAAGGCTATGCATTTCAATTCTATAATTTGATACTATTGCTAGCAGTGTTCGAGAACGTAGAACTTCCAATGTATCTGCTCGGAGTTCGTAAGGAGGAAGGAGAGGAGAGAAGGAGCATTGAAGTTACTTCAATTCATTGGGATTCAGCACCTAGTTCATAGAACTATTAATACACTTAGTGGTGGAGAACGGCAAAGAATAACAATTGTTTGAGTATTAGCTAATAATCCAGCGGTTGTGCTTATGGATGAACCTGTGGGAGCTTTAGATGTCGAGAATAACGAGAAGCTCATGGATTTGGCGAGAAAGCTAAACATAGAATTAAATCAAGCGTTTATCATAGCTACTCACGGTATTCTTGTAGCAAGAGAGTGTAGTAGAGTATATGCTTTGGGGGATGGGAAGATAATTAGTGTTTACAAACGTCTGAAGCGAGTAAGATCCTCTTTGCTATAGGTTAGAAATTCGGGAATAGTTATAACAAAGCCTTACACTTATTACAGAGTTAACACGTAGTAATTTAGAGGTAATGAGGTGAGCTAGGATGTCAAGGAGATTGTTGATCTTTATAGCGATCCTCGTAGTGATTGTATGTGTAGCTATCCCTATAGCGTTTTATTTAACTTATCCTGTAGAAGAAGAAGTTGTGGAGCAGATCGTAGAGGATGTCTACATAAAACCACCGTATCCTATTCCAAGATTTGTTCCAGGAGTGATCGGGTATGCATCGTCTATTGGAAGAGATTTTAGGTATAGAGGGGTTTTTCATGTTTATGGAGGAGATCTCAACATTATTACGACGAGCGAAGGTCATCGTATACATGTTGTATTCTTACCTTGGTATAGATGTACTAACAATAAATCGTTTATTCTATTTAGAGAAGCTTTAGCGAAGTTTATGGATGGGAGAGAAGTAGTGGTTATGGGCTTAACTTTTAGAACACCTAAGGGTTTGATTTTTGTACCGCTAGATATAAAGTTAGGGAACACAAGCTGTATATATTTGAGAAAGCGTTGAGTAAAGCAAAGGTTTTCATTATGAATATCCCATTGATGGCTATAGAGGTTACAGGGTTTCTATCGTTTCTATACGTAGCCTTAAGACTGTTATCAACGTATAGAAAATTCAGGGTTCAAGATCTGCTTCTCTCATCGACATCGTTCCTACTATTATCGGTAAGTCAGCTCTGTGCAGCATTATCTATTGTATTTAACGATGTCAGAGTTTCAGCTTCTCTCTACGTTGCAACATCATCTTTAGCTATGGCTGCGTTTATTTTGATGATTGTGCAGAGAAGTTGTTCAGAGAAACTGTATACTTTCACACCCTACATAGTCTTCCTCATAGCTCCTGACGTAGTTGCAGGAAGTCTCTCAATCTATATAGCGATACGAGCTTCTGGATACATCAAGATGTTGTTGATCATGTTGTCGAGTAGTTACTACCTTAGAGTGTTGTCAGTGATTGTAGGAGGCGAGACAACGCCGATAATACTCCTTGTAGCAGAGCTTATCCGAAGTCTTTCAGCAGTAGCTTTAGCTATCTACAGCTCTGTTAAGGTATTTAAGTTATGACTAGGAAGAGGACAAAACTTCAGATAATATACGATATCCTTAGAATACTCATGCTAGGCGAGATTAACCCAACAAAACTTGCAACTCTTGTCAATATGCCTTACGATAGGCTTATGAACATCCTTAAAGAGATGAACGAAAAAGGCTTGGTGAAAATAGTTTCTACAGGTAAAACTAAAACCGTAGGTATAACGCATAAAGGTGTTGAACTATACGAAGAGCTGAAGAAGATTGTAGAGTTGTTGAACGATTATGGATTATTGTAGACTTCTCTATATCGACACTGATATTGGATATGCAGATATAGACAGATCTAAAGTAGAAGGCTTTCTCGAAGTATTTTTAGCAGCTCTATCTACAATACGATGCTTAAGGAGTAGCGTAGGATATTAATCTGCTTAACGTTAAACTATCTTAGTAGGTGTAGATCTTTGGGCACTTCGTATCATGAGATCAGCGTCTTTATTCTCGATGTTTCGTACGAAATAGCGGGTTTAGAGCCTTGTATAATTATATGGGGGATAGATGAAGAAGGGCGCAGGGTAGTTCTGAGAGACAGGAGATTCAGACCATATTTCTACGCAGTTATAGATGAAGGTTATTCTCAACAAGATAAACTAGAGCTTGTACGTAAGCAAATAGTGTCTCTATCTACCCCTAAATCACCTATAACATCTGTTGAATATGTTAAGAAGAAATTCGCGGGGAAACCTGTCGATGCTCTTAAGATTGTGACTGTTATACCAGAGTACGTTCGTGAGTACAGGAAAGAGGTTACAAAGATACCAGGGGTTAGAGATGTTGTTGAAGCAGATATCAGGTTCTCTATGAGGTACCTTGTAGATCACGATATATATCCATGTACATGGCACAGTTTTAAAGTAATCGAGAAAAATATTACACCTGGTTTTAGAGTTCAAGCTGAGTATGAGGTTGTAGAGGTTCTTAACCGTCTAGAGAGGTTGGATATACCTAAGCTTAAGATCTTAGCTATGGATATAGAGGTGTACAATCCTCGTGGTGCACCTAGACCTGATAGAGATCCGGTAATAGTAATTTCTTTAATGAATTCAGAGAAAGAGATTGTACAGTTAACAGCTAGAGATAAAGACGACAGGATTCTATTGAGAGAATTTGTAAGCTATGTCCAGAAATACGACCCAGATATTATTGTAGGCTACAACTCTAACAATTTCGATTGGCCTTACCTCCTCGAGAGGTGTAGACGTTTAGGAATAAAGCTGGATGTATCTAGACGTCTAGGTGTAGAACCGACGAAGAGTGTCCATGGACATGTCTCTATTCCTGGTAGAGTAAACATAGATTTGTATGATCTAGCTGAAGAGATAGCAGAGATTAAGGTAAAAAGTTTAGACGAAGTCGCAGATTACCTAGGCGTCATGAAGAAGAGCGAGAGAGTTAATGTACCGTGGTACGAAATCTATAAGTACTGGGATGATGAGGAGAAGAGAAAGATACTGCTAGCTTATGCACGCGACGACGTTGTATCGACCTTCGGTATAGCAGAGAAATTCCTTCCTTTCATAATACAGTTATCGAGTGTAACAGGTATACCCCCAGACCAAGTAGGGGCAGCTAGCGTAGGGTTTAGGCTTGAGTGGCATCTTATGAGGATAGCGTACAAAGTAGGGGAGTTAGTGCCTAACAGAGCTGAGCATCCTTACGAACCTTATAGAGGGGCTATAGTTCTAGAACCTAAGAAAGGTGTTCACGAGAACATAGCTGTAATAGATTTCTCGTCTATGTATCCGAGTATAATGATTAAATATAACATAGGTCCCGATACCTTCGTAGAAGATGAATCTCTATGCGGTATTCATGGATGTTACGAAGCGCCAGAAGTAGGGTATAAATTCCTTAAACAGCCGAGCTCGTTCTTCAAAATGGCTCTCGAAACTCTAATTAAAACACGTAAAGATGTTAGAGAGCAGATGAAGAAGTATAGTGTAGATTCCTACGAATATAGAATGCTTGATGCAAGGCAAAGAGCTTTAAAAGTCTTGGCGAACGCTTGCTACGGATACATGGGCTGGACAGGTGCGCGATGGTATTGTAGAGAATGTGCTGAAGCTGTTGCTGCTTACGGACGCGAACTCATTAAGAAGGCTATGGATATAGCGAAAAAACTTGGGCTCGATATGATCTATGGAGATACAGATTCTGTTTTTGTTAAATACGATAAAGAGATTGTTGAGAAATTCATAGAGTTGGTAGAGAAGGAGCTTGGATTCGATGTTAAGATAGATAAACTATATCAAAAAGTATTCTTTACAGAAGCGAAGAAGAGGTACATAGGTCTTACAGTTGATGAGCATATAGATGTAGTTGGTTTCGAAGCTGTTAGAGGTGATTGGGCTGAGATAGCGAAAGAACTTCAAGAGAAAGTAGCGGAGATAGTTCTCAAGACTATGGATTACAGGAAAGCTGTTGAATTTGTTAGAAAAGAGTTGGAGGAGCTGAGGAAGAAGATAGGCGCCGGTGATGTACCTATAGAGCCCTTCGTTATATGGAAAACGATAACGAAACCTCTATCAGAATATGAAGCATCTCAACCTCATGTAGTAGCAGCGAAAGAATTGATAAAGATGGGCTACAAAGTAGATGTAGGGGATAAAGTAGGGTACGTTATAGTCAAAGGTAGTGGTAAGATATCTGAAAGAGCGAAACCATACATAGCTGTAAACGTCAAAGATATAGATTTCGATTACTACGTAGAACACCAAATAATTCCAGCAGTCTTAAGAATACTAGGATACTTCGGTGTAACAGAAGCTCAACTCAAAGGAGCTGCTAAAGGTGGAAAATCCTTATTCGATTACGCAAAGAGATAATGTAAACAATCAGTAGTGAGAATCTGAGATACTAATAGAGTATATCTATATCGAAGAACTTCATCTAAGTTTCGCATAAATTAGCTCTACGTGTATTACGGTACTTGAATCCGATCCCAGGTCCCCAACCCTACCCTAACGTATATGATATCAGATTTCGATCGAGAAACTCTTTCAGTTTCCTCAACAGCCTTCCTTAAAAACACGCTCTAGCGCTTTACCTCCACAGCATAAATCTTCTTGATGAAGAGATAGTGGATACATTGAGCTTTCCACGGTATTAAAGGTCCGAAATACATACTTCAAAAGATCTCGAAAACCGGCATAAGTAGGTAAAGACCCAATCTATTTTTCTAGAAATAGTTTTCAGTATATTCATAAGTCTCTGTAACTCTTTTGTATATCCATCCAATGTTTGAATAGAGAAAAATTTCTGTTCTCTAACTACAATACCATTTAACTAATGTTGATGATTAAGTACATGTTTTCCACTAAGTAGGTCTCTGTGTTTTTAAAGTGTATCTACTGATATGACTGAAAGTATCTGTTTACTAGATACAGCCATATCTAAGTATTTCTAAGGTAATGAGGTTTACAGATGTAAATCTAAGTATATGAGGAAGAATCAATAAACCATCCCAGGAAACACTCACTCTTCAGGGTAGGGGAGGTCGACTCAGAATATCTAGAAGCATTTCACGTATACATACCTAGCTATATATATAGGCAACTCGATACTGGAACCGTTTTCAAGTTCTACGAGAACGTATCTTTGGTCTCTCCTCGTTATAGTAATGCTACTACCTATTCTTATACCTAAGCTATGCAGATATGTAAGGATATTGACGAATTCTCCAGCAATTCTCTGTATAACACATTTTCGATGAATATCAGCTGTGCTTAGGTTCTCTAATTCTTCTTTATATCTTTCAACACCAGGTATAGGGTTTCCATGAGGACACATACTCGGTTTACCAATTACTTCAAAAGCTCTCTCTATTATTACATCAGGTAGGTGTTCTAGGTAGTGAGCATACATATGAGCTTCAATATCGTTAAAACCCAGTATTTTGACTAGAAATACCTCGGAAATTCTATGCCTTCTAATAATCTGTTCAGCTAGTTTCCTCCCATCATCAGTCAAGGTTACGTATTTATACTTAACTCTTTTAACAAGGTTTTTCTCTTCTAGCTTCTTTATAACTTTTGAAGCAGTTGCAGGGGTAACCCCAAGCTCTCTAGAAATATCGGTTGTTCGTGCTATACCTAATGCTTCCTCCAATCTGTATATCGTTGTTAAGTAATCCTCTACTCTACCAGCATCAGCAGTTGAACTAGTTCTCTTATGCATCGTTAACACATCTATATATAGTGTCACAATTTCTTAATATATTTTCACTACCTTTCCCTCATTTTCAAGCTATAGAATGCTAGGGAGTTCGACAATCATACCAGCTATCTCTATAGTGAATCGATAGAGTTTTTATCTCAGGGCAGTAGCCGTTAAGTAATGGGGTTCTCTATGAAGTTAGCTATCGTTTATTATAGTAGAACAGGTAATACAGAGAATCTTGTGAAGATGTCTAGCGAATACTTGAAATCTCGCGGTATAGAAGTTAATGTTTACAAGGTTAAACCTTTAAAAGAGTATTCCCCACCTCTACACCTAAACCCTAGACTTATAATCGATACACTCATCAAGAAGGGTACAAATATATTGTTGGAACCTAGAGATCTCCTTAATGAGAAGTACGATATGGTTATAGTGGCTTCGCCTATCTGGTTCAACAGATTGTCGTCCCCTATCCAAGAACTATTGAAAAAGTATGGTAGTATGTTTGGTAGATTTGTCATTCTTATAGTTAGCCAACTAAAAATAAACTGCAATACTATTTTAAAGAAGGTGGTAGAGCAAATACATGTAGAACCTATGCTATGTATAAATATAACAGTTTCAGAGATTAGAGACAAGACCATGTTGATGCAGAGATTAGAGGAATTGGTAAGTATTGTTAATAAAGCTTTAGGTATACTTAGATAGATAACGTGGTAACATATTTAGTCTGCTTACATAGATCTCAAATACGGGGGTTTATGGTGATTAAAGCTTATAAAGTCAGGATTTACGGCGATGTTCAAGGGGTAGGGTTTAGGGCTAGAGTTAAGCATTTTGCAGATCTTTACAAAGTTCATGGTTATGTCAGGAATCTACCTGATGGTTCGGTTGAAATACATGTTGAAGGAGATGATCAGAACGTCAATATTTTTCTCGAAGTTATCAAGAGTTTGAAAGATTACGAGATATGGGATATAGTTATTGAGAATAGCGTTGTTAAAGGATACGAAGATTTCTATATTGTACCATAACCTGTGTAGCTAAGGGTTTTAAATTAAAATAATGTGTTGTTAATCTTCAAGAGTTGTTTTTTCGAAGATATTCATAGCCTCGATAATCATTACGATGGTGAAAACTGTTAGTATAGCTAGATCTGTTAGAGGATTCATATACTCAAATCCAACATCAGCGTTTGCAAGCCAGTATCTTGTAGCGTGGACAGAGTATGTTAGTGGATTGAATTTAGCTATCCACTTCATCCAATCAGGCATAGTTGTTACAGGGTAGAATACGCCGCTCATGAATACGAGAGGCATTGTTATGAGGTTCACAACCATTTGGAACCCCTCCATGCTACTGAATTTTAACGATATTGCTGTTCCTAGAGATGTGAATCCGAGAGACATTATGAATATGTAGCCTAGTGCTAGAGGGATATTAATGAAGTTAATTTCGTTTGTTAATACAATGCTTAACATCACTATTACTAGAGATTGGATTGTCGTTACGATACTATCTCCAACAATTCTACCAAGTATTACAATACTCCTCGGTGCTGGAGCTACAAGAGTTTCTTTTAAGAATCCGAACTGTTTATCCCATATAACACTTATACCAGAGATAAAGCTACCCATAAACGCCGTCATAACGACTACACCTGTTATCATGAAAGCTACATAGCCTACACCACCGAAGATTTGTTTAAAGTAGTTATCTATAGCTGTTCTCATCATTGAAACAACGTCTGGTACGTTCGGAACCCCTGGTATCGATGGAATGTTCTGTGGACTGAATATGCTTCCCCAGCCAAGCCCTAGGAAAATCATCCATATCAACGGGTTGAGTATAGTCATAATTACTCTAGATCTAGCGTTCCACCATCTCTTCAACTGTCTATACATCATAGCTGTGAAGGCATTAAACGAGTTCACCTGAACCTCACCCCCCTCATCGGTGGAGTAGGTTGCAATTCAAGTGAATCCCTTAACTCGCGCCCGGTCAGATGTAAGAACACCTCGTTTAGTGTTGGTCTTCTGTAGCTTATCTCAACTATTCTTAATCCTTTCAATTCAGCTATATGAAAGATCTCGGGTAGAGCTTTAGTAGCGTTATCAACAACTAGCTCCAATCTATTACCATCAAGAACTTTACAAATTTTAGCGAAGTTAAACATGTTACAGATATCGTTATTATTGTTATTCAAGTTGTTTACGGTTATATATACTACGTCTTGTCCTAGCATAGATTTGAGTTGGTCAGCTGTACCCATAGCCAAGATTTTCCCTTTATCCATTATGGCGATCCTATCAGCAAGCTCTTCTGCTTCGTCCATGTAGTGGGTGGTCATGAGGATGGTCATACTGAACTCTTTCTTTAGATACTTTATATAGTCCCATATCCTAGCTCTAGACTGGGGATCTAAACCGATAGTAGGTTCATCTAGTATAAGTATCTCAGGTTCGTGAAGTAAACTTCTTGCTATCTCTAAACGTCTCTTCATACCACCGCTATAGTACATAACCTTCTTGTACGCAAACTCTTTCAATTCGACAAGGTCTAGCAACTTCATTATCTTCTCTTGTAGTTCTCTCCCTTTCAAACCGTAGAGTTTTCCATGTATATACATATTATCATAACCTGTCAACTGGTTATCGAGGCTAGGATCCTGGAAAACTATACCTATCTTCTTCCTCACTTTATCAGCTTCTTTAACAACATCGTAACCAGCAACTAGAACACTACCTTTCGTAGGTTTTAACAGAGTAGCTATTATATGGATAGTAGTTGTTTTACCTGCTCCGTTAGG
>JAJHRF010000012.1 GCA_020832925.1 Desulfurococcaceae archaeon | reverse complement strand
GCCTCTATAGCTATCTCTTTACCTAGCTCACCACCTCCAAGCAACATCATCTTTATAGAGTTGTTGAACATGGGTGTAGCGAGGTATTCTCTCTTCCTGTACACAGAGTCCTCACCTCACGAAACCTATCAAAGGATTCTCAAAAATTCCTTCACCAGGGACCCAGACCAGCATCTTACCTAGAAGCCCTTTCTCAGCTCTTGATCTGTAGACTATCCTAACTTTCTCAGCTACTCTAACTCTATCGCTTAGAAGCTCCTTAGACCCTATATCTCTTCTATAGAACAGCGGATGCCCATCGAGCGTCCTTACGTAGTTTACAGCAAGTTCGCTTCTCTTATAGGTATCTTCATAATCTTTACCTACACAAACTATCTCGAAAACTCTCGAACCTTTGGTATACATAAACCCGTCGTTTCTCATCTCAATACTTGCATAGAGAGTTTCACACCCTAGTTCCCTAATCCTCTGCTCATCGATAGCTATGGGATGGTTTGACGCTAAAACCTTGTTATCTGGGTAACCCGCTGGAGCTATAGCTTTGACTATAGTTACAGACTCTTCATCTATCTCAAGTTTAGCACCAGCTAACCTCCTACTAGCGGCTCTATCGAGGATCTCCAGGAAATCGTTAACAACTATAGGGACTAGGTTAGAGATCTCAGGATCACCGAACCTGCTATAGAACTCTATAACTGTTGGCCCCCAAATACCTGTTAACATCATTTGCCCAGCGAAAGCCCCTACATATCTATCCCTAACCTCTAGCTGAAGAACATCTAAAACCTTCTTAACTATCTCTAAAGTCTTGAGATACTCTTCCCGTGTAATGAACGGCAACAACCATCCAGGCCCCTGGATACTTCCCATACCTCCTGTCTCCGGACCTACATCGAATTCGAAAGCATGTGGATGGTCTTGTACAAGCGGTAAAGGTAGAACTGTATCGCCGTCTGTTATAACCATGGATGTGTACTCAACACCTTCAACTCTCTGCTCTACCAAGATCTTGTAGTCTATATCTACGAAATGCTCCATCTCCGAAAACAACTTCTCTACGTATGTCTTCTTAACCTCTTGCCTGTCTTTCGAGAGATAAGCCTGGGTATCTTTAAGAACTTTAACACCTTTCCCACCTGCTTGTCTAGCAGGTTTGATAACGACATCCCCTGCAAACTCTATAAACTTCCTAGCTTCCGAAAGATCTCTAAAAGCTTTAAAGTAAAGCCTACCCTCGATACCGTACTTCCACATTAACGTCCTGGCGAAAACCTTGCTCTTCTCAACCTCAGCACACCTCCTGGATACCCCGAAGACTACGAACCCTTTCTCTCTAAGGATATCTGAAACACCGTGAAACTGAGGTTCCTCCGGACCTATAACGACAAGGTCTGGCGACACTTCTTCAGCTACTTTTGCAACACTTTGCGGATCTGTTGTCTTAACTATACGCCAGCCACCTCCCGTATCCTCAGCTTCTTTCTCAAGCCCGGGGTTCCTGTAGTCCATGGCGACGAAGATTCTCGGCTCTAGCAAGCTCCTCCTAATGAGTTTAGCTATAGCGTGTTCTCTTCCACCAGATCCAACGAGTAGAACCTTCATGTAGATCACCCACCCAAGAAATTAACTCCGAAACATCTACCGCATAGCTTTAAAGAGAACTTTCTGCACACGGTATCCACATCTTCTCTAGATAACCAGTGGAGCGAATCAGCTTCTAGATAATCTCTAGCGAGATCTGATGAAAGATTAGCTGCTAGCAGAGTTTTCATATCTAAGTTCACTATACCGAAAGGACATGTTGAAATTAATTGTGGAGAAGCTATGAATATATGCAGCTCTTTTACACCGATCCTAAACCTCAATATCTGAGCAACAGTTTTCATGGTAGCCCCTGTCACCATGCTATCATCTATAAGCGCAACTTTCTTTCCCTCTAAAACAGACTTTACGGGGTTCATCTTGAGATGTACAGCAATTATTTTTTCGAAAGGATCTGAGAGAAGCATAGATCTTCTTCTACCTCCTGTAGCAACGAAAGCTAGTTCAAACGGTTTCCCGATCTTATGCGAGAAACCTATTGCGTAAGGTATAGCTGTCTCAGGCACACCTACAACAACATCGACTTCAGTATCTAGATGTTCAGCAAGTTTCTCACCCAATAACTTCCTGAATATGTAGACGCTTACACCATCGACAACAGCGTCGTGTCTCGCTATATAGAGTGGCTCGAACATACATAGACTAGGCTCCTTGGATATGGATGTCGCAAATGTTTTCACTAGGTAGCGCGAGATATATACACCTTCCCCTGCACCCATAAACTTCTTAACATCGCCACCAAGAATATCCACAGCTGTAGACTCCGAGGAAACTATAGCCATATCGAAACAGTAGCTCCCTAGAACAAGAGGGGTTAAGCCATGGGGTGTTCTCCAGGCGATGACTTCTCTATTGTTTGTAAGGATTTGAATTGAAGGAATAGAATCTTTTTCATCAACGAAGCGCTGTAGAGTACTCTTAAACGCTTCCTCAACATTTCTACACCTCTTAACTTCTCTGATAAGCTCTGATGCGAAATCGGGTAGTTTTCTCCAAGCTCTATCTGTTACAACGGCTACCTCAACTCCATCTCTACTAACTACGCTTGTTTTAATACCATTCTTATCAGCATACGTTGCGGCTATAGCTACGTGATCTAGAGCATGTCTAGAGATATCTACATCGTCATCTTCATAGCATGTAACACCATCTTTAACTGTGCAGAGTACATAAAGTTGGGATCCTCTATGTTGTAAAGCTTGGAATCCGTATCGTACAATGTTTACTAAACTCCATAGCTCATCGAATGCGTACACCGTTAACAAGGAGCTCATACGTAGCACCTCGAAATCATTTTCTCCATTTTCTCTAAATCGAATTCCTTGAAGGGGTAGATACCGGTAAAACATGCAAAACATGCTGAGGGAAGACCTACAGCTCTACGAAGACCTTCTACAGTGTTGTATCCAAGACTATCAGCTTCGATAGACTTCGCTATATTCTTCAAATCGCTGAACCTCCACGCTAGAAGCTCTTCTCGAGAAGAGATATCTATACCCATGAAGCATGGGTATCTGAATGGCGGGCTCGCTATCCTTACGTGAACCTCCTTTGCCCCTACCTCCCTCAACCTCCTAACGATGCTCCTCATAGTAGTACCTCGAACTATCGAATCATCTACAAGTACAACTCTTTTCCCATTTACAGCTTCTCTAACGAATCCGTACTTCAGCTTGGATAAGGTATCTCGAATGAATGGAGGAGCTATGAATCCTCTACCAACGTACTTATTAGCGATAATACCTTCTTCAAGAGGTATACCAGAGGCTTTGCTGAAACCTATGGCGGCTGGTCTACTGCTATCGGGAACAGGTATAACAACATCTCCTTGGGCAGGATTTGTGAGAGCTAGCTCTACCCCCATACCTATCCTAGCTTTGTATACACTGATACTGTTGAATATGGAGTCCGGTCTAGAGAAGTACACGTACTCAAATATACATGGAGAGAACTCAGCAGAAAATGTCGACCTCGTTTTCTCAACGGAGTTTCCATCGAAAACCACGATTTCCCCTGGCAAAACCTCGCTCCAATTGTTAAAGCCTACACATTCAAGTACAGAAGTTTCTGAAGCGAAAACAAATTCACGCTCATTATATGCATATACAAGAGGTCTAAACGCGTAAGGATCTCGTGCAATAGCTATTCTCGGCTCGGATGTTGCTACAGCTAGACTGTAACCTCCTATAACGTAGTAAGGCAATACCTTTAAAGCTTCTACAACATCTTTTCCGTACTCTAGGGCAAGTTTATAGATAACTTCAGCAAGAACAAAGACATCTCCACGGTTACTACTGATATTGAACTCCTTAGCCAACTCGATGTAGTTAGCTATAGTGCCGTTGAACGCTATCGCTATTCTATAATTCTCATCTCCTAAAGCTACTGGTTGAGCTTGATGTTCCAGGTATTCACCTGTTGTAGAGTACCTCACATGCCCTATAGCACCGAAGATATTATCGCTAGCAATACGAAGAATATTTATGGTCTCTTCGTTAAAAACATCGAGAACATATCCTCGACCTTTTACAACATCTATACGACCATCCGTCCTAATTAAAGAGATTCCAGCAGCTTCTTGACCTCTATGCTGAACCTCTATAAGTAGAGATATGATTGTCGAGATAATGTTACGTGTACCTACATAACCAGCTATTCCACACACTATACACCACCTTCTATCTCTTCCTCTAGAGTTTTGTCGTAGATATCGGATAGGTAGGAGAGGTCGAGATTAACTAGAACTGTAGAGTTCTTAGTGAAAACCACGCTATTTCTATCCCTAGTCCTCCCTATGATACTAACCTTAACTCCGAGCCTATCGGCAAGTTTTAGGAGATCCTCTAGGTACTCACCTTTCACCTCTAAGATGTAACGAGCTTGCGTCTCCGAGAATAAGATCTCGTCGAGACGTTGTATACCTCTAGCGAAAACCTTAGCTATATCTACTTCAAAACCTATCTTTCCCTTCACAGCCATCTCTATCAATGCTGTTGCAAGACCCCCTATGCTTATGTCGTGGACAGCATTTACGTATCCTAAGCTAATAGCTTTGTAAACGAATTTCCCGTTCCTAAGTTCTGAAGAAGGTCTAGGCCTGGGTATCTCTCCTTCCTCTAAACCGAATATTCTGAAGAGGTACTCGCTTCCACCTAGCTCAGGGTATGTAACACCGACGATAGCTATATAAGATCCATTCTCTTTGAAATCCATAGTCATAGCTTTAGTGATATCGTCTACCCTACCAATGCCCACAATAGTTGCTGTAGGCTTCACCTGTTTACCTCTATGGTCTTCGTTATAGAAACTCACTTTCCCACCTACAACAGGTAACTTAAGTTCTTCAGCTATCCATGCAATGCCTTTAACCATCATCTCGAAGTACCAGAAATGCTCAGGTTTCTCAGGGTTGCCAGCATTTAGCTCGTCAACAATAGCTATAGGCTTAGACCCTACAGCTACGAGATTTCTAAAGCATTCAGCAACAGCATTAGCTGCTCCATTGAAAGGGTCTAGGTATGTGTATCTAGGATTAGCATCACCTTTAACAGCTATACCCCGTCTACTACCATCTAGAAGTCTTAGAACAGCAGCATCTCCATACCCTGGTTTAACTACTGTTCTTATCCCTACCTCATGGTCGTACTGCTCATAGATCCACCTCTTAGAGACTATGTTCAGCGACGTCAAGACCTTTACTATGGATTCCTCGTAGTTAGGTTCCGGAGGCAGATTGTAGAGAGGTTTCAAACCTTTCAAAACTTCTAAAGGCGGTGTAGAAGCTCTTCTTAGAGGTCTAGGTTTTGCAAGTTCTTTAGCAGGTACCTCAGCTACCTTTACCCCATTGTAGAAAACCTTTATAATCCCGTCGTCTGTGAAAAACCCTATAACGCTGTACATAACGTCGTACTCGTCCAAGACTCTAGCTACACTCTCTATATTCTCCGGATTAACCACAAGCAGCATTCTTTCCTGGCTTTCAGATACAAGGAGTTCTAAAGGTGTTAAACTCTGTCTTGTATGGAGTTTCTCTAGATATATAACAGCCCCTAGATTATGGTCTGCAGCTGTTTCACATACAGCTGTTGTTAAACCACCACCGCCAAGGTCTTTAATATACTTAACAACGCCTTTCTCGATCAGTATCTGGATAACGTCTATTAATAGTTTCTCTGTGAGAGGGTCTCCTACTTGAACAGCCCCTATATCTCTATCCACATCTTCAGCAAGAGGTTTAGAAGCGAAGCTGCTCCCCAGTAAACCATCTCTACCGGTAGAATTCCCCATGATTATTATTAGATCCCCGGGCTCAGGTGTTGTGAGAACAACTTTATCAGGCTTCGCTATACCTATACAAGCTACGTTAACGAGAGGCTGGCTGTTAAAAGCATTGTCAAACCACGTATCGCCAGCGACTGTGGGGATACCTATCCTATTCCCATAATCACTTATACCTCTAACTATACCTCTTATCAACCAATTAGCGTGAGGATTCCTAGGGTTACCTAGGTAGAGCATATCTAGTAAAGCTATGGGTTTAGCACCTAACGATAGTATATCTCGAACTATTCCTCCAATACCTGTTGCAGCACCGTTATACGGATCGACAGCAGAGGGATGGTTGTGGCTCTCGATTTTAAAAACAACTACCCAGTCCTTGAACACCTTAACAGCTGGAGCATCTCTCCCAGGACCTACCACCACATGCCTTCCTTCGCTTGGTAGTAATTTTAGCAGAAGCTTACTACTTTTATATGAACAATGTTCGCTCCACTGAGCTTCAAACATAGCAAGTTCTTCTTCTGTCGGTTCTCTACCCAGTATCCTCCTAATCTCTTCAACCTCTTCTAAACTAAGAGGCATCACCAACCCCTTTTAAGCGAGTAGACAAGGCTTTCGAATATTATCCTTCCCCCAGGTCTGAAACCTCTTGGAGGAAGAAGGTCTTCAGAAGATCTCTCTGGATGAGGCATAAGCCCGAGGATAAGACCATCCTCAGATGCTACACCAGCTATATCGTAAACACTTCCATTAGGATTATCGCCTTTGGCATACCTGATCAAAGGGCTCTTCAGTAAAATATTCTGGTAATTCTCTTCATCTATATAGTACCTCCCTTCACCGTGCGCTACAGGCATATGTATTTCGTAGCCTTCTGTAGTTAGTGAAAGCCACGGACCTCTAGGTCTCTCTACGTATGTTCTTACCCATCTACATACAAATCTGCCACTCTCATTAGGTAGAAGAGCTCCTGGAAGCAGACCAGCTTCAACAAGTATTTGAAAACCGTTACATATACCGAGAACAGGTACCCCTATATCTCTTGCATTAATAAGCTCTTCAATTGCAGAAGTTCTCGCAGCTATTGCGCCAGCTCTAAGCCAATCTCCATAGCTAAACCCTCCAGGGATAATAATGGCGTCCCAACCATTTAACGAGAAGTTTTTATACCAAACAATCTGGGAATCTACAAAGAAAACGTTCTTTAAAACATGGTGTACATCTTCATCGCAATTCGTACCAGGGAACTTCAGTACAGCTACTTTAACCACGTATTCTCACCTCGATATCGTGGACCACAGGGTTGTATATCCTCAATTTCTCGCACATCTCTTTAACAATATTAACAGCTTCTTCTTCCGAGGATGCGCTAACCGTGAGTAACAAGTATTTCCCTGTTCTAACGTTGTGAACCACGTTATACCCTTTCCTAAGTATTAAATGCTTATGTATAGTCTCTCCCTCAGGATCTTTAACACCTTTCTTATTCGTTATAATAATCTCTACACGGTGTATAAATGTCATCTATACCCACCCCTACAACCTGTGCCAACCTTATGTAAGCTTTCAAAAGAAGAGCTACATCTCGACTCCTTCTAAATATCTCCTTATCTAGATGGTTACCTTGGTCATCTACAACTCTAAACGTATCACCAGAAATCTCATCAGCAACAAGTATTTCACCTTTCTTTGTTCTACCGAACTCTAGCTTCATATCTATGAATTTAAGATTCCTAGACTCAAAGAACTTAGTTAGTATATCGTTAACCTTCAGACTAACGTTTTTAATGAAATCGAGTTCCTCATGCGTCAATAGCCTGGTTCTAATAAGATCTTCTTCAAGTACTAGCGGATCATGTAGGTCATCATCTTTGTAGTGAAACTCTATAAGTGGGGGATCTAATCTTTGGAGAGGTCTGTAGAGAGGTATTCTCTTGAAGAGTGATCCATACGCATAATTCCTCACAATAACCTCTACAGGTATTATATTAAGACGTTTAACTACAACAATTCTGCACCCATCATAATTGAGGAAATGAGTCTTAATACCGTGATCTTCTAGAAGCTTGAAGAAGAAAGCAGATAGACGTGCACTAAGAACCCCCTTTCCCATGGCAATAGCTTTGACATTCCCGTTTAAAGCTGTTACATCGTCTTTGAACTCCATAACAAGGCTATCTTCATCTAAGGAGTAAACACGTTTACTCTTCCCTTCGTAAACAAGTTGGAGTTTCCTCATATTCTCCACATTACATAGATTATGTAATACTGAATATAAATCTCTCTTCTACATAATCAAACTTAAATATACATAAATATGTAAAAGCGTTTTCCATGTTGAGTTAAATAGTGTGAAAATCTAAGTGTAAATATTAATATACATAAATATGTAAATTTAATACGGTTAAGTAAAACAGAAGACTTATATAGCTTATATACATATCTATGTATAGGTGGTACTTATCCCGAAAGTTGCTGTAATAATGGGTAGTAAAAACGATTGGGAATACATGAAAGAAGCTGTTGAAATTTTGAAACAGTTCGGGGTAGAGGTCGAGGCAAGAGTTATATCTGCTCATAGAACGCCTGAGTTCATGTTTGAGTTCGCTAAAACAGCTGCTGAAAAGGGTATAGAGGTTATAATAGCTGGTGCAGGTGGAGCTGCACATCTTCCTGGGATGGTTGCATCTCTAACTCATTTACCTGTTATCGGTGTACCAATACCATCAAAGTATTTAAATGGACTTGATTCACTTCTATCAATTGTTCAGATGCCTTACGGTACACCAGTGGCAACAGTAGCTATAGGTAATGCTAGGAATGCAGCTCTTTTGGCTTTGAGGATTCTGGGGATTAAGTATCCTGAGATTGCTGAAAAATTAAAGAAATTTGCAGAGGATATGAAGAATGAGGTTCTCTCTACAAGACTTGAGTAGAATGAGGATAGGGATCCTAGGGGGTGGGCAGCTAGGATGGATGATGATTCTAGAGGGTAGAAGGTATCCTCTAACTTTCTACGTCGTGGATAATCTAAGTGCTCCTGCATGTAGATTAGCTGATAAATGTTTTAATTTCGATGAATACAAAGATATGGTAGAGATAGTAGATATCGTTACATACGAATTCGAACATATACCCTACGAAGTTCTAAGATATGCAGAAGAAAAGGGTAAGCTTATCCCAAGACTAGATGTTGTAGAGCTTAAGCATGAACGTTGGAGAGAAAGAATGTTCTTTAAAAAACTAGGTATCCCTATCCCTAAGTTCTTCATTACAGAGGATCCTCTCGAGGTTCTTAAACTCGTAAGAAATGAGTTTAACTACTTAGCTGTTGTTAAACAGTCTAAAGGTGGTTATGATGGCAAGGGCCAGTTCTTTATCAAGAGTAGAAACGATTTTGAACAAATATATGACGCAATTGCTAAAATAAGAGATGTATTCATAGTTGAAGAGTATGTAGACTTCGATTACGAAGCCTCAATAGTTCTTGCTCGAAATCATAACGGTGAAATTCAGCTATATCCTCCTACATATAATATGAATGTTAAAGGGATTTTAGTATATAACTATGGACCTCTGAGGAACGAAATAGTGACGAAGAAAATGTTTGATATAGCTGTAGAGATAGCAACTAAGCTTAACTATGTAGGGGTTATGGCTATAGAATTCTTTGTTAAAGATGGCGACGTTATGGTTAACGAATTTGCTCCAAGAGTACATAACACAGGTCACTATACATTAGATACAGCAAATGTTTCACAATTTGAACAGCATATTAGAGCTATAATAGGTGTAGATCTAGCTGAAGTAGAAATCCTATCTCCGGGCGGCATGGTTAATATACTCGGTTTATCATTAAATAACATACCTATAGAGGTATTAAAGATAGGGAAAATTTATTGGTATGGAAAGAACGAGGTTAGGAGGAGAAGAAAGATGGGGCATATAAACATCGTCGGGAAAACTATAGAAGAAGTTGAAGAGAAGATAAGACATGTTACTAAACTTCTTTACCCCGAAGGTGTTGAAAACTACGTCTAAGTGCTGGTGCACATATATGATGGAGTTCATGACTAGGTATGATTTGGAGAAGTTGTCGATAGCAACTTTAGCTAGTCATTCATCTCTTCAGATATTTCATGGAGCTAAGATAGAGGGTTTCAGAACAATTGCCATAGTTGTTAGAGATAGACTTTGGTTCTATGAACAGTTTAAGCATTTGATAGACTACTTTGTAGTTCTAGATAGCTGGAGAGAGCTCTGTAGAAGAGATATTGTTGAAAAACTGAGATCTCTGAACGCTGTTATAGTGCCTCACGGTAGCTATGTAGAGTACGTAGGTCTCGATTGTGCTGAAAATATCGAGGTACCGATATTCGGGTTGAGGAAGTTATTCAGAGTAGAAGCTGATCAATGGGCGAAGATGGAGCTGCTGAGGAGAGCAGGTATACCTATACCCAAGGTCTACAGAGTTGGAGATAAGATAGACAGGCTAGTCATAGTTAAACTACCTGGTGCTAAAGGTGGTAAAGGGTATTTCTTAGCTAGATCAGGTACAGAGGTTGTTGAAGGTCTTAAGAAGAGAATCGAGGAAGGTCTTATAAAATCTTTCGAAGAGGCTATGGTTCAGGACTATTTAGTTGGTGTTACAGCTTACTTCCACTACTTCTATAGCCCAGTACTAGAAAGAGTAGAGATACTTGGTGCAGATATACGGTACGAAACTAATGTAGATGGTCTTCGAAGAATTCCTCACAATATTGTTGCAGAACTCGGTACTGAACCTAGTTTCGTAGTTGTAGGAAACATACCTCTAGTCTTAAGAGAAAGCTTGCTAACGAAAGTTCTAGAATACGGTATTAAATTTGTTGAAGAGACTAAGAAGAGCTTACCCCCCGGGGTAATAGGGCCTTTCTGTTTAGAAAGCGTTATAGATGATAATATGGAGATAAAGGTATTTGAGTTCTCAGGTAGAATTGTTGCAGGTACTAATCTCTATATAGATGGTAGCCCCTACTCATATCTATACTGGTCAGAGCCTATGAGTACAGGTAGAAGAATAGCAAGAGAAATCAGGTTAGCTATTCAGAGAAACATGTTAGAGAAAGTCTTAACATAATCTACATAGCTATGTAGATAGTATGCATTCCATAGTTTTAGTGAATCCAAGCTTTTTATAAAAATTTATAATAATCTTCACTAAGGTGTTCTACTTGTGGAGACCTTGAGCTCACGATATAATCCAAGAGATCTACTCAAAGACTATAGACTAGATGTTGAAGCTATCCACATAGCTACGATAGCAAGTCATTCAGCTCTAGATGTATTCGATGGAGCTAAAGACGAGGGTTTCAAAACTATCGCTGTATGTCAGAAAGGGAGAGAAAAGCCTTACTTAAGATTTAGGAGAGTTGTTGACTACCCTCTAATACTCTATAGCTTTGCCGATGTTGTGAAAAACGATGTGGTATCGATTCTAAGGTCTCGGAACTCCATCTTCATACCTAATAGAAGTTTCGCTGTATATGTAGGCTACGACAATATCGAGCAGAATTTCCCTATCCCAATATTTGGGAATAGGTATTTGCTGAGGTATGAGGAGAGAGTAGGGATCAAGACTTACTATAAGCTTCTAGATGAAGCAGGGATTAGAAGACCTAGAACATACTCAAACCCAGATGAAATAGATAGACCTGTCATAGTTAAAATGCCTCATGCAAAGAAACGTGTTGAAAGAGGGTTCTTCGTAGCAGTAGATAGAGATGATTTCTGGAAAAAGTTTAGAAAACTTATTTCAGATGGTGTAGTAAGTGAAAACGATCTTGTGAAAGCCTCGATAGAGGAGCTCATAATAGGAGCGCATTTCAACGTTAACTACTTCAGGAGTATCGCTAGAAAAGATGTAGAGGTAATCAGCATCGATAGAAGGATCCAGACGAATCTAGATGGAGTACTGAGGTTACCAGCAGATGTACAACTAGAACTCCGGGAGATCGTAGATATAGAGATGATAGAGATAGGCCATGAGATGGCCACAATTAGGGAGAGTATGTTGGAGAAGCTTTTCGAAATCGGGGATAGATTCGTCGATGCAACGATAAAGCTGGAGCCCCCAGGTATCATAGGGCCATTCACGTTGCAGCTCATGGTGACACCTGATCTAGATGTAGTTGTATTCGATGTAGCTACCAGGATCGGTGGTGGTACTAATGTCCACATGGGTATTGGGGGGCAGTACAGTAAGCTGTACTTCGGTAAGCCTATCAGCATGGGTAGGAGGATAGCTATAGAGATAAAGGACTGTCTCTACATGGGGTGTATCGAGGAGATAGTGACCTAGGGGATCTATATGGAGAGTATATGTGTTCTTGATTGGAGGTATGGATCTGAAGATATGCGGAATATCTTTAGAGCTGAATCTATGGTTAAACGGTATATAGATGTGGAGAAAGCTCTTCTCTATGGCTTAGCTAAAGCAGGTATAGCTCCTGAGGAATGCTATAAAGTTGTAGAGAGATGCGCTTCACAGATATCAGCAGAAGAAGTTTATGCTAAAGAGAAAGAGCTAGGTCACGATATAGCTTCTCTTGCTTACCTACTCGGAGAGAGATGTGGTGAATGTGGTAGATATGTACATTTAGGTGCAACAAGTTACGATATAGTCGATACAGCGTGGGCTTTAGCTTTCAGCGATGCTCTAAACCTAGTACTTAAAAGGCTTAGGAAAGTAATAGAGATGCTGATCGAGATGTCTTTGAGATACGCAGATACATTAATGGTTGGGAGAACTCATGGTCAACACGCTCTTCCCATAACCTTCGGGTTCAAACTTGCTAACTATGTATATGAACTTTCTCGTAGTTATGAAAGACTTTGTGAATGTAGGAGAAGAGTTGTCAAAGGTAAGATGAGTGGAGCTGTTGGTACTATGGCTGCATGGGGAGATAAAGGTTTAGCTGTGGAGAGGTATACTCTTGAATACCTAGGGCTAGAACCGCATGAAATATCTACTCAGGTAGCTCCTAGAGATGGGTTTGCTGAACTTGTATCAGATCTAGCTATACTTGCAAGTCAACTTGATAGATTTGCTCTTGAAATTAGAGAGCTTTCTAGACCTGAGATAGGGGAGTTATACGAGTCTGTTAAAAGAATCGGTAGTAGTACTATGCCCCATAAGAGGAATCCTGTTATAGCTGAAAGGATATCAGGGTTGGCTAAGATAATGAGGGCTCTGGTAACAACAGCTCTAGAGAACATACCGTTAATGCATGAAAGAGATTTAACTAATAGCAGTAGCGAGAGAATTATGTTACCACACGCTTTCCTAGTTGTAGACCAGATGCTCATAGATATGGAGAAACTCTTATCCGTTCTATATGTAGATGAAGAAGCTATGAAGAAGAACTTAGATTTGATGAAAGGAGTTATAATGTCCGAAGCCGTTATGGTGAAAATGGTAGAGAAAGGAATTCCAAGACATGTAGCCCACAAGAAAATGCAGGAGCTGGCTATGACCATGGTTAGCGGTGAGAACTTCTTAGAAAGGTTACTAAGAGATGAAGAGGTAGCAAAGATATTCTCACGCGAAGAACTTCAACAGATACTGGACTACAGGAAGTATCTAGGGTCTCATAGAAAACTTATTGAGAGAGCTATAGTTTACGCTAGAACTGTGCTAAGCAAATGCTGAAAATAGTTTTTAGAGAGAATATGCAGAGAGCTTTATCTAAACTTCTTATACAACTCTTACCCTTAACCACTCTTCTCACCTGCTATAGCAACATTTCTTACGCATACAGCTGGCACCAACATGTTTCCAGCAAGCTCTACTTCTTTCGAGAGTTCTTCGAAATCCTCGTTTAGGAGTCTGTATATGTTCCCCGATATCGCTACACCTTTAACTGGCTGAATAGGTTCACCGTTTCTATAGTATATAGCGTTTGTAACGGTTGCACCAAGGTTTCCGTTAACAGGGTTAGATAGCCATTCCCCAATAGTTGCGTATACAACTAGAACATCTCTAACATCTTTAACAATATCTTCTACAGACTTTGTCCCGGGTATGACGATGATATTGGTTGCGCTAGGTATAGGTGGGGATCCTAGCCCTGGTCTTATAGCGTTACCTGTTGATTCTTGGTTATCTATGTAAGCTGTGTATGTATCGTATAGATATGTTAGTAAAACACCTTTATCTATAACAGTTTTCCTCTTAGTTGGAACACCTTCATCATCGAAAGGTGCTGAGCCTATCATGTTAGGTGCTGAGCCATCATCTATAACTGTTATGTTTTCGGATAGCACTTTTGTGAAAAGTTTTCTAGCTAGTGGAGATCTATTCTTCTGAACTTGGTCAGCTCTAACAGCGGGGACGAGCAAAGCTCTTAATATGGCTGCGAAAACTGTTGGCATGAATACCACGTTATACCTCCCTGTTTCGATAGGCTTAGCTTTAAGAGTTGCTACAGCGATGTTTACAGCATCCCTGACCATAGCCTCTAGGTCGAATTCCTTGAGTGTAGGAGCATTGTAGTACCTATAGTAAGAGCTTTCGAAACCTTCTTCAGAAGCCTTAACTTCTACTACAAACGAAAACGATGTTTTTTCATATGATACAGGGTTTACGGAGTAGTTATTAGCAATCCATTTACGTATAACACCTGTATCAACTACTACCTCGTTTGCTGAAGCTCTTCTATCTACTTGAGGAGGAAGTCTTAGAGCTTCTTTAACAATCGATGTAAGCATATCTATATCGAAAACCTTAACTTTATCATCAACTAAATCGAATGTAGTTGTATAACCACAGTTCCTAGGTAAGGAAACCCAGTTAGGATCTTCAGGAACAACTCTCGCTATAGACACAGCTTTCTCTACGAGGTTTAGAACATCATTCTCGCTAGAGACGACACATCCTTGAACAGTCACCTTCTTACCTATGGAAACTCTTACATCAGCTGTTACTATAGTTCCTTTTTTAATACCTTCTATCCCTTTACTTGTAGCGTATATGCTTACACTCTTCTCTTCAACTACATGAAGCTCTACTTCTGAAGCTCCAAGTTCTTCAGCTCTTTTTAAAGTTTTACCAATTAAACGATCTATGTCAATCATCTTGTACCTACCACGAGCTTCTTTACCCTTATATGGGGACCTCCATCCCCTACCCTGACCATCTGTCCCATCTTACCACACCCACCGAAAACAGAGGTAGATACATTAAGATCGTTAGCAACCATATCTACGTTCTTCAGAACTTCAAGTATATTACCGCTAACGATTACGCTTCTCACAAGCTCCCCTATCTCTCCCTTCCTAATGATGTAGGAAGGGCCTACACCAAACGTGAATGTTCCTAAAGCTGGGTTTACCTGACCTCCACCAGCACCTCTTCCTTTAAGGTATACCCCGTAGTCTATTCCCTCAAAAAGTTCTTCAACTTTTGCATCCCCCGGCAACATGTAAAAGTTTGTTTGTCTAACGATTGTGTTGAACGTTATGTCCTGAGCTCTAGCATTACCTGTAGGTATTTGTCCAAGTTTTTTAGCTGTTACAATACTATTCAGGTAGCCCACAAGAACCCCATTCTTAACGATGTATGTCACCTTCTTCTCAATACCATCGTCATCGAATGGTACTGGGTAGCCTCCTGAAACCATACCGTCGTCGACTATGGTAACTTTTTCGCTAGCTACAACCTGACCTAGCCTCCCCTTTAGAACAGATAGATCTGAGTAAACAGCATCGCCTTCTGAAGCGTGTCCGAAAGCTTCGTGGAGTAGTAGTCCAACAAGTTCATTATCTACAACAGCTTGATAAACACCTGGTGTGATTGTTGATGCTTGAGAAGCTTTATAAGCTAGATCATTTATCTCGTTTACGAAGGAACTCCAGTCGAATTTCTCGATAAACTCGTAACCTCCTATAAATGTTTTCTGATCACCAACTCTTTCAACAATATCTCCATACCTAGCTACAGCTAGATGAGATAAACCTATAGCTACAACCTCTACCTGGACCTTGGAGTAGAAGCTGGATACTATATACTTTCTATCGATTTCACATCCATATCTAGTAAAAGCTGAAACTATGCCTTCCTTCTTCATACTCTCATTGTTGAGATTACTAACTAGTTTAACCTTTGTCTCTAAGTCTACATCAAACGGGTTAACCTTGAACTCCGTTCTATAGCTACCTCTAGCACCCTTTACCTCTTCACATACCAACCTCTTCTCAGAACCGTATTCAAGAGCTTTAGCTACCGTAATTGCTTCATCAACAATTTTAGGGATAGAATCTCTATCTACAATAGATGCGTAGCTATATCCCACCGAACCCCCTACGAAAACCGTTAATCCTAATCCACTCACTCTCGAAATACTGCAAACCCTTAGAATACCATTATCAAAAACTATACTTTCATAAACTTTCTCTTGAACTCTAACAATAGCATCTTGAGCCCCTCTATTTAGAGCTTCATTAAGAATCTTCTCAGCTAAATCAACTAGATACTCCATATTTCAACCTCTGTACCACGAACTCTCCATAGCTAGATATTTAATAATTGTGCACCGCAGATATATGTTTATCATAAAGAATCGCTAGAAAAATATAGCGCATCATCATATCGTTAAACAATAGATATTAAACATTTTTCTCGACAATTAAAGCAATTTCACCATTTTGCACCTCTATCGATTTTCTTAAGAAATATTCAACAAAATTGTGTCATTTTGTACATGACGATAATGTTATCTTAAGTAGGTACTATAAAGATTTTCAGAATACTGAAATACTGTGAGGTTGTGTATAAGATGAAGCTAAGTTTTACCTATAGAGATATAGAGACCCTATTTAAAATTATAGCCATAGCCATTATCGTAGTGTTGATACTGTTTCCAGTATATACATTGGCTTGTATTGACCCTAGTAGTAAGTATGCTGTTGAAGTTGTTTTAAATAAACCAGGGATAAGATACAACTTAACATTATTAGAGAAAGTAGCTAATGAAAGTATTATGAAGATATATAGCTCTGTATACCAATTCAAATACAGTAGTGTTATTAATGGCATTAATAGCTCCCTACCTGGTTGAGGTATTTTCAGCATTAGATCTACTAAAAGCTTAGGAGATAGGAATAATTATAGCTAAAGATTTTCGAGGCTTCGCTATGAAGATTGATGCTGTATTTAGAATTTAACACATTAATTTAATTGAAATTCTCTATTCTTGTTTTGAATAGCCCTCGAAACACGAATACTCATCAACATAGGTTTTACAGACTCTTGATTTAAATGGATTTCTAATTAGCTCAAAAGTTCTCTACGGATGTAGAGAGCAAGGTTACAAGCTCTAATGAGTATATAGGTGTTGCAATCGATATAGAGGCTTAGATGATGTAAGCTAGATTAGCTGAGAAATGATGAACGGTTTCTGGTCTGACTGACCTCTTCCCCGCTTTGAAGAGCGAGAGTTCTTCTTGAAACGGTTCGCAGATCCCTCTCAGCTATTCAGGTTTACATTTGTCATCTGAAGGGCATTCAGAGATGTCAAAGCTCTCTGCATCTCTATGTAGTTACGTTTCCCGCATCCAGATGCTTAAGGGCAATCATCAAGAGCAGTTAAATAAAGAAAGATTGTGAGCTTCCCTATCCCCACCCTGAATAGGCGATGTTTTCAGTTGTAAAGGTTAGTAAAACCATGTGTTGTAGTATGTGTGTTCGTTTAAGTATATCCTTGTTTCGTAAGCTTTGCATAAATTCCTTAAGTTACATATTCTACATACTGGTTCATCTCTTAAGCATACTGTTCTTCCGAAACTCCATAGAAAATCATCTAGATGAAACGGATTTACATTAGCTTTTGCAGCAAGATGTCTATAAGCTTCTCTCACGGTATATCTGATTAAGATATCTTCGTCGAATCCTACCTCTTCTTCTTTGAGGACTTTAGCTTCTAAATGTTTCTCTAGAACAACTATACCTAGTCTAAGAGCTATTCTTGTTAAATGGTTATTTACAGGTACACGTATGTTCTCTTCATCTACAACATTGAGTATACCTCTATAGCTAAGAAACTTTATTAAAAGCATAGACTTTTTCTCAACAGGATCGCTATAAGCTTTAAACATCCTCAACAGATCCAGCAATCCATAACCATCATCTCTCCTCAAATACCCATTACATAGCTTAATAATTTCGCGAGGATCTCCATTGAAAAAACGTAGAATTTTTACACCTAGGTCATTAAGAAGCATAGCTCTTGTAACTGGATCTGGTGGCGATGTGTTTCCTATTGAAAGCCACAATATAACATCTTTCACCGTTACCCTACTCAGATTTTCAGGTGTAAAGAAATCTGGATTAGATTGAAACATCTTCATACCCAATCTGTAAAGAAGATCTGCTCCTTTCACTTCTTCACCATCTATAACAGCTTTGTATAGTTTTCCAGGTCTACTTAATCTGTGATCCATAGCAACCATCGTTATGAAGTACATAAGAACCTTTTCAAGAGGTTCATTTTTAGGTGGGTAAAATCTAGGATCGAATAGATCCATAGGTTTAAAACTTAGATTCTTCATAGCTTCTGAAACTCTTTCTATTCTATCTATATCTAGTAAAGGCATTAGGTACAACACCATATACCTTACTACTGTAGCCGTGGTTATAAGTATGCAGAATAACAACGTATTACTTAGTACTACCGGAACCAAGATGTACAGGTAAACAGATTATGAAAGCTACTATCTATAAACTTCAATATATCTAAATCTCTGGAAAAGACATGCCTATAGAAATTAGTTGCAAAAATGTTGGTATCACTGTTCACGTTATAGCGAAAGAGTTGAGAAGAACTCTAAGTGATTTATTTATTACTAAGAACATCAAGGTTTTCATAGCTACACACAAAACTCTGTTCATATTCATTGACGATACTTTGGAGATGAACAGCTTGCTCAAGAATGTGGAGGAGATACTGAATAGATTTAGAATTCAATGCGAGTTAAAACCGTTAACAAGATCTGGTTACGGAAACCCATCTCTGTATCTTCAACTAGTAGACCGTAGTTACAAAGGTTCTGTACTCGATAACTATTTGATGAGAACATAGAGTACCTTTAGAAAACTATATACCATATAGTTAGTATTGCTGCCACGCTAAAACTTATCAACAGATTATCGTCTACAGGGTTAACCTCTATTCTCTCTATAGCTGAGGCAACAACCATAGATAAAGCTCCTGCAGCTCCAGCTATAGAGTAGCCTATAGGTATCATCAGGATCGCCATAGCTATATTCCCGATCCAGTGTTTAGTTCTATAACCGAAAACGATATTCCTCACAATACCTGTAACAGCATCTCCGAACGATATAGCTAATGCGGGTAGAATAGATATCCATGGATTGTTTGTTAAAATCCATAGCAAAGCTATGGTTGTACCCCAAGCAATACAGAAGTTTACTTCATACATATTGTCTTCTGTTTGAAACCAGTTAAGTATTTGTCTCTTCTTATGAGGTAGATACGTCGCTATCGCTAATATATACGCGAATACCATAGGTACAAACGGTTCTTTAAATAGGTAGGGAACGAGTAAGGCTATAACGCCTCCACTCAATATATGTATAATCTTCCTATTAAAATACACTGCTACATTGTGTCTCAAACCTTTCGATACCATAACGAAGTAGAGCTTCTTCGTCAACATGTAAACTAGCAATAGTATGTATATGAAGAGCGGGATAGCTTTAACGATGTCCACGGCTATATCCATCAACAATGTTCTATCTATAGTAGAGTTCAACGTCCAACCTGCAGAAACGTTTTAGATCTGGAAATATTTAAAAGTTACTAGAGTTGATGTACAGATGTATAGTAGATAGCAGATCTCAAGGTACTAGCGATACGATGATGAATTGGACTTCTTCTGATATCGTGATGTATAGTCCGGGTACTGAAGAACTTGTAGCCAAGGCTGAAGGAAATAGTTAATATACTGTTCATCAATCCCAGTGTTTTGTCTAAATACTTCGAAGAGAAAGTCTTGGTTAACAGAATTCAATTACCTATAGTTGTATATCTAGATGGTATTGGGTTTGGGAAAACTTTAGAAGACAAGCCTGTAAGAGATTATGAAGTACATAGAGCATTAATAGAGGGGTGCAAGAAGCTCATTAGCTACTTCAATGTCTATTTTTGCCATGTTGTAAGCGATGAGGTTAACCTATACTTATTCAGAAATATTCCTTACAGAGGTGGAGAATTCAATGTTGTAAGCGTATCAGCAACAATTCTATCGAGTTCTGTTTAGCTATATCTTACTACCTGTATAGAGTTAGGGTTGGGTATAACAACTATATCTCGAAGCTCTATACTATGCATATCTCTACTATATTGAAGAAGATCAACGCCTGATTGAAGAGTTGAAGAGTATAGGTATAGATATAGCTTTGGATTGAGAATCCTCAGGTTCGTGTCTATATAACTATTATATCGATAAACAGAGCTCAACCCTCTTAAAGAAGAAGTTATTACAACTGAAAGTCTCGCTTCTCTAGGGCGTGAATGAATAGAAAAGTTTATAAACTTCTTCTGTTTTAAATTGTTTTCGATAATGAGTAGGATTAGAACGTTGTTGTCCCTAAGTATCTGGATGTAGGGAATGCAACTACTAAACAGGTTGTGGGGAAGCTCTAGTTCTCTCAACCGTTCCTCAGATGATAGATGTAAACACAAATAGACGGGGGATTCATGAACTACCCCAAGAGGAGTCCTTGCTCTCTAGAGTGGGGAGGAGGTCAGTGTTAAGAGGAGAATTATTAGAGGATCTGATAATGTAGATGTATGTCTAGAACACCTTAAAGAGATGGTCATGAAGTATACTATGTAATTCCAGGGTGTAGGGATTGGATAGCGTTTTTAAAACTGTGTACTGATCAATATTGTGTTAGTGAGAAATCATGAGGAAAGAAGTTGTGTACACAGATAAAGCTCCAAAACCTATAGGTCCGTATTCTCAAGCGGTAAAGGTAGGACCTTGGCTATTCTTATCTGGGCAGATACCTATCGATCCTAGGAGTGGAGAAGTTGTTGATGGGGATATAGAGGTTCAGACTCGTAGAGTTCTAGAGAATGTAAAGGCTATACTTGAAAGTATGGGCTACACCTTAGACGACGTCGTTAAGGTTACAGTTTACTTAGCTGATTTAAAAGATTTCCCTAGATTTAACAATGTTTACAGCGAGTACTTTAAGGATAAACCTCCTGCCAGAACAACAGTACAGGTTGCTGGGCTACCTAGAAATGCAAAGATAGAGATCGATGTTATAGCTTATAAAGAAGGTTAATACTCGGTAATACTTTATTCTATCAGTTAAAGGAATTGTCATCATGTATCAGTGTGGTGGAGCAACATCATTTAAGTACATTTGTCGTGTATAGCTAAAAATACCTAACTAATTTTTGTTGTTTTCTAACTTCGTTTTTAAGTGCAGGATTATCTGTAGCAATACCGTCTACACCGTAATTAATAACTTTTAGAGCTGTTGAAACATCGTTAATAGTCCATGTATATACCTTCAAGTTCTTTGATTTAGCTATGCTGATAGCTCTCGGCGATACTAAGTTATACCTTGGTAATATTGCTAAAGCTTTTAGTTTCTGAGCTTCATCTACAGGTAGAGGATATCTATACGTTATTAAGCCTACGTCTACTTTGCTAAGAATCTCCTTTATCTTGAGCAAAACGTTGTAGTTGAAGGATATTACAAGGGTATTGTCGTAAACTTTGTATAGATTCAAGTACTCTACTACCTTGGATTCTATACCCTCATCCTTTATCTCTATAAACAACGGGATCTTATTCCCAAATTCAGCAAGTACTTCTTCTAGAGTTGGGATAAACTCTTTTCCAAAAACTTTGATTCTCTTTAATTCTTCAATTGTTAGCTCCCACACCTTTCTATCTACACCAGCAACCCTTTTCAAATCTTCGTCGTGTAATACTACAAGAACGCCATCCTTACTCCTCCTAACATCGAGTTCTATAGCATCGGCACCCATAGATAGAGCTCTTTTAAACGCAGCTAATGTATTCTCAGGTTCTAATGCTGATGCACCTCTATGCGCTATGAATAGAAAGTTGTTTCTCCAGCTCATAGATATAACCATAGACTACTTTTCAACGTTATGCATAAGCCCTCTCGTAGAAATCTCTTGATATAACCTATAGAAAGGCGAATTACTAGGGTCTACACCAAGTGAAGCAAGATCGTTTAGCAGTTTCTGAGATAATGCAGCTATGTTTATACTTGGTTCTGCACAGAGTGTTGAAGATCTTAGGTTTTCTGTGAGTATCTTTATAATCAAGGCTATGGCCGCTACATCGTCGGGTCTTAAGTTATCTACAGAATTTATCTCTTCATAGATTAGAGTAGCTATTTGACGTAGAAGTGGATCCGGTATCTTCTCTATATTAGCCTTGAGAGAGGTAATCATGAGCATTAGGTATTCTCTAGAATTAGAAGCTGTGGGTGGGAGCATATCCACATCGTTTAAACATGTACTAGGGTTATGCTTTAAAGGCTCATTCAGCTGTACACCTATGCTAACCATATCGACAACCTCTCTTAACATGTTCAGAGCTTTCATAGTATTTGATAGAATTTCTTCAGATACATTACATCTTCGAGCAGCGAGTGGTATACTCATACCGTACCGCATAGGTATTAAATCGAATAACTTCTTTAAAACCTCTACATCGTTCTTACCTCTACCTATGAGGAAGTTTGCAAGTCTTTTTTGAAGATAAACAACATCGCTATAGGAAAGAACCCCCTGTCTAATTTTCGCTACACTCCATAGGGTTAGAGCTAATGTTAAAGCTATGCTAGGTTTTGCTATAAGATCTATTTTCGAGATAACATCTTTTTGTAAAATGTTTTGAACTCGATAACACCTCTGTAATTTAAGTAACTCTTCTACATATTTTTCATACGTACTCATTTCTGCTCCACTCCATATATAGAAGTTGTGCAAAGTAAAAAATTGAAATGATCGTAGTTTTGTAAAGCTTTTAAGATATAAGCTATTTCTCAACAACTATCAATGTTGTAGTACTCTTTATATGCGGGAACTTTCTAATCTTAGCAATTACAGCGTTTCTAAGTGAATCAAATGTGGAGGCTTCAACTATCGCTACAACATCATAAATACCGTACACTATATGTACCTCCTTAACCTCAGGTATAGATGATAAAGCTTTAGCTACTTCTTCTTCTGCACCTACATCTGTATTTATGAGGATTATAGCTTTAGGCATCCCTATCCCACTTATTGTAGAGTTCTGTAGCTATAAAACGTTTATGCATATAAGAGTAGCTGGTAAACATTATAGAAGAAACAGATGATAACCCACGTTCTATGTATATAATTCGTCTTTTAAAGCTGTAGATATAGATGCACTAGGTGAGAATTTGTATATCGAGAGAGTTAACATAGCTATAGACATAGGTTTTACAATGTATAGACTTGGCGAAGACAAGCCTTGTATCACCTTCGTATCAGGCATATCTGATAACGATGCATGTGGTATAGCTTTGCTTAAGAAGTTTGTAGAAGAATTAAAGGACAAGACTCTGCATGGAACAATACTTGTTGTACCTCAGCTAAATGAACTTAACTTAAGGATTACCTCTTGTAGAGGATCTAGTAGATCCTCTACTTTTTGTAGAATTATTGAAAAACTTGCTACAGTTATTCCAAGAGATTGCGTTGTCTTTGTGATTAGGTGTAGGAGTAATTTTGTTGAGCATTTAGTAGTATATCGAGAACTTTATGATGGTGTTAAGAATTTTGTTGAAGCAATACCGATAGAATATGTAGTTAAAGATTCTAGAAAAGGTATTACCGAAATAATCAAGGATTTGGAGTTGAACGCTGTAACTATTGTTCTGAATGGTGGGAAGGAGTTCGACCTTAACCATGTAGAGAACTACCTTAACATATTGATGAAGTTCCTATCTAATATTGGTGTAGTTAAGAGGAAAGCTACACAAGTTACGCATAGGTATTTCGAAGGATACAGCGTTGTTAGATGTGCTGATAGAGGTATATTTATTCCCAAGATTCAGAGAGGTGTAGATGTATATAAAGGTACACCAATAGGTGTTATCGAGAATAAGGAAATAGTCTCTGATATTAACGGGGTTGTACTATATATTTCAAACCCGAGGCTATGTACTCTAGACGAAGTTATAGCTGTAATTGCTATCGAAAAAAAGGATATATCTACTCACCCATAATTACTACGTACACAGTTCTACCCGGTCTAGGACCATCCATCTCGACTAAGAATATATTTTGCCAAGTACCTCTAACAAGTTTCCCGTTAATTACAGGGAAAAGTCTATGTGTAGAAATTAATGCTGAACCTATATGTGCATGAGCATTATCATCAATAATATTGTGTTTCCAATCCCGTGAAACCTGAGTAAACTCCTTAATAAATGTTATCAAGTCGTCCATAAGTCCTGGTTCATGCTCATTAGCAATTATCGCAGCTGTTGCATGAGGTGCGAAAACTATGCATATACCATTCCTAATACCACTCCTCTTCACCACTTCTTCAACCTTGTACGTTACATCAATTAACTCGAATCTTTTACTCGTTGAGATATTTATAACCTCATGGTAAATACGACACATAGTACCACCTAAAGTTTGTGTACATATCTCAGCATAAAATGTTAATCATATCCTAAGGTTTGATTTAGTATCTCTAGGTAGGATGTTGAGAAGATTTCGAGTACTGCGAAATATAGGTAATCACCATAGATACTGTCCCAAGTATTTCTCTCCACAGCTTTTACTATATGAAAATCTTCTCAATTCATTATTAATACATCAACAACCTCTACTCCATATCCTGTCCTCATACCTTTTTATATATTCTAAACATTCAGCTACAACTTCAGCGATGAACTTCGTGGTTCTGCAAATGATTATTGAGAGTACTTAATGCTATGGTGTATACACTTTGTTGTCCAAGATTTAGGTCTTTCTTACTCCAGTAGTTAAATAATCTTAGCCAAATCTTTATACTAAGTATGACGATAGTACATCTCTGGGCTCGGTTATTGGATAACGAAGTTTAAAACTAGGTGAAAACTAGGATTCTTCTTAATAAGGTGTCCTCGTATCAGTTATTAATTAGGGGTATAGCTCATGGGATTTGAGAAAATTAATTTCGGTATAGATATACTAGATGAAGTTCTACCTGAAGGTATACCTAGAACATCCTTCATAATGTTCTCTGGTCATGAGGGATCCGGGAAAACTATTTTAACAATATTGATAGCTAAACAGTTTCTCCTAAGAAAAGAGCCTGTTATCTATGTTGTTTTCGATGATGATCCAAATTCTTTAACTAATTTTCTTCAGAGCCAAGGAGTAGAAGTATATAGCTATATAAGTGAGAGGCTTCTTCTTGTTGTTGATGGTTTCAGCTTCAGGATAAAGGATAAGAAGGGGAGAATGCATATAGCTGTGTTAGAAGATGTAGACCCCATGAATCCAGAGCAAGTTTTACACACAATTATTCAGTTAATCGATAGATTTGAGATAAGGAATAGAGGTGTCCTCATAATAGATTCTCTTAACGAGTTTCTATCATATCATGGATATGCTAAGGTAGGAGAATTCGTCAAGAATATCAGGGCTAATATATCGAAATACAGAGGTATTCTAACGATAGCTGTACTCCACACATCTTCAAAAAAAGCAAAACGTTTTAAATCCTTTGTTGCTCACGTAGTAGACGGATTAATACAAATCGACAAGATGTGTAAAGATAACGAAGTTTTAAGATATGTAATAGTTAAGAGGATGAAAGGTGTAAGACATAGAACAGAGAAAGTATTATTCAACATCACTCAACACGGTGTAGAGAAGGTTGTGTAGTTAACAATCTACATCTATAAGAAGCGTAAAGGTTTCTATAGAGCGATCATTACTTGCCAAGCGTTTAAAATATTTACAGCTATCCACAAATACTTCAAATCGTAACAGCCCTAAACATAATGTTTTCAGAGATAAGCAGAAATACTTACTGATACTTACGTTATTTACGTCAGGTATATCTATAATGTAGTTAAACTATGGTGATACCCTCTTGAGATCTCCGGATTTATGTACTGGTATCGAAGATTTTGTTCATATAGATGAGGAAGTGAAAACTTTTGGTATACATATAGCGTTCACAGTTTCGTGGGCTGAAGAATCTGTACCTATCTCTGGGTACCCATTCGAAGACGATGTTAATCGTTTAGTAGAGTTTGTTAAGAGTAATTTCACGCTAGAGAACTTGAAGAACCACAGAGTTGTAAGAGCTTATAGAGATTTTTTCTGGCGGTTAGGTATAGATCCAACGAAGACGAGACCTGCAAGCGAAGCTTTGGTTAGAAGAGCTTTAAGAAATCAATTCCCTAGAATAAATACTGTAGTAGATGCTGGAAATATTGCTTCTGTATACACCTTCATCCCTATAGGAATATACGATCTAGATAAAGCTTTGCTACCTCTAAGAATCAAGTTGAGTAGGGGTAGCGAAGTATTCAAACCTATAGGTGGGAGAGAGGAGGTTCTCGGCAAAGGGGTACCGATACTAGTCGACAGCAAAGGTACGGTTATGCATATATATCCTCACAGAGATTCTGTTGAAACATGTGTTACAGATTCTACTAAGAGAATAATTACTATAGCGGCAGGGGTACCTGGGGTTGAGAAAGAGCTTGTAGTGAAAGCTGTTCAGATTGTTGTTGAGTTACTTAAGAAAGTAGGGTGGAGATCCTGTACCGAGATTGTTTACAAATACTAGGTGTTCCAGATTATTCAGCTCTTTTTCTACGGAAGAGCTTTAGTGTGAATATCGTTTCGCTGTTAACGATTTTCCTGAGTACTACGAATACTATCAATCCGTACACGATGTTGGATACCGCTGCAGCAATAGATGTTGTATAGTCTTCTAGAAGAATAAATTTTGATAGAAATGCTGTATTCGCTATAGGTATTAAAGCTATGGCTAACCTTGTTTCAGTAGTTGAAGCTTCGATAAACATTGGAAGATATATCACTATGATTGTAGGACCTACAATGTTACCTACGATTGCCTGAGCTGTTCTAACATCTTCAGCAAATAAGCTGAGTAACAGCGATAAAGAGACTATGAATATAGCTAAACCTACAACGTTCACTACCAGATAGACTGTGAATTCTCTAGGCATTGTAAAACTCGTTAACGTATCTAGCCCCACCATCTGCTCTGCTGGAGTTAGTACAGTAGTTCTTAGTATTTGGTTAAGGAATAACTGGAACAGTATTAAGCTGTAGCCTAGCATATAGATAGAGCTGATAAATATCGATGTGAATAGCTTAGCCCCGATAACACTCATCCTGTTTATTGGTAGGGATAGGAGTGTTTCGAACATCTTCTCCTCTTTCTCGATAGCGATACTTGTAGCAACTAGTTGTGCTGCAAATACGACGAGAAGTAGTACTATCATCGGGATAAACACGCTTCCCATAGTGACAATGCTGAAGAAAATACTGGGGTTTTTAATGATCTTTTCCTTCAGTAGACCCACAATATCGCTAAAGACTATACCTGAGAGAAGTTGTTCTGGGATATTCCTCTCTCTCGCTATAGATTTTAATAGAGCTGAATTGAATTGAGAAACATATGTTCTAGCAACATCTAGTATACCTCCTTCACCTATGGTAAGCGATTCTATCTTTACGTAAGTTACGATATGAGCCGGTATGGTTTTCGATATATTTTCACTGAAACCTCTCGGTATTATAAACAATATCTTCGTAGAGATGTTCTGTATATCGATACCTACTTTATCTTCCACATCTTTCTCAACGAGGTTTACATCAACACCTAAACTTCTTAGATATTCTACAAATTTTTGTGCATATACACCTCTATCCATATCTATAACAGAGATAGAGTAGCCAGCTTTAGTAACTTGCTTAATTTGCTCTACTACAGCTTGACCTAGTACCCCGTATACTATAGCCATAAGTACCAGAGGTACTACAACCATAGCTATAAGCATCTTAGGATCTCTTGCTAAGCTCTTCAATTCTTTGATTACAAATAACCAAAACGCCATGTTCATGCACCCCACACAAGTTTTACGAAGACTTCCTCAAGATTTGAAGCCTCGAATCTCTCCATAAGCTCTCTAGGTTTCCCTACAACGAGTATCCTACCTTTATGAATAATGGCGACTCTGTCACATAGATACTCTACCTCTAGCATATTATGACTACTAAGTATAACAGTTCCGCCAACATCTTTAGCAAACCTCTTTATAGATTCTCTAACATGAACAGCATTGACAACATCTAGTCCAGATGTAGGTTCATCTAGTATAGCTACCTTGGGTTTCACCATCAACGTTTTTGCTACTAACAGTCTTCTCAACATACCTTTGCTATAGGTTTTCACCTTATCATTCAACCTATCACCTAGACCACTAAGCTTTATACCTATCTCTATGAATTCTTCAATCTTCTTCGGATCTTTTGTATATAGTTTAGCTACAAGTTCTAGAAACTCTAACCCTGTAAGATACTTGTATGCACCTGCATCCTCAGGGAGATAAGAGATTATTCTCCTAACCTTAGCAGCATCCTTAGCAACATCGTAACCATAAACCAACACTCTTCCCTGTGTTGGCTGAAGAACTGTAGCTATAATTCTAAGCGTAGTTGTTTTACCTGCTCCGTTAGGTCCTATCAACCCAAAAATTTCGCCAGGGTATACGTAAAACGATATATTGTCAACAGCACGAATATTCTTCTGATAAACTTTAACGAGATTCTCAACGACAACAACAGGCTGAGACATAGAGATCACCTTCTTCAGTCAACAGTAATCGCTATGCTGATTCTCTTGACTAACATATAATATCTTCTAGGGTAAATATGTTTTCGGTGTATACTTTGTACAGAATTATGTTCGAGGTGTATCTAAAAGGTCTACCTACAGAAATAGAATGTCTTAACAAAATACGCGAGATTCTAAGTAGTTCAGGTAAATGTGTTGGTTCAACAACAGCTTTCGTTTGTTTCTATAGGAAGAGCGTAGTTAAGGTCGTACCTAAGGTGGAGGAATCTCCTCGTAGAGCATCTGTACCAATGTTTCCACCTGTATACGAACCTATACAGCAAGCTATGCAGCTGTATATTGTGTTAGAGAGTGAAGATGTTGAAAACCTTGCTGATGTTGTTGAGAATCTGTATAGCTTAGCTAAGGGATGTGGCTTAATGATAAAATTAACTGGTTAAACTAACATATTTAGTCTCCCGAAGAGAATACTGTAACGGTGCTGTATATGGATTTGAAAGCTTTTAGTGATAAGATCGCGGATATCATAGATAATGTAAAGAAGAGTGTTGTCACAATTACAACTGTTAGAGTAGCTCTGGATGTTTTGTTCGGGCTTACACCTATCCAAGGTGTAGGTTCTGGGTTTGTTGTTAATGAGAGAGGATTCATAGTGACTAATAGCCATGTTATTAGAGATGCTCAGAAGGTAACAGTTATACTCCCAGATGGTGAAAGTATTGAAGGAGATGTAATAGCTTCAGATCCTCGTAGAGATCTAGCGTTGTTGAGAGTAGATGTAGAAGGGCTTAAACCTATAAAGCTAGGCGATTCTGATAATATTAGAGTAGGGGAGATAGTATTTGCAATAGGTTCACCTCTAGGTTTACCAGGATCCTCTGTCACAATGGGCATCATTAGCGCTGTCAACAGAACGATAGTAGGGGAGGACATAGTTCTAGAAGATCTTATACAAACCGATGCGGCGATAAATCCTGGTAATAGTGGGGGACCTCTTGTAAATGTTGAAGGAGAAGCTATAGGTATTGCCACAGCCATAATACCTTATGCGCAAGGTATAGGCTTTGCAATACCGATAAATACTGTCAAGAGGTTTCTCGAAATGATCGCAAGGTTTGGAAGACCTGTTATGGTGTGGATAGGTGTATACGTAGCCCCTATAAACAGGTACCTCGCCAAGGTGTATAGACTCCCATTAGAGGAAGGGTTAGTTGTTGTAGATGTAGTTAGAGGTGGTCCTGCTTACCGAGTTGGGATTAGGAAAGGCGACATAATAATGAAAGCTAATAATAGAAAAGTTGGGACAGCAAAAGATCTGAGATCAGCAGTCGAAGACTCTGTCAGCAGAGGTTATGTAGTTCTCGAAATATTTAGAGAAGGAAGGGTATACGAAGTCGAAGTCCCTATAGCTATAGAAGCTCTTTAGCGCTGAACATCGTTATAACTAATTAAGTAGCTTCATTTTGATATCTCAAAGTACTTGGGATCTATATGAAGAAACTTGTTTTTGCTGACGGGCATCTACATACCAACCCTGTTAAAGGGATGGGGATAAAGGTTATAGCTAAGAAATTCGCAGAACTAGGTGGATGGTTTGTAGTATTAGTTTCTCTTCCTCCACATCATCTCGGGCTAGACAACACATTCGAAGGCTATGTCAAAGCAATAGATATACTAGTTAACGAGTGCAAACTTTCCCGAGAGCTCGGGTTGAGAGCAGTATGTCTAGCTGGTGTACATCCAGCGGCTATAGAGGATGAAGTTAGTAAGGATGTTAAGCATAGCGTGGAAATACTGGAAAAGGTGTTCAAAGTTTTAAACTATATAGCGAAAGCGGTGCGGGAGGGGCTTGTTGATGGTTTTGGTGAAGTTGGTAGACCGCATTATAAAGCATCTCCAGAAGCTTTCGTGATAAACTCTATAGTTACTAGGTATACACTTACTCTTGCTAGAGACCTTGACGTACCTGTGCATCTTCATCTTGAACAAGGTGGAGAGCTTACAGCAATAGATATCGAGGATTACGTAAAGCTTCTAGGTTTAAACAGATTAAGGGTAATTCTCCACCATGTAGATGTAGTGACTGCAAGAGCATCACAAGCTAAAAAGTTGATGTTTACAGTTCCAGGAAAATATCAAGTACTTAGAGAGATATTCAAGATATTGAAACCAGAGTACATGATCGAGAGCGATTTCATCGACGATCCTAAGAGACCTGGGGTTTCGTCTTATCCATGGAATATAGTCGAGAACCAGCTGAAACTTCTAAACGAAAACATCGTTGATAGCGAGTATCTATACAAAGTAAACATTGATACTGTTGTTAAAGTATACAATGTGAACCCTCCGTAATCCAGTCAACGATTATCTTTACAACTCTTCATTTTATAACAAGTTAGCTATGATCAGCCACGTCAACTCACATCACGTCTCAGATCGTGGAATCTTCATCACATTTTATGTAACTAGCATATTCTGTCTACAAGTTAGATGTACGTCCCTATATACTTTAGTATACTGTAAATAGTGAAGAAATTCATTGGGTGTACTACAACGAGTAGCGTAGTTATTAAGCACTATAGCAATCCTTTGGTTAAGAATACTATATACGAGTTTTGCAAAAATAGATGGATAGCTTTAGAAGGGTCTAGAGGTAGTGAGAGAGTTTTTATCCGTTATAGAGGAGGAAAGCCGTTGACTTTCGAGTCTCCAGCTTATGTTCTCGACTATATTGTTAAGTATAGAGAACTCAATGTAAGAACTGTTTACGCATCTATAAATATCTACGGTGTGTTAAGTTCTCAAGAGGTTCTCGAAGATCCGACAAACGTAGTAGGTGTAACACCTTTCTGGGATATAGATGTTGAAGGTCTCGATAACTGGAGATGGGCAATTGAAGTAGCGAGAATAATAGTTGATTTTCTGGAGAAGATGGGTGTGAAAAACTCTGTCTACATGGTTTGGAGTGGGGAGGGAATTCACGTTAGAATTCATGAGAAAGCTATACCTCCCGAAGTCTTTTTTGAGAGAAACTTTGTCGATGTAGCGTACGCTATTGTGGAGTACGTGATTGAACAGAATAAGGAGAAATTAAAAGATGTTGCGAGTAGTTCTAACGGTGTAGTTAAGATCGAGAACTTGGTTGATGTTAAAAGAGTTTTCACAGCACCTCTATCTCTCCACAGGAAACACGATCTAGTTGCTGTAGTTTTAAGTCCGCGAGATCTTGAATTTTTTGATTTATCTTGGACAAAAATTGGAAGCTTTAAGTCGTCTGATGCATGGAGAATGTATAGTGTTGGTGAAGCAGAGAACATCGTTATTGAGGTTCTGAAAATTCTAGATAAGATGAAAACCAGGTCAAAGATAAGTACGGAGACCTTCTCTGTACCCCAATGTAAACTTAATGTAGTTAATGTAAGTAAAATTGATAGTGAGATCCCGAGATTCCAACTGATGGCACTACTCCAAGCAGCTAGATACTATCTTTTAACAGGGGATATAGAGAAAGCTAAAAGTTTCGGTCTTAATAGAGCTATATTCTATGCGTATCTTAAGTACTACGGTAGAGGGGTTAGAGGATCCAGAGATAGAGTTTCGAAAAGTAGGGAAGACAGAAACAGATTAGAGAATATCGAGGCATTAATTGTCGAAGACGGTGTCGAAGTTTCGCCCAACGGTCTATTCATGATCGGTGGGAAAGAACAAACACCTGAGGATTACGATAAGAATGTTGTTAGAAAAGTAGAAACAATTCTACCTTACGAAATTGTATGGAACGCCGCTTTAAAGTATGTATCAAAATTTCCAAAACATATACTTATAGATCCTCAGAAATTCTATGAATATGTATATGAAGCAGTTAGAGATAGCTTTGTCAAGAAAGTTGTTATCCCTATGCTTAAACAACAAGAGCGATCACCAGAAGAACTAAGTAAATCAGGTGTTCCAAATCTTTTGAGATGGGCTAAAAAGGATTATGTGACGAAGGAAAGCTAGAATAAGATGACAACGATTTTTTAACACCGTTAACATTATAAAACCTGTATTACCTCTACAACATCGAGTACGCTAGAGAACGTTAGAGAGATTAGCGAAGCTTTAGTATTGAATTGGTGTTTGAATTGAATATTAAAGCTCTGAAAATTCGTGTTGTAGGCGTTGTGCAGGGAGTCGGGTTCAGACCCTTTGTTTATAGACTTGCTAAAAGTCTTGATTTGAAAGGCTATGTAGTTAATCTTGGTGGTAGCGAAGTTGAGATACATGTAGAAGGAGATAAGAGTAGAGTTGAAGAGTTTGTGAAGAGGTTGTTTTCAGATAAACCACCGAATGCTAAAATACTGAACATGGTTCTGGAGGAGATCGATATTGTAGGTTATGAAGATTTCGTGATTCTTAAGAGTAAGCAGGAAGCAGTTTACAAGAGTATGATACCTCCTGACATAGCTATATGCAGAGATTGTATAAGAGAGATTCTAGACTCTCATAGTAGATTTTATAGATATCATTGGAATAGCTGTGCTTGGTGTGGACCGAGGTTCTCTATGATGTATAGAATCCCTTACGATAGAGAGAACACAGCTATGGCTATATTCAAGCTATGCGATGAATGTTCGAAAAGTTATAATGATCCGAACGATGTTAGGAGATTCCATGGCCAAGGAATCAGCTGTCCAAGATGTGGTCCTAAGACCTATGTATATAGCTGTGATGGTAAAAGAATCTACGTTGAAGACCCTGTTAAGTTTATTGCTGAGAAAATCGTTGAAGGTAAGATAGTAGCTATAAAAGGTGTAGGTGGGTACCACATAGCCTGTTTAGCATCTGATGATAATGTTGTTCTAGAGTTGAGGATACGGAAGAAGAGACCTTACCAACCTTTCGCACTCATGGCTAAAGATTTCGATGTTGTTGAGAAAATAGCGATACCTCCTCCAGGTGCTAAAGAGATTCTAGAATCTCCACAAAGACCTATCGTTATTATGCCGAAGAGAGAAGGATCGAAAGTTTCGGAACTTGTAGCTCCAGGGTTATCAACTATAGGGGTTATGCTTCCGTACACAGGGTTCCAAATCCTATTGCTAAACGAAATACCTGATGGGTTTCTCATAATGACTAGTGGGAATATCCATGGAGACTCTATGTGTACAGATCTAGAGTGTGTTTTAACTAAGTTGAGAAATGTTGTCGATTATGTGGTTGAGCATGAGAGAGCGATAGTTCATAGAGTTGACGATAGTGTTGTAAGGTTTACAGATGGAGAACCTGTTCTCCTTAGAAGAGGTAGAGGTTATGCTCCTAGATGGGTAGAGGTTCCTGTAAAACTACACGACTCAGTAGCACTTGGAGCAGAACTACAAACGGCAGGCGCTATTGCTTTTGAGAACAAAGTTGTCTTAACCCAGTTCATAGGCGATCTAGATAACATAGAGACTCTAGAGGATCTTAGAAAAGAGTTGCTGTGGTTCATCAATATGTATAACCTTAAACCGAGGATAGTAGCTATAGATATGCACCCCCTATACCATAACAGGTTAATAGCACGTGAATTTAGTGAGAAAATGGGTGTAGAGGTGGTTGAGGTACAGCATCACCATGCACACGCAGTATCATGTATGGCTGAGTATAGGGTAGATCCCTGGAGTAGAGCTCTAGCTATAACGATAGATGGAACAGGTTACGGTTTAGACGGCGGTATATGGGGTGGAGAAGTATTGCTAACGACATATAGAGATTTTACTAGGGTTGGAAGTTTAAAACCATTTGTTCTCCCTGGAGGAGATGATGCAGCTATATATCCTGCGAAACCCTTAGTATCGCTAATGGCGGTGGCGGGTTTTAGCGAGGAAGAGGTGTTGAAGATACTCTCTTCGCTAGGTCTCGACAAAAGCTTTCATTATGGATACGAAGAGATGGTTTTAACATACACGTTGGCTAAGAGAGGTAGAGGTCCTGTTACAACAAGCTTAGGAAGAGTATTGGACGCTTTTTCAGCTCTTCTAGGGGTTTGTTTTAAACGTACTTACGAAGGAGAGCCAGCGATGAGATTCGAAGCGTTAGCTGATAAAGCTTGGAAAGAGATCGAGTATGATGTGAAGCTGAGTCTTTATGAAGATAGGTATACGCTTGATATCTTCGATATGCTTAGATGGGTTATAGAGAATCTCAAAGAATATCGTAGAGAAGATATAGCGCTTACTATCCTAAAAAGTATAGGTAGAGGTCTTGGCTACATAGCTTTGAAGTATTTAAAAGGATTGAGAAATGTCGAGCAAAGGGTTTTCGTAAGTGGCGGAGCTGCAGTGAACACCTATATCATTAGGGGTATCAGAGAGGTACTCAAAAGAGAAGGGATTGAGGTTTTATTACCTAAAGAGCTTCCCCCAGGTGATGGAGGTATAGCTCTGGGACAGATAATTGTATCGCAACAGGTGGTAGGATTTGAGTAGAGAATTAGAGCATTTTTACAGAGTTGTTGAAGGTGTAGAGAAAATATTTAGATTAAATAACGAGTTGGCTAGAATCATTGTGCAGAATATAGAGAAGGTTATGGGTAAGCTTGTAGAGAAGTACGGTAACGATCTGAAGATAAAGATTATGAATTTCTGTGGTACACATGAATGGACTGTTACACACTTTGGTTTAAGAAGTCTGGTTCCTAAGAACATAGAGTTGATAGCAGGTCCTGGATGTCCTGTATGTGTAACACCTTCTCACTATATTGAAGAAGTACTAAGGCTGGCTCTTGATGGGGTTGTTGTGTATACGTATGGCGATACCTATAGACTTAGAACAGTTAAACCTGTGAAAGAGGTTAGATCATTAAGTGAAGCTAGAAGTCTTGGAGCACTAGTTAAAGTTGTAACAAGCCTTGCTGAAGCTATTGAAGATTCTAAAAAACATGGGAAAGACTCTATCTTTATAGGTATAGGTTTCGAAACTGTGGCTTCAGGTTATGCTAAAGCTATATTATCTAAAGCTATTCCCAGAAATCTCAAGTTATTGAGTTTAGTTAAACTTACACCTCCAGCTATGAAGTATACCCTAGATATACATAGACAAGAACTACCTGTTAAAGGTGTGATAGCTCCAGGACATGTATCTACAATAATTGGTGCTAAAGCATGGCAGAAAGTTTCGGAAGAATTCAAGATACCCATAGTTGTGTCAGGGTTCGAACCTATAGACGTCATGTTCTCGATACTAGAGATACTCAAGCAGTTATCTGAAGATCGGTATAGAGTAGTAAATGAGTACAAAAGAGCTGTTACATGGAGTGGAGATGAAGTTGCGCAGAGAATGATTAACGAGGTTTTCGATGTAGTAGATGATGCATGGAGAGGGATAGGTTTCATACCTGAAAGCGGTTTAAGATTGAAATCGAGGTTTAGGATATTCGATGCTTTTGAAGAATTCAAGATTAGGGAATTAGGGAAGAACGAATGGGTTTACGATCTCTCTCCGGGATGTAGATGTGCAGACATAATCCTGGGAAAAGCTTTACCAACGAACTGCCCTCTCTTCATGAAGGTATGTACACCGTCAACACCTGTAGGTCCATGTATGGTCTCTATTGAAGGTACATGTTCTATATGGGCTAAGCATGGGGGGATGATAGCCATTGAAATAGCTAAGGATCTAGGTATAGATAAGGGCTAAGGTTGAATCTCTATTCAAAAATATTTAGGTAGTAAAAGATGTATGATAAGGGTTAGGTAAGAATATGTGTTGGGGTACACCTGCTGTAGTAGTAGATATTGATGAGAACGGTATGATTGCGAAAGTAGATTTCGGAGATGGTATTGTACACGAAGTTTTTATAGGAATCGCAAATGAGAGAATTTCTAAAGGTGATATCGTTATAGTGCACGCAGGGGTTATCATATCTAAGTTTACCTATGAAGGGTTTGTAGAGCATATAGAGTTTCTGAAAGAAGTTCTAGGTGAGGATCTGCAACAGTATATAAACATGTATAATACACTTCTATCGCTTGCAAAACTTGTTAAAGGTGGTAAAGATGAGTAGAGCTACGAGGATAACCTTAGCTCACGGTTCTGGAGGAGTTGAAATGCATGAGATTATAGAGAAGCTAATACTATCAAAAGTTCCGGGTAACTTAAAGAAAGCATTGAACGGAATAGGACTAGATGCTCTAGATGATGGAGCCGCCATCCCTCTTCCGAACGGAAAACACATCGTTGTCTCAATAGATGCTTACACAGTCAATCCACCTTTCTTCCCTGGAGGGAATATAGGTGTTCTAGCTGCATGTGGATCGATAAACGATGTGCTTATGATGGGAGGAAAACCTATAGCTATGCTAGACTCTATAGTTGTTGAGGAAGGGTTTCCTGTAGAAGAGCTCGACATTATAGTGAACTCCTTCATAGAGATTCTAAAAAGTGAAAGAGTTGCGTTGATAGGGGGAGATTTCAAGGTTATGCCTAAAGGACATATAGATAAAATCGTTATCACAACCGTAGCCATAGGTATAGCGGACAAGGTTATTGTCGATAACCCACAACAAGGCGATAAAATAATTGTGAGCGATTACGTAGGAGATCATGGAGCTGTCATAATGCTTCTCCAGATGGGTTTAGAGGAGAAAATTGAGGAGCTTAGTAAAGGTCTTCTAAAAAGCGATGTTAAGACCTTAACAAAACTGATGATACCCTTGATAGAGAAATATGGCGACTATATCCACGCGTCAAGAGATCCTACGAGAGGAGGACTAGCAGGGGTTCTAAACGAATGGGCTTCAAGAACAGGTACAGTAATCATCGTTAATGAAAACTCTATCCCAATAAGATCCTCTGTGAAAAGATACTCAGAAATGTTAGGAATAGACCCATTATATTTCGCTAGTGAAGGTGTAGCAGTTCTATCAGTTGATTCTTCTGTAGCTGAAGAAGTTGTAGAATTCATCAAAAGTCTAGGTTTTGAAAATGCAAGAATTATTGGTGAAGTTAAACAAAGCGAGAAATATAGAGGTATAGTGCTAGCTAAGACAGGAGTTGGTGGTTATAGGATCATAGATCCTCCTAGAGGAGAGCTAGTCCCAAGAATATGCTGAAATTCC
>JAJHRF010000047.1 GCA_020832925.1 Desulfurococcaceae archaeon | reverse complement strand
ATTGTGTAAAAATAGGGACAACCTTTAACTAAAGTTGTTTTACCCAAAATCATCTATAATCTCAACATACTTACTTCTAATGCTTCTCTCCTCACTACCCCCACTTTTAGCAGACCATAGCTCCTTCTTTAACAACTCTCTTATTGCAGCTCTAATTACTTCTGATCTAGATGCATATCTTCCTATTCTAACAAGTTCATCGATTGCTTCTATATATGACTCAGGCATTTTTACTGTTACTATTCGCACACTATCACCAATAACGATCTATCATAGTAATTATATATAAGCTAGGGGGAATATTAAGCAAAACTCGAAACCTCCTTAAAGCTCTTCAAACCCTATTTTCGGTAATCAATACGCAAGAAAACTTATATAAGCTAATTAATAAGCTATATTCTTAGAGATAATTCATTAACATAGGTGGTTTCATGGGAACTAAAGGAGGTAAACCTCTTAGTGCTATAGAGAGACGCCAAATGAAGTTAGCAAAAAAAGAAGAAAAGAAGGTGGTGAAAGAAGAGAAGAAAGAATATAGGTTAGGGATTGTTGATCCATCACTACTGAAAAAAGTCGCAGAAGATATCAAAAACTTCGACTTCGTAACAACGTTTACTCTTGCACAAAGACATAACATCAGATACAGCTTAGCTAAGAAAATATTGAAAGAACTTGCAGCTCAAAATATTGTTAACATTGTATTGAAAACACGAAGAGTTATTATAGCTGTACCTGTTAAAAGTAGTTCATAAAAATCTTCATGAAGTATTGCTCTGAATTGCTATAACTTTATCAACATTACTTACCTTGAATTCTTTGAGTTAAACATTTTTAGCATAATAAGTGAGTGCTTTGCGTAAAGATTTCAGGAGTTTTCTATAAGCCGAGGTCATAGCTATAGGTTCCCGGTTCTGGGGATTAGATATAGTAATCTTGATCATTTTCACAGATTTGTCTAGTACTTCGTGAACTACAACACCATTATCATCGATTATAGTTGTGGGTATAAATAGAACTTCTTCATCTTTCCTCTTGACAGTACAACCTACACTTACAACCATAACCTTAAGCTCTATCGCTCTAGCTTTTAGTATAGATATTACCTTATCGAGACTTGTATAGGGATACGGGTAGAATAGAACTATATTTATTCCTGTGAACTTCATTAACAGTACTAGTTCAGGTAAATGTATATCTTCAGCAATGAATATCCCCATACTTATATCCTTAACGAATATAATAGGAGGAACTGAGCCTTGACCATAGCCTGAAGGTGTAGATATTTGACTTATAACAGCTTTTATATTCATTGCAGGATCTATAGCTACTACAGATCTATATATCTTAGATCCCCTTCTCTCGAGTATGGGCCCCGGGACTATGTAGAGATTGTACTTATTAGCTATACTTGCCAAATATTCCGTAGTCCTACCAGGTATGGTTTCAGCTGATCTTTTAATACGCAGATTTTTCTTGAGCTCAAATATAGGAATGCCGTTGATCATAGATGGAAGGACTAGTATATCAACACCTTCACTTCTAGCTCTCTCAGATATTTCCTCAACTTTCTGAATATTTTGATCAAACTTTCCTAATTCGATCAATCCGTGAATCACTCCTATAGTTGTCCCTGAAGCTTTCTGCACATCTCTACCCCCTTTCCAAATTCTTTAAGAACATTCAAGCATACCTCCTTAAACAATTCGTAGACTATATCCATATACTCCATCTTGTTCTCCTCTACAGCCTGAATCTTCTCATATAATTCTCTTGTTCTTCTAACGCTAACCATACGTTTTATACCGTTGTGTGCAATACTCAACAACTTTACTATGTTATCTAAAACTTGTTCCTTCTTCTTGAAGATGTTCTTAAGTAGAGCTAGATATTCATCTAATTCATAAACACTTTCAGAGAAGTTTGTGCTAGACAGAACAGTATACACATAGAATCCTTCTGTAGTCGGTATAAGTACCCCACCCTTACCGCTAACAACATACCTTCTCTTCACAATAGTATCGATAATTTTTGCATAGGTGCTTGGTCTTCCGATATTCGTTTCCCTCATCCACCTAATTATATCTCCTTGTGTAGGTAATTGATAATCGCTTAACAACACTGTTACAATCTTAGAAGGTTTTAACGTAAATTCTGTAAATAGCAACGGTACTACCTTTATCGGTGCATATACTAGCATGAAACCTGGGTCAAGAACTCCTGTAACAACTTCTACGATATTCCTTAGTACCTCCTTACCATCTACATTTACTATTACTAGGAATTCTGATTTCTCTACCGTTGCCGGCTTCATTTGACTAGCTATAAATCTTCTGAAGATTAGATCGTATAGCTTGAAATGATTTGAGCTAAGTCTTGTAGGTACTTCTATTACACCTTCAGCTAGTAACTCTCTTAGTTTTTCTACATCTAGAGGTTTTGTGGGTCTTATACCTTCGTGAGCTCCACCTGTTCCCCAGGTTCTAGGCTCAAAAAGTTCCTCAAACTTATTACCGAAAACGCTTCCCAAGTATTCTTTCGCAATATTTATACCTACCGACGAGATTCTCGTAGAATCTGTTCTGTGATAGGTAATGAAACCCAGTTCGAATAAATCCTGTGCAAGCTTCATAACATCTACAGCATCAATCCCCAGAGCTCTATGAGCTTCAGCAATCATTTCATCTGTAGTAAAAGGAGGTAAAGGTGACAATACCTCAATTCTCTTAGACAAAGGTTTAAAAACAACATCAACTCTAGACGGCGATAACCTTCTAACCTCTTCCTTCAGCACCTCCTCTAATACTGACTGCGGTACCTCTATAACAAGTCCTCCTTCAAGATATATAAGTTTGCTTTTTCTCAACGTTTTCATTCTGCTCAAGTAGATCTCTATAACTCTACCTAGGGTTGGTGTTTGAACTCTACCTGCACTTAGTCTTCCTCCCCATGCTTGGGATATCAATCCTAACGCTTTTAATTGAGATGTTACGTACTCTGATAACGCAAATCCCAACCATCTATCCTCGATTCTTCTAGTGATCTGAGCTTCAACTAGTAGTATGTCGAGACCTCGCAGGTTTCTTAAAGCATTTAGAATTGCTCTTCTCGTTACCTCATGGAACTCTGCTCTCACTATAGTTTTTGCGAAAGGAGCTAAAGCTACCGCTATATCATATCCTATCTTCTCACCCTCAGAATCGGGATCAGTCGCTATCACAACTTCTTCAACTTCTAGAGCAAGCTTTTGCAAAGCTTCTATAATACTTTTAGACGATCTATACCTAGTTGATCCACATGACGGGCATTGATCCCCTTTAACAAACTGTGTTCCACAATTAAGACATCTCTTTATGTAGTCATATTTAGGCAAAAATAACACCTTGTCACCGAACCTTGTTACTGCAATACCGTAGACACTATCCTCCTGTAGCTCCTCTTCTACAACCTCAAAGATGTGACCCCCTGTCGAGGCTATAACTATATGCATTTCGCCTACATTTGTTTCATAAACTTTTAAACCATCGAATTCCCTATACGTAGGTCTTCCGAAGAAAGAAGCTATCGTCCTAGCTTTATTAGGTGATTCCACTATGAATAAAACCGTCTTAACTTTAAACTCTGTAGCCATACGATTAATCGGGATTACACCTGCTCTAAGCTGTTTAACAAGCTCTCTATCTACATCAATTCTTCTCAGTATATCACTAAGATTCACCTCTTCAAATGGTTTAAACATGAAATCCTCTATGAAAAATCGTGCTCTCTCTGTAAGACCTTTGATAAGTCTTTCATCGTCAATAAGAACTATAGATAAACCTGTTGTAACTCCACCTGCGAAAAGTCTTGATGTTCTTCCACTAGCTTGTATATACGTTGGTGCATCGGGTATCAGTATATACAGCGATCCTCCCTCTTCCACTATTGAGGCCTTCGGGTAATTCTTCAAGGCTTCTACAACATTTTTCGATGATAATAACGTTGAGACAAGGTTTCGAGCTTCAGCTATAACCACTGCAACAGGATCTTCTACAACTTCACCTTTAGACATTTTCTCAACTATAATCCTAAGTTTCTCAGCCGATGTTCTTCTAATAATCCTTCTGAGGTTTGCAATGATCTTGATTATATTCTCGCGTTGATGGGTATCCGAAACAACTTCTGATAGAACTGTTAAAAGCCTTAAGAGGTTGAGAGGTGAAAAGCTTATCTGCGATAGAGAAATTTTATGTCTTGGAACTCCTACAAAAATCGCATACCTAATCCTCTCCGGTATATCTATACCCCTAACAAGAAGTCCATAATATGTTGCAACACCTATCAAAGCTTTGTATTCACCTGAAGCAAACTTCTCAATTACATGAGGTTGTCTACTCGATAATACTTCAATACTTAAGCCCCTCTGTGAGAGGGAATCTCTTAACTTGTAAGCGTACTCTAATCCTTTGTCTACCGGAACGTAGATCAGGCCTCCATCCCCTAACTTTTTAATTAAATCCGAGAGAAGATCCGCAACCTTGTCCTCATCTTTAGGCATAGGTATACAGGTATCAACTATGTTTCTATAGATCTCTACAGCGGACCCTATATAGAATCCTAGGAGTTCTCTAAATAACTTAACTCTTCTACCTCTAGCTCTTCCAGTAGCAGAGCTTATGATAACAATGCCGCAGGACTTTCTCTTCATTGCTAATCTCCTCTGAATTTCTTCGAATACGTCCCTTATATCCTTCCCATTCTCGTAACAAAGATTCTTCCTCTCCCTTTCACTTTCAGCAGCCTCGCATCGTAGAAGCCTTTGCCTTAATAATGCCGCTTTATACCCTTCCTCGATATCTTTACTGCTGAACCCTGCTAGCATAAGTATCAAGTCTATAGCTTTACTCCCCTTCATAACGGCGTCGACGTCATCTACAAATATGAAATCTATCTTTCCTCCGTTTGATAAGAATACATTGAATACATCTTCGAAATTCTTTATCAAATACCTAGATGTTGTTATAAGTATATCGAAAGAGCCTTTACGTATCTCATTCTCTAACTCTATTCTTCTCTTCTGCGGGATCCTTGAATGTATAGCTACGACATTTACTACTACACCTGCTCTCTCCATAAACTCGTTTAACTTCTTTTCGTATAGTTTTACAAGTACAGCTGTTGGAACTATAATGTATGCTTTTCTTCCATATCTATACGCAAGAAATAGAGCTGTAATAAGACCGAACGTTGTTTTACCAACACCTGTAGGCGCTATTAAAGCAAAACTCTGGTTTTGTGCAATCCTTATAACCCAGCTTACCTGTAGATTCCATGGATCATTACCAATACATTTAACGAAGAATTTCTTAAACTCTTTAACAAAGTTCTTAACATCGATAATCTTCTTCAAAACTCCCTCATCGTTCAACTGCTTTAAGTATTTCGCCAAGTCTACTATATCTTCTACAAAAACTATATCATTATTCCCCATACATTTAGAACATGCATTTCTAAATATTAGCCTATTATCCTCGATAGATCCACCACAGTTTGGACATAAATGAACATAGATACCGCGGGGCAACATCAACTTCTTGAATACCTTATCCTCAGGCATATTCTTAGCAGAAATACGTAAAGCTGACGCTCTGCTCAACACTCCATAACCTTCCTTCAAGGTCTCAGAACTACTCACTAACATCACTACACCTACATCAAAAGCTTATGGGAATAACCCTATTTAAATCTTTCATCAAAATCAAGAAGCCCTAATCTTATCTCTACAAAACTTCTACTCCTTATTAACTCTATTAAAACATCCCTATACTCATTACCTAAGATAAACCCTATCTTCTTCTCCCTAGAATTCATTAAGATCTCGATAACTTTTTCTCTCGTTGTCCTTGGCATAGAAGCTTAGTATTATCGGTATATCGACGCCTTCTAACGCTTCATCAACTAATTTCACAATCTTCATATTCTTCGGCATCTCTATATCCAGTGCATCGAGTACATCCTTTAGAACTTTTCCGTTCGGTTTATACAATCTCAACTTGAATCCTAAAGCTCTAGTATCAAATAACTATATCAAATTCGTTATCTCGTAATCGGTTTACATTCTATCCACAATAGCAACAACTTTAGATACAGCTTCTATAGGTATCGATGGTTTCTCAAACATACTAGCAATGTTTTCATCAACATATGCAAAGACTACTACATCCCTCTCTATACCAATTAAAACAATGTTCTTAGCCTTAAGATAGGGTGTCGCTATAGCTTTCGACGGCATCTCCTTTACAATCTCCTGGCTACATCAATGTTTTTAAAGAGTTAATCCTTGTTCCACCTCCTCACCTCTACGAAGATTTCCTTACCTTTAAACACTTCATCTATTAACATCGAACTGATTTTCTTGATATTGTCTAGGGATTTACCTTTAGAAATCTCGTAAACAACATGAGTCTCGGATACTCATTCTATCGCTGATAAAAATCTGCATATCGCGTAAACATCATCGCCATCTATACTTATTACAGACCTTAAACCTCCGGTTGAGTAATAATTCCACACCTATCTCTATGCTCAACAACTTCCCCATCAGCACATCTAGACATTTATTCCTGGTGTAAGGATCGAACATCGTTAGCAGCTTCATATCTGCTAAACCATCTGCCGATCTAAACTGGTTCCTATCTATTTTATAACGAGGTATAGCCAAGTACCATGATTTAAAAGGTATTTTAACCTTGAGGCTGGGGTAAAAAGAAAGGGTTTAGATATGGATATAGTTTTTATGATTGTCGTAGTTAGCGATACCGTTTTTCAAGATAGATCTAGAGATGTTAGCGGAGTTAAAGCAGCAGAAGCTATTCGTAGTAAAGGTTACAAAGTTTACGACATTGTCTACATTCCCAATAGTTTTAAAGAGATAGTCAGAGTTATAATGAATATGCTTAGCGAAGTAGACGTTGCTGTATTTATAGGCGGGACTGGACCTAGCCCTAGAGATATTACAGTCGATGTACTTGAATCTATGGCTTGGAGAAAACTTCCTGGTTTTGGTGAGTTATTCAGAAGAATTTCTTATGAAATCGAAGGAGCTAAAGCAATACTTAGTAGGGCGGAGATGTATATAAGTCCTGAAGGCACTATTTTAGTTGCTTTGCCCGGAGCTCCTAAAGCCGTTGAAATAGGGCTTAACATACTGTTTAACGTAGTAGAACACCTTGTTAAAGAGGTAAGAAGGTTCGAGGGACCTCATGAATAGCGTTAAGTAATAGTAGATGTTGAGAGTATTTTAGCTGTTATCTATATCGTTAGTATAGACTCGATGAGCCTCTATGCCAAAGCTTATAGGGTTTGCGAAAGGAAGGTACTACATATATCTCGACGATATACCTCTCGTAGGGCATATAGCCTTCGGAGTTATAGATAGATGCGCAAATATTATACAGATTAGGCCTATCACCTTATGCCCGTATAACTGTATTTATTGCAGTGTTGATGCCGGTCCCTTTAGCAAGCATAGATTATCTGAATACATAGTCGATCCAAAACTTCTAGTTAGATGGGTAAAGCATGTTTACGAGAATAAGGATAGAGATGTAATTGAAGGTTTAATCGATGGCGTTGGAGAGCCTCCACAACATCCAAACATAGTTGAAATTGTGAAAGAATTAAAGGAGTTTTTACCTAGAGTCGCTATGGAGACTAGGGGATATACATTAACAAAGAAATTGATAGACCAACTAGCTGAAGCAGGTCTCGACAGACTTAATGTAAGTATAGATACTCTTAACGTAGATAAAGGTAAGGTTCTACAAGGTGTTGAATGGTATAACGTTGAGTATGTTAAAAACATTGTTGAGTATATTGTTAAGGAAACAACTATAGACGTCCATCTAACCCCTGTATGGATACCAGGACTAAATGATAAAGATATAGAGGATATAATTGAGTGGGGCTTGAAGATCGGTGTCGGTAAAAAGTATCCTCCATTCGGAATCCAGAAATACGAAATACATAGATATGGAAGAAAAGTTCCATCTATAAAGTATGTCGGTTGGGAAGATTTTAGAAAATTCTTGTCTAAGCTAGAGGAGAAGTATGGTATACCTTTGTACTATAAAAACCTAAACTTTGGTATAAGAAGAAGTAAATGTTATCGCAATCCTTTTAAAAAAGGGGATAGTATCTCAGTAACTGTTGTAGCTCCTGGATGGCTGAAAAACGAAGTTCTAGCTGTAGAGGAGAAACATATGTATACCATAACTATCACTGGTTTAGAGTGGAACAGCTCGTTAATAGGTAGAAAAATAAAGGTGAAAACAACTGAGGTATACAATACCATATGCATAGCTAGACTAGATTAGATCTCATTGTAGCTAAGGTGCATAACTCTAACTTTAAATAAATATGGATTTGAATTCAATTATTGTCTAACAACATCTTACATACATTGAAAATAACTCTTGAGATTGTTAATCAGTAGGGTAAGTTGTCTTCATTCTTAAGATCTGTCCGGGAGTAATTCATCATCTACATCTTTACATATTTTTACACCAGCGTATATATTACTCCGTAAACGATGTAAACTGTGATGACTTCTGCATTTATTATAACGAGCTTTAATTAGCCGTGAATACCTTGCTTAATTATCTAACACTTTTAGTATCCTTTTTAAAGCTTATTAATATATTTGACATATATAAAGAGATACATTGCAAGATCTCTACGAACCTATGTAGATTAAAAACTCGCAGATTACATGAAGCCCTGAGAGCTCTGCAAGTAAGTAGATGAGAACCTGATCTAATGCAGAAAACCGAGACAAGGACAAAGCGCAACTATTCATAGATGATTGCTCCGGGGAAGCTTAGACTAAACCCAAGAAGTGAAGATTATTCCTATCCGCTAACCGTTTGCCCCTAGATGTTTATCCTCATTAATTTATCTCATTCGTTGCATCTAGGGGGCTTTTTCCTCACCTACTTTTTCCATTAATAGCATAGCTACCTCGGGGATGGGTTCACTAGGCATCGGGGT
>JAJHRF010000046.1 GCA_020832925.1 Desulfurococcaceae archaeon | reverse complement strand
TACCTGCACCAGCATCTATAAACACCTTACCACCTAAGATAGCTATATAATAGGATAGAGATGCTAAAACATACCCATCTTCACGATCTATATGCGGAATCCAGAACCTTCTAGACTCCTCCTCAAGGATTTCTACAATCTCTAGAAACCTACTTGTTAAACTATCTCCAGATATCTTCTGCTTCAAGTTGTAGCCAACCTCTAGCGGAGTATTTCTATAGATTATCGATACTAACCCTAGCTATATACTATCTACAAGCTATGTATCGTCTGAACACCTATGAATAGGTACCTCTGCAGAAATCTATACACCTTTCGGAGTTAGGTTTATAATGATGTAGATACATAGTGTCTTTAGCTCAAGTGATATAAAGTGGATCACTGTGGAAGTAGTATTCTTAGGGTCTAGTTATAATTATCCTCAGTATTGTTGTATCTATTGTTATGAAGTTCTCTATATCTAGCGATGTAAGGATCTATACCGTTTCCCTCCTCCGTGATACATTGATATGGTTCTTCGTAGCAATCGTATATGTTTCGCTATAGCTGGTTTAACAGGTTTGGTGAAGATTATGACGAGGATAGCTGTATGGTTAACAATCGTAGCTATCGCTTTAGGGTTAGTTGCTTTGGTATTATGGTTATGAAGATTATTATCGGTAGAGGTTCCTGGAAAAAATTTTTAGCTAGATTTTATCTCTGTACAGCGTTGTGAGGTGTTTATGTTGAATGTGTTTAACAGGATTGAATTTTTGAAGAGTTATGCTGTAGAACTGCTTATGGATTTGATAAAGATACCTGCTGTAAACCCTGAGTATGGTGGTGATGGTGAGTATGAGAAAGCTTTGTACCTCTATAACGTTATAAAGGGTTGGGGTTTCGATGATATAAAGATTATAAATGTTCCTGATAATAGGGCTAGAGGTGGTTTAAGACCAAATATCCTGGCGTATATAAGAGGTTCTTCGGAGAAGAAGTTCTGGATACTTACACATCTAGATGTAGTTCCTCCAGGAGATCTCAGTGCTTGGACAATTACGAAACCTTTCGAACCTGTTGTAGAGAACGGTAGAGTCTATGGAAGGGGTGCTGAAGATAATGGACAGGGGATAGTTTCATCGCTTATAGCTGCTAAAGCTCTACTCGATGAAGGTGTTAAACCTAGTAGAACTGTTGTCCTAGCTTTTGTTAGCGATGAGGAAGCCGGTTCTAGGTATGGGATAGGGTATCTAGTTGATAAGCATAGAGATCTGTTCGAGGTAGATGATGTAGCTCTAGTACCTGATTACGGTGTTAGCGATGGGAGTTTTATAGAGGTTGCCGAGAAGTCTATCCTCTGGGTAAAGCTAAAGATAAAAGGTTTACAGGTTCACGCAAGTACTCCTCATAAAGGTCTTAACCCTCATAAAGTAGCATCGGAGTTCATCGTTGCTGTAGAGGAGATGTTGAAGGAGAGGTACAGCTTTAGAAACGATCTATTCGATCCACCTATAACAACATGTGAACCTACTATGGTTAAGAATACAAGTAGTTCACCTAATATTATCCCTGGGGAACACGAAATTGTGTACGATTGCAGACTTCTACCTGAGCACGGTATCGATATGTTGTTGGAGGATTTGAAGAAGGTATTCGATAGAATTGCTTCGAAGTACGAGAAGGTATTCGAAGGTTCTAGATATCCACAACTAGGTATAGAGGTTATTGAGAGAAGCGATTCACCTCCACCAACACCTGTAGACTCAGTTATCGTTAGAACGCTTGTTAAAGCTCTTGAAGAACTTAGAGATATTAAACCTAGGGTTGGAGGTATCGGTGGTGGAACAGTTGCAGCATTCTTTAGAAGACTAGGTATCCCTGCTGTTGTGTGGAGTACTATAGATGATGTAGCTCATATGCCTAACGAATATGCAAAAATAGATAACATTGTTAACGATGCGAAGGTTATGGCTTACCTAATGATGAACCTACCGCCTTGATGAAGAGTATTAGTATGTGTAGGGTGTTTTCAACCTGTTTAAGAGAAACTTCTTGCTATGGGTATAACCTATCCATACAGTAGCTTCAGCAATTTTCACAGTTACTATTGTTGGATCTACCACAGGTACTCCACATCTCTTAGAAAGTGTATCCGCAAACCCTATGAAACCTCCACACCCTAGAACAACAACCTCTGCTCCGAATTCGTTTACAGCTTTATCTATTTCGTTGATAAGCATATTCATAACAGTTTCCTCATCTGTTCTAAGTTTTAGTACAGGTACCTCTATACCAGATACATAGACAACCCTGTTCTCAATACCTAGTTCACGTACTTTCCTACGGTATAGTGTAAGAGAATTCCTACCAGTTGATATAATAGCTATGCTATCGCCCAGTATTAGAGCGTAGTAAAGAGATGTTTCGCCAATACCGAACACAGGTATATCAACAACTTCTCTAGAAGCTCTAAGACCAGGATCATCGAAACAGTTTATCACAACAGCGTTGAAACCCTCTTTCTCTGCTCTAATAACTTCTTCAACAACTAGGTGCTCAGCTAACGTTTTATCGTATTCGCATTCGATAGCTGGTGGAGCACCATCGATATTCTTAACAACAACTTCTGTCGATGGTTCTAGAAATCTCGATACATACCTATACACAAGATCGTTCCAATGCTTAACTGAGACAGGGTTTAGTATAAGCATCTTTACCGTATATCTGCACCTCTACGTAGGTATCTTCAGCTTCGACGCTAGTTCTACGAGATCTGGGTGTACGAATTCCCCATCCCTTATGATGATCTCTCCATCACCGATAACTGTAGGTCTAAGACATACACCATCTGTATGGCTTATAGCAGGACCTAGCTTACCTTTAAACGTTGGTGATTGCGAACCTAACCCCCATTCAACAGCTCCCCATATCCTCTCATCCTCTAGTATATTACCTGAGAGCTTGGCTCCGGGGTTACATCCGTAGGATATGTGCGCTATGTTGTACATCTTCTCATCGTTTAAAGATCTAAGCCATTTCTCGAAGAGTGTTGCTTCGTAGCCACCTTCAATCTTGTATACCCTACCTTCTCTTACGTAGATCTTTATAGGGGATCTGAGGATACCTAGCTCTTCTGGAGGCCAGATACTTCCGTCGAATACTATAACCCCGTCTATACTATCCTCTTTAGGAGCCCAATCAACTTGACCGAAAAGCATGTATTCCCCAGGTCCGCTAACCTCTCCTTCCACGAGAATAGGTCTACTAGGATCGTTCTCGAACACTACATCCATACCGCTTGGGGAGGTTATGTGCATCTCTTTGAATCTAGCTGTTACCTCTGCTAACTTCCTCTGGAACCTGTACATCAACTCTATGTCCACCCTACCGATCATCCTAACCATCGCGTCTGCGTACATACCTACTAAGCATATATACCTAGCTTTCCCACGAGTTACAGCTTCCCAGTAAGGTGTTGAGTATAGCAACCAATTCCTGTTAAACTCTATCCAAACATCTGCTGATACAAGAGTTGCTGTAAGAGTTTTCACAGGTAGGTAAGGATCAGCAGCTTTACCAACACCTACAGGTGTTTCATGTAGAAATACAACAGGTTTACCACCTACAGCAGATACAGCTCTAGCTGTTGCTTTAACTACACTCCAATCACTTGCTGTATCAGCTGTGATAACCACTTCTTCGTTATTCGAAACTTTTAACACATCTCTAACAAGCTTCATAGCTGCTCTCATCAACTCAAACTCGAGGAACTCAACCATGTTTTCACCTGTTTAAGAGAATTTCAAGAAATTTTATAGATGCCCATGCAGGGTCTATAACAGGTATCCCTACCTCTTTCTCAACATCTTTAGCTAAACCTGCTAAACCTGTACACCCAAGAACAACAACATCAGCACCCGCGATCATAGCTTTCTTAGCTTCTACCACAAGAAGTTCTAGAACTTTCTTCTTATCGATATCTATATCCTCTACACCTACAGGTATACCCCTAACACCAACAACTTTCTTCTCGAAACCTAGAGCTCTAACCTTCTCTTTAATCAAATTGATGCTCTCTTCAACAGCTCCAACAGTAACAACAACTATATCTCCGTAAACACTTGCGAAACTTAGAGAAGCTTCAGCAGGACCAACAACAACTACTTCACCTCTAAGCTTCTTCTTCAAAATAGGGACACCTGGCTCAAGGAAACAGTTAACTATAACCCCGTCGAAACCTCTATAGCTCTCTAAAACAAGGTTCACAACCTCTTTCTCTGCCTCGAAATAGGACTCTAATTTCTCAACAGTTCTAGGGCCTTTAGGAAGAGATTTAACTACAACTTCTGTACCTGGGTTTGCGAAGGATTTGTATATCTCTAGATCTGATAAATCCCACATACTATGACCAACAGGATTTACAACAAGGATCTTCTTCACTAAACAACACCTCTTCTAACAACAAGTTCTTCAACAGGTACATACTCGTAGTTAAACCCGAAATGCTTAGGGCCGAAAAGTTCTAAACCTTTATCACTTCTCCAAATCCTCGGTGCTGGAGCAGCTATAGCTATCACATCCATACCTTCTCTAAGTTCTGCATTTGTTATAGGTATTCCGCTAGGCTTTAGCAAAGTGAATAAGTCTGGAGGCATAACCAGAGGCTCTCCATCGATCCAGACCATTATATGCTCATTCATTATCCACGACCTCAGAGTTCTACCTGAGAACCTTCCTTTACCACGGATATACGCTTCCCCTTTGAGGAAACCTCCTTCGTTTCTCCAAACATATCTCTCAACAGTTCCTTCGAAAACCACCCACCCATTCAGAAGCTTAGCTATTCTCTCGGTAGGGGAAACCCCTTGCTCAGAAGCTTTCAGAACTTCTTCACCGAGCTTATACGCTAAACTTATCGTGTTCTTTATAACAGCTTTCTCAGCTTTATCCCGGGTTAGAGGTGTATCGACAACAGCTACGAATCTACCTGCTAAAGTTGATAAATACCTAGCTATAGCTTCGTAATCATCTATATCTGAGTACTCTTTCACAACAACTATATCCCCTGTCTCCGTAACAAGGACAGAAGGGGTCATGGAGTAGCCGAATACGTGTACAGAGCATTGATGAAGTTCTGGAGCAGCTCTACCAACGAGATCACCATCGATAACAGGTAAACCTCTTGAAACAGCTATACTTAGAGCTATAGCTGTATTAAACCCTCCCATCTCTGTAGCTACAACAGCTACTATCCTACCCCCAAGCTCTTTCTCCATAACCTCGAAAGCTTTGGAAATAGGGTTTGCGATTTTAACAGATTTCCTACTCTTTAAACCAGGAGCTATAGAGCCTACATAGTAAGGTACAACTACAAAACCTTCGCTAGGTATATCAGCTACATCAACTATCTCTACACCTCTACCACTACTCTCAACAGCTTTCAACAGAACATTAAAACCTTCTTCAGGATCACCACCACCACCTGTACCAAGAATCGTAGCACCGATAACCAGTTTCCTAATATCGGAAACAGACTTTATAACTAGACCCATCTAAAACACCTTATGTAGATACCTTGATTAGCTCGCTAGATATGTGTTTAAAAATTTTATCGATATATAGATCAGTACAATAGGCTTAGAAATCATAAAGCTTTATATAGGTATCTTATGAACTACATAACGAGTTAGATATCGGTGTTTTGCATGGCTTTAAGATCTAGACTCATAGTTGTTGTAGGAATAGTAATAGCTGTAATTGTTGTAGGGATCCTGGTAGGGATATTCTTCAGACCTACACCAGCTACAGCTAAGAAAGTTGTTGTATATGCATCGCTATCAGAGATGACAACTGCTGACCCTAGCACAGAGTTCTCAAACTCTATACTATGGCTACCCCTGGTCTACGAAACTCTTCTATGGTATGACCCTATAAACAACAAGTTCATACCTGGTCTAGCTGTAAACTACACAGTTAGTCCTGATGGACTTGTATGGACATTCTATCTGAGAAAGAACGCGGTATTCCACGACGGTACACCTGTAACAGCTTATGCAGTTAAGATATCTATTGAGAGAACTATTGCTCTAGGTCAAGGAGCTGCATATGTATTAGAGCCTATTGATAGGATAGAAGTTGTGGACGACTATACTGTGAGATTCTATCTAAAATACCCAGCTCCGCTAGACAAGATGTTGGCAATGCCTTACGGTGTCTACATATTCAGCCCGAAGGTTGTGGAGTACACAGGTGCTAAAAACTATACAGATCCTAAAGTAGCTGAATGGTTTAATAGTGGACGTGATGCAGGTTCAGGACCTTATAAACTTGTTAAATGGGATCCTGAGAACGAGGTTATCTTAGAGAAGTTCCCGAACTGGTGGGGATGGAGAGAACGTGGATACCTTTTAGCGAACCCCAACGCCCCAGACGTCTTTATAGTGAAGATAGTTAAAGATGCTGTTACCCAAGCAACTCTACTTAAAGCAGGTCAGATAGATATAGCTCAATACGTACCTCCTGAAGAACTTGAGAACTTTAAGAAAGACCCTAACTACATCGTTGTTATTAAGCCTAGCTACCAAAACCTGGTGATACTATTAAACACAAAGAAACCACCGCTAAACAATCCGTTAGTACGTAAAGCTATTGCCCACGCCATACCTTACGAAGATATTGTTAAAACAGCTAGAGCTGGCTACGCAAGAGTTTCTAGCGGTGTTATTCCCTACGGTATGTGGGGACATTTCGAGGACTTCAAGTATGAATACAACTTAACGTTAGCTAAACAGCTACTAACTGAAGCTGGTTACCCCAACGGTATAGATAGAGTTTTGGTTTTGACGTACACAGCTGGGGATATATATGAACAGAGAACTGCTGAGCTCATCAAGATCTCGCTAGCTAAGATAGGTATAAACATCGAGATAAGACCTATGAGCTGGGAGGAGCAGTGGGCATTAGCTCAGAAAGGGTGGGAAGACCCTGAAGCAGCTCAGGATATACTTATGTTCTACTGGTGGCCAGACATATTATCCCCTATAACGTACCTCTACAACATGTTCCATAGCAAAAGCAAATCGTTTAACCTATGTTACTACGAGAACCCAGAATTTGAGAAACTTATCGAGGAAGCTTACAGATTTGAAGGTACGGATCCGAGTAAAGCTTTAGAGCTTTACAGAAAAGCTCAGGAAATTCTATACAGAGATGTACCCGGTATCGGGTTGTGGGATATGGTGGAGTATAGGGTTGCAAAGAATAGGGTAGGAAATCTAGAGAACTCTATCAACCCAGCATACCCAACAGTAGTATTTGCCCAAGCTTTAAATGTTAAAGGGTAGGAAAGAGTGCCTATATCGAAGGAATACATCATTAAAAGAATAATTATGCTTTTTCTCGTTGTTCTCGGTGTACTCATCATAGCTTTCATAATTACACGTGTTATCCCTGCTAGACCAGAACTTCTATGGGTTGGTCCTCGTGCAACTATTGAGCAGATCGAGAGAGCTAGGAAAGAGCTTCACCTAGACGAGCCTATATATGTTCAACTGTACTACTATCTCAAAGATTTTTTCTCTGGTAACTGGGGTATCTCGTGGAGAACACGTCAACCTATTCTATCAGATATCTTTACATATTTACCTGCAACACTAGAGCTAACAATTACAGCGTTTTTACTAGCGTTTGTGTTAGGGGTTGTACTCGGTATTATAGCTGCTGTTAACTACGGTAAGCTTATCGATAGAGTTATCTCGGTATTCAGCATAGTTATAGCATCAACACCTGTTTTCTGGTTAGGGCTTATGCTCCAGCTTGTGTTCAGTATATGGTTTAAAGTACTGCCTAGCGGGATGAGGATAAGTACTGAGGTCGCTATCGCGACAGGGTTTAAACCTATAACTAATTTCTATATACTAGACGCATTGATACAGCTAAACATACAAGCGTTAATCGATATCCTTAAACACATGGTTCTACCTGTAGCTGTGCTGATGATGTACCCTCTAGGGCTTACAATTAGAACAACCCGTTCGCTAGCTATAGAATCTCTTCAAGAGGTTTACGTTAAAGCTCTCCAAGTTTGGGGACTACCTAGAAGGTTGATACTGTATAAATACGTTTTGAAAAACGTTGTTGCACCTGTAGTAGCTGCTCTAGGTCTTAGCTTCGGGTATACTATAACAGGTGCTTTAATGGTTGAACTGGTATTTGTTTACCCAGGGATCGGGTACTACATAGGAATGGCTCTACTAAGTTTCGATTACCCAGCTATACTCGGGGGAATAATCTTCGTAGCTATAATCTACTCTTTAACAAATCTAGTTGTCGATATAATCCACGCATGGATAGATCCTAGGGTGAAGTTCTGATGAATGTAGTGTTCAAGGAGTTCATGAAGTTCTTGATTAAGAGACCTCTATACTTCGCGGGGTTCATCATAGTCTTGATCTTCATCGTTGTAGGCTCTATAGCTCCATACATACTAACGAAACCTGAAGATGCATGGGGGCTTACATACGATCTAGATAAAGCGTTTAAACCTCCATCACCTGAACACCTGTTTGGAACAGATGCTCTTGGTAGAGATATGCTGAACAGGGTTATACTAGGATCTAGGTACTCGCTCTTAATAGCTCTATCCGTTGTTCTTCTCTCCCTAGCTATCGGCGTAATCGTAGGGCTTGTCTCTGGGTATATAGGGGGAGCTGTTGGTACGGTATTGATGAGGATAACCGATATGTTCTTAGCTTATCCACCACTTCTACTAGCAATAGCTTTAGCAACTGTTCTAGGTCGAGGTGTTGTAACAACTATAATAGCTTTAGCAACTACTTGGTGGCCTTGGTATGCTAGGCTTATGTACATCACTGTAAACTCTGTTAAATCTGCACCCTATGTTGAAGCTGCGAAAGTTATTGGTTTAAGTAGATGGGCTATAATGACCAGGTATATTGTTCCCAACTCTCTTACACCCGTGATCACACAGGCAATGCTTGATATAGGTTCAGCAATACTTGAAGCAGCTTCTCTAAGTTTTCTAGGTGTAGGTGTTCCACCACCGATACCTGAGTGGGGTAGGTTGATAAGTGAGGGTTGGCAATATATAGGGAGAGCTTACTGGATATCTCTTTTCCCAGGGCTTACGCTTCTGATAACGGTTGTAGGTTTCAATTTATTTGGTGATGCTGTTAAAGAGTATCTGAACCCGAGGTTAAGGAATGTAGCGCAGGTGAGGATATAGGTGAGGAAGAAGCTTCTAGAGATACGCAACCTAGTTATAGACTACTACACAGTTACAGACGTTATACACGCTGTTAGAGGTGTTGATCTAGATCTATACGAAGGTGAAGCACTGTGTATTGTTGGTGAAAGCGGTTGCGGTAAATCAACACTAGGATCAGCATTAGCATTAATGCTTCCACCAAACGCAATTGTGAGAAG
>JAJHRF010000068.1 GCA_020832925.1 Desulfurococcaceae archaeon | reverse complement strand
ATGCCCCAGATATTTCAGAGATATTTTGTTATAACAAGAAGAACGAGAATCCTTCATGGGAAGAAGTATACGACTTTCAGGGTAAGCAACAAATAGAAGGTGGAGGAGAGACATGGTTAGGTAATAGATACAAGGTTTTATATGTCTTTAAACGGTCAAAGAAGTATTTGAAACCTAAAATGCATGTTTGCGAAATAGGTTTTGGTGAAGGCTATTTACTTTTATTGTTGAAGTCTTCAGGGCTGAACTTAAAGATCGTTGGTATCGACATCTCTGAGTACTTGGTTATGAAACTTTCGCGTTTCAAATCGTATGGGATCGACTTGATTAAGCACGACATATCTAAACCTGTTAATGAAGACTTGGTACAAAGATTTGATATAGTGTTTGCTCTTGATGTACTTGAACATATAAAGGACTTGGACAAAGCAATTGAAAACATACATAAACTTTTAAAACCCTATGGCTTCTTAATAGCGACAGTGCCTTGGAAAGAGAACCTCGCTGATAAAATAGTCATGTGTCCTTTCTGCCACCATGTATTCCATGTATGGGGTCATTACCATTCCTTCCATTCTATGGACGATGTTCATAGGATGCTTGGGAAACATTTCAAGATCATTGAGTATGACTTCCCATCCTTGACACTAGAAGAGAATCTAAAAACACTTTTAAAGAAAACAATATTTAGAAGAAAGTATTATAAGGATGGGCTCCCCAACTTCCAGACTACTTTGTTTTTCGTTGCACAGAAAATATGAAACAAAATAAATATTAATACTTCACAATTACGCTTTTAACCTACCTTCTAAGTTCAAATATTACTGCTCCTCCACAATACAAGGTTTTCCTGGATCTGGGCATTGAACATATTCAACATCGTATTGCTCACCTATACCAAGAACCTTTGCTGATACCCCTTTGAGGAAAGGTGATGAAAGTGTCAGCATCAAGCTTAAAGCATGTATACATATACTTTTATCCCACCTTAGATACGTAGAACCTCTTTACTGTAAGGCAGTTACCTAGTTTATAGTTTATAGTTCATAACACGGTTCCCCAACCTCCCTAACACACTCCAACCCTGCATGTAGAACCTGGAGACCTCTCTCTTCTTCGATAGCTCTCCGAACCCACTCTTTTTAACAACACAACCGTTTTTTAAACATTTACTTTATACTGCGATCTAGTACGACCATAGGTGGTGTTGTAATGACTAAGAATTTTGTGATATTTGTTTGTAGGATATTTTGTAGATTGTCGAAGTTATACGCAACAGGGATTTAGGAGTACTTCGAGCATGTATCCGTAGATCTGGATGTACTTACAGGGGGTAGATGATTTCCCTAAGGCTGTTAAGTTGTTGATTCGCAGAGGCTTCAAAATAGCTGTTTCTGAGCCTTTCACCATCACTCCTGCTAAGAGCGGGTTTATAGCTGATCTCTACACAAACTCTTCATTCGTATGGATCATGTATTCAGATGGTGTGAAACTGCTTAAAGAATATTCTGAGGAGATCATGATAAATAATGTCAGGGCGAGAGCATTGACTATAGAGGCTGAGACAGCTGTGTCGGCGGCCCATGCAATATATAAGGAACATATGATTCTTTTGATAGATTATTTAACAATATGGAGATGGATGGACAAAAAGGTGTGAGACATAGCATATGAGCTTGGAATAGATAAGTTAGTTGAGAAAAACAATAGAGATATGCAACCTAGTGAGAAGAGGATTAGCAGAGACGCCATACAGACTCGATATCACAACAATATTAGACGCATACATAGACAAGATTTTTAGAGACTCGCTATTCAGATCAACAGTATTAAACATTTTGAAATACCTTATGAAACAAGAGAACATTGGAACAATAATATTAAACAGAATAAAAAGATCATCTTTCATTAAGAGATCTTTGGACAACTAATTCTTCTTGAAAACTTTATTAATAAAGATCAGAGGATGAGAAGTTTTGATTAGAAAGATAATTATCTTTATTTATTTCAGAGACTAAGGTTTAATGGTATTGTTATTAAATGGTATTAAGGTAAGCGTCTATAGATGTTGTAAAAGATTTTATAGGCTTTTTCTTGCAATATTTTTATTGTAACTTTACAGGGACATGAATTTGTTTATGTAGCTTTTTATTACCATATTATCGTTTTAATATGATATCTTTTTCGAGATTAGATGTTCTCATTTTTATGGTATCATATTCTTGTCTTCAGCTTAAATATTTAATATCTTTCCCTGATATAATATGGTATTAAAGAGGTGATGTATAAGTATGTCATATAATTTTTGATGTTCTTGTCTCGAAGATAAGGATCGTTTTAAAAAGCATAGGTAAAGATGAGATCAAAAGTCTGTCACGTGAGAGCTTTGCAGAAGCCATAGAGATCAATCCATTATATATTCGTTCTGAGCATTAAAAAGGTTCTCGCCAGAATTCTTTATCAAGAGTTCGGAGTCACATATAAGAAGATTGCTGAGCTTTTGGCGATGAGCATGCGTGATATTCATAAGGCTGTCAGAGAAGAAACTGATAGAAAGATTGTTGAAGAAGCTGGGAGAGAAGTTGTCTCCATCGAGATCCAGGCTAAAGCTATTGAGCTGATGAGATCTGGGGAGATCAAGAATCCTAATGATCTTGTTTTGAAACTAGGCGTTTCGTTAGATGTTGCAGAAAATCTCTTCGAAAGGATCCTTAGTAATGAGAAGATTATAACTTCTTCTGTGACAAAGATTGTTGATAAACTTAAGAGATTGTTAGATGATGCTAGAGAATATTCGGAGTATTTAGAGGAAAAAACTTCAGAAATTGCTAAACTTATAGCTAAAACTGATGAGAAAATGAAGAAGTAGAAACATATCAGAATTATGTTGAGAAAAGTTTTCAAGAGCTTAGAGAAAAACTCATTAGATTAGGAGCAGACGCTGAGAAATGTAGTGTATTGTCAGAGATTATTCAGAGTCTCGAGATAAAGATCTTAAGGAGTATATGGGTAAAGATCTTAAAATATATTGAATCATTGTTTACAAAAAAGAAAGAAAAATTAAAAGTCTCATAGAGAAAATATCAAACCAAGAGAAGATTTTAATGACATGAGAGTAGATATAGATCGTTTGAAAATATTGATGACCGAAATACACATAGGCTTAGGACATAGATTTGATTTTAAGAGAATATCTGTATATACATGGATGAAGAAGGCTATTGTAAAGGGTTTGCCTATTCAAAACCTATGCAAGGTTTAGGTATGAAATCTATCATAGAATGTGACAGAATCAAATACTATATCAACGTAAACAGATATATATATGTCTTGCATGTCCCTATTATGTACCTAGATATAGAGTATCTAGTCTACAAAAGACTTCTTAAACAAATTTTTCAAATATCACATGCGATCAACATAAAGAGATTTTCAGAGCTTTACTCGCAAGATCCTCATGGTCCATAAATTTACGGAATAACCAGATGATCACTTATCCTTAACATATGATATCGAACATGAGAAACATATTTCGATAATAATTGTTTTGCTGAGAGAATTTTTAAACTTTATCTGTCCATAAATTTATGGACTGAAAAAGTCTCATAAAACACAAAATGTCCTAGATGTGGAGAGCCTTATAGATGGATTTATCGAGAGAATATTCACAGAAGATCTTATCTATATGCTGTTCATGAATATGTTGATGAAAACGGTAGAAAGAAAAGAAGAAAATGTTATTTAAGTCCTGAAGGAAATTACGAGTGTGTTTCTGCTACTCATGACCTAGAGTTTTATGGATTAACAAGAGAGGATCGTTATATAAGATATCTCGACTTATCGTAGATGTTGGTGCTTATATTGATGATACACCTCTTTACTATGTTAAGCGTGGTGCTCTTGTGATTGCTGTTGATGAGTCTCTTCCTAATAACTATGAGGTTACGCCCTGGAATCTTGAGTTGAACTCAGATCTTAAACATAGGGTTATACCTGTAAATGCTACTATTAGCTGTAGGGATGGCTTTGTAGAGTTTAGCTATAACACGCCTATGGATGGTGGTGCTTCTATCTGTGGTGGGTTTAAGGTTAGGGTTAAGTCTATGGGGTTACCTACGCTAGTCAAAGAGGTTACCAGTATAGAGTTAAACTTAGCAAGTTTAGGGTTAGGTTTGAAGATGGATTGTAAGGATGCGAATACGGTGTTACCCTAGAGAAAGTGAGATCGAACAGAGCACGCATTAAAAGGTTTAAGTTTGTAGACAGTGAAGCTGTAAGAAAGAGGAAGCCTTGGATTACGAGGGTGAGCTGTGATTGAATGGTAATGTAATATTGAGAAATATGAGAAGGGTAAAGATAGCCTTAGCTAGTCGTTATGTTTTGACAACTGGTGCTCGTTGCTGATTGAGTACTTGTTGGCTAAATATATCTTAGCTAAGTTTGGTTTCAATGTTAAAACCAATGTTAAACTCAATATAGTAATCAGTGGTCGCGCGATCGAAGTAAGTCTAGAGGTGTTTGAACGTTTAACCTGGCAAATCCTCTCCCACTATGTACACGGTTGGAGGTATGATATCTTCTGTGGTTGTTGGGTTAAGGATGGCGTTAAGTTTAGATATTGGCATAACAGTATCCTCGGTGTTTTTGACTACGGTCACTGGGATGAGTTGAATGTTGAGGATAAAGTTGTTGTTGACGTTGGCGCTTTTATTGGCGATTCGTCTATCTACTTTGCATTAAGGGGTGCTAGGAGGGTTATTGCTGTTGAGCCTCATCCTGAGGCTTATAAGGTGATGGTTGAGAATATCAGGCTTAACGGTCTTGAAGATG
>JAJHRF010000011.1 GCA_020832925.1 Desulfurococcaceae archaeon | reverse complement strand
CATTCATAGCTACACCTCTAACTCTAGGCCATTTCCTTGCTCTCGGTTTCCACTTATAGTAGGCGTTTCCAGCTTTCAGCAATGGTTTCTCTAGTCTCCCACCACCAGCAACAACACCTATAGTAGCTCTGCAATCTAGTAAGAACTCTTTCTGTTTACCACTCGGGAGAACAACTATTGCATGGGTAGCAGTCTTACCTATGAGAATAGCGTAGCTACCACCAGATCTTATAAATTTTCCACCATCTCCAGGTCTAGCCTCTATATTACATATCTTAGTACCTTCAGGTATGTTTTTCAGCGGAAGGATATTCCCATTAGATGGTGATGCCGCAGAGCCTATCTCTATTATCTGCCCAACTCTAAGACCTTCTACAGCTACGTTATACACCTCTCTACCATCTTCAAGCTTTATAATGGCTACAGGGGCGCTACGCCCTGGCTCATGCACTATATCTACTACAATTCCTTTCACAGTACTTGTTGATGGTGGTGGATACCTGACAGGGGCTATCTTGAGATGCCCAGGAGATCTAAATGTAGATGTTCCGCGTCCAAGTCTTTGAGCAAGGATTCTCTTACCCATCTCTACTCCACCTACTACTTCAGCGCTACAAATAGTGTACTTCTTGTAGCTTTTAGACCTGGTTCTCCGTGTTTAACTTGCTTAGTTGTAGGAGCGAACTCCCCAAGTCTATGACCTATCATCTCGGGGGTTATCTTAACAGGTACGAACTCTTTCCCATTGTGTACAGCTATCTTTAGCCCCACCATGACAGGCAAAATTATCATATCCCTTACATGCGTCTTTATAGTAACTTCTTTGCATTCATACAAGAGTTTCTGCCTAGCATCTATAACCTTCTCTAGTAATCTTCTTTGCGCTGGTGCGAACCCTCTTAACAACGATCTTCTAGCACGAGCTGGTAATAACTTAGCTAGCTCGTCCATGGGCATCTCTAGCAGCTCTTTCAATGTTTTACCTCTATACCTAAACTTCTGCCACTCTATAGGTATATCCCAGCAGAGTTGCTTCTCTTGCTTAGTACTCATATTCAAACCCCTTGTCTACGTATAAATGATTCAGAAGTTTATAAATAAACATCAGCGTGTCAATCTTTCAAGAATATCTAAAGCATTGTATTCAGGAGCTAACCTTACATACGCTTTCTTGTAGCCGTCTCTATCGATAGCTGTGTTCACTTTGACAACCTTCACGTTGTACATCTGTTCAACAGCTCTCTTTATCTCGTTCTTGGTTGTATCTCTACGAACTTTGAATATCAAGTAATTCTGTTTTTCAGCAAGTCTATAAGCTTTCTCTGTAGCTACAACGCTGATGATTATCGGTTCAGTATTCGTTTCGTTACTCACGGCCTCTCCACCTGGTATATCTGCCCTATTATCTCGAGAGCCTTAGCTGATATAAGACATAACCTACCCGGTAAACCTCCTGGAGCTAGTTTGAGGATATTCAGTGTTGTTGGTGTTAGGTAGTCTACACCTGGTAGATTTCTTACAGCTTTAACTATCGGTGTATCGAGGCTAGAGACTATGAATAGCAAGCTCTTCGGCTCTACGTATCTCCTACCCCTCATCTTACCCTTACCAGCTCTTATCCTTATCCTCTCTTGAGTTCTTTCAATATTCTCCCATAGACCAGCTTTAATTAGGAAAGATTTTAAGTCCTTAGCCTTAGATATGTTTTCAACAGCATTAACAACAATTATAGGTAGACCTGTGATGTTAGAGGGTATTATATAGCTTCTCTTCAAGACGAACGATTTATTCGCTAAAGCCGCTAACGCTGAAGCTATGGCTAATTTCATCTCTTTATGGTTTACCTCTTCATGTATCTTCTTAAGAGGTGTAGGTGCAAACTGTCTTCTACCACCTCTAACGTTAGGTGCTAGAATAGCTCTACCAGTATCTAGTCTCGGGACTCTTGCAACACTGTAACCTATACCCCAGGATTCTCCAACTCTTCTCATACCAGCTAGAGGATCCCTACCCTTAGGTTGCAGTCTTGCTGTTAAAGCTGAGTGAAAAGCTCTACGTATAAGATCTAGCCTTACAGGTAAACTGAATACCAGCGGAAGCTCTACTTTATCTACAACATTCCCGTCTAGATCTATCAACACACCGTACCTTTTCTCGAGTGGGTATACAACTGTTAACTTAAGCATACCTACTTCACCCAGATATCTTGCTCTCTAAACTTATGTACTTTATCATAGGAGGTCCTTGGGGCACCCATCTAGGAGGTCTTATAGGCCATCTTAAAACAATAGGTCTCTTCGGTGTACCCATGATACTTCCATGCAGCATAACGTACCATGTTTTCACATATCCGTAATGAGGCCACCCACCTTTAGGTGTCAATCCTTCGCCGTTCTGGCCTATAACTAAGATCCTCTTGTTGTATTCGGTTCTTCTATGGAACCCCATCTGACCCGGTTGAGGTACCTCCGACATAGCGCCTATCGTTGGACTTCTAGAACCGACTCTTCTACTACCTTTTCTATGCTTATGCCATCTGGGTAACTCTTTAACGCCGAATCTCTTTAAAACTCCTTGGAATCCTTTACCTTTTGTAACACCTATAACATCGACAAACTGTCCTGGTGAAAAAACGGAGTCTACAGTTATAGGCTTACCGAGTATGTTTAGAGCGTATTCGATCTTCTCTTGGATTGAAACCTTGCCACCTATTTTAACCTCTATTAAATCAGGTTTTTTCTTACTAAGACCACCTGCGAGCTTAGGCATCGATGCTAATACAACGCTTATGCTAGCGATCTTATCTATGTTCTCCTTTATCGTTTGAATACGTTTCTCCACATCTTTTGTAGGTCTGTACGTCGAACAAGTTCTCCATATCTCTAATTCGTCTGGGGGTTGAACCCATATATCGACGAATGTCTGTAGAGATCCCCAATTATCGTATGCATAGGTTCTAAGAGCTATAGGCATCATAGGCGGTGTTTCCACGATGGTTACAGGCACAACTATCTCTCTACCTTCTGTAATAGAGCCAGGCCTATCGTCAACAACTACTATATGTGTCATACCGACCTTGTACCCTAGGAATGCAAGTATCTTGGGTTCAGCAACATCTATCTCAGGCCAACTTTTTATCCTAGGAATTATACTGCTAGCTCTTTTACGAGGTCTTACCCCTAGGCTACCTCTCCTAGGAGCATTGGTCTTCCTATGAGCCATACCTTCTACACACCATACTCGCTGTAGAGGACTATGATGCTTAGAGAGATGTTATACTTAGAGCTACTAAGATTGAGCTACTTTTTAGCTTTTTTCTGCTGTTGCTGTTGTTGCTGCTGTTTCGATTTACTTGAGCTACTAGTGGTTTCCTTAACCATAAACAGAGTTGTCCTCTGTTTACCGCCCACAATCACCACCTATACCTTTACATGAGTTATTGCTAAACCTAGGTATTTAGTATTAAACAGCTTAATAAACTCTTTCAGACTCCTATACTTAGGCTAAACCTTCAAAATCGAGGTGATGAATCTACCGAAACCTGATACATGATGATTTTGCCGAGTGCTGATGAAAGCTTTATATCAGAGTTTTGTCAAAATCTAATGTTTAGGTATATAGCTATGAGTACGAGGTTGTAGGTGTTGGTATGGGGGTTGAGGGGAAAAGGTTAAGGTATGTAAACGTCTTTGTTCTCCTGGGGAGAGATGAGGATATAGGTAGCGTAGTCAAGGTTATTGAAGATGTTGTTGGGGTACAAGGGTGTAGGTACGATGTAAAGAAGAGTTTCCTAGGCAATTTCTACTACATAAAGATAAACTGTACATCTGTAGATCTAGAGGATCTAAAGAATAAAATTGAAGCAAAGTTAGCTAAACTAAGTGAGGTAGTTTCATGGTTTAAAACAGAGGTTATAGAGGTTAGATAAGTAGCTCTACACATTTTCCGCATATCTCCTTAGAAATATATATGATACTATTGGAAGGCTTACAAGTGTAACAATATCGATTATGCTAGGAGTTCTCGATTCTCTAACCACAGTTAGTATATACATAGATATTATGAGTATGTTTAATAGAACGACTTTACCTCGTAGAGATGATATGAAGTTCATGGAGTTAACCTCAGCCTAGCCCCACCTCCTAACACCTTTGATAACCCGTAAGATGCTGAGAAGAGTAACGATATGTATAGAATAGATGAGATTATATCGAGATAAGCGGATGAAGATAGAAAGTCTAGAATTTCAAGTAACGAGATATCGCGTTGAAATAGCTTACCTGGATATAAATCCTCAACTGAAGGTTCTAAATCTTCAGTTGATTTTACATCGAACTCTATACAGATTTCGTGATGACCGCTAGAGAGGGGTATGACGTAAGTAACGCCTTTAATACCGTACCAATTCCATTCGTAAGCTTTATACATATCCACGTTTACTTCCTTTACACCGTCAACAATGATAGCGTTAATTGTGTACGCTTCTACTGCCGATATATATAACTTGGTATCTGTATCTGCAGTCAAGGTCAGGATTACACTGTTTGAAGTCTCATAGATATTGTCAACACTTACCGGTGGTGGATGTATGTGTAGAGCTATACCTTTGCTATAGTGGATAAGCCCTTTCACCTCTATATCAATACGACACATATAGACTGAGAATGTATATTTACAGAGAGTTGCTAGAGGTTCTCCAGAAACATTTGTGTAGAATCTATGGCCAGAAACATCGAAATATATTGTAGCTGGTTTATCCATGTAATCCCTCGGAATAAATATTGCCATCCTACCATCAATTCCCAGCCTAGCGGGCCCTATGTATTCTTCACCTACTTTCACCCCTAAATATCCGTTATATATTTTGTGCCCGAGGAAGTTCTTCACATCACCGTAGACTGTGACTAAATTTAACGATGTCCTTGGTAGAGGTAGTACTAGAAGCGAAAGGAAGTGAGGATATAGAGGTAGAGCTACATAGAGTACTAGTGCGAATGAGAGAAGGAATGCACCTGCATTTCTAGCTATCCTAAACGGTATAGCCATTAGGGTTACGCCTAGAGAAGATAGTGTTGCTACACCGTAGTACACAACTACACCTAGGAAATACATTAGCGTTAAGAAGTACAACGATGTTGTTAAGATATTGAGATAAGGGGATACGACTCTACTAAAACCTGGCAGGATCTTAGTTGCAGAAGCTATTGTACTACTTAAAGCAAGTATGAATAGAGATCTGAATATCATCACGCCTTTGACTAGGAAGAAGAAGTTATCCCAATCCCCACCTAGAACAGATCTTATATAGTCTGTAAAATCTATTATGAGTTTTATGGAAGAGGTTAACGCTGCTATAAAGAAAGCATCGTTTATCAGTCTAGGGCCCCATCTCTTTAACCCTGAGAGAGGTATAGGTAGAGCGTATATTAAGACCCCTAGATAAAACGTTAAGATAGCTAAGTAGAAAGCTATTAAGAGCGTAGTCATAGATTATAACCAAGCTCAGTCCATTTTATAGAGTACACATCTTGATTAAGGTAGTTGTGGTGTAGGTGGGTTAGGCATAGCTGTTCCTAGAGCCGAGGAGATGTACGTTATTAGCCAGAATATCGAGGTTCCTATAGCAACCCAGAAAGCTCCCCATATAGCGTCCTCGATAAGCCCTTGCCCAACTCTCCTAACTTTACTAGAGGGTATTGGAGCCCCCTTTATAGCCCATCCTATTATCCACGTTAGTAAGAAGAGTAGCCAAGATACAACAACTATCTTGTTTATCAAGTCTTTTATTAATGCAATGATATCCATATAGCTCCCTAAACAAATACAGAGGTATAAAAAGAGTTCTGTACCTCTAAATCGAAGGACAGTCTTGAAAGTGTCGTAGTAAAGGTCTTAGGAGCCTTCTCAGGTTTACTTCTTCCAGTACTTCCATGTCCGTAGAAAAGTTTTCTCTTGCTCAATTATGTTTAATATTAGAGATTCAAGATTGTACGATTTCGCTAGAACTCTTTTCGCTGTTTCAACACCTATACCTATCCCTTGAAGAGCTATAACTCCTGCAACACCGTGACTCATGACGAAATCTACAAGTTTTTTATGTTTCTCTAGAACCTCTTTCTCTACTGTTAGAAGCTTAGGTTTCTCGAAGTTGTTTCTCTTAATCTTGTCCAAGGCTTTTCTAAGTATCTTGATCTCCTCCTCGTCATCGATTAATGTTATAGCTCTAGAACGGCATTGAGGACATTCTATAGAGCATGCGAATATGTTTTCGCATTTCTCGACTTTTTGAGCTAGCTTAAAACTCCACGTGTAGAAACAAGATGTGCACAAGACTTTTATTTCTTTATCGAGAAGCCTCCGTTTAACTATCTCTATCATCACGTCTTTAGGTATAAAAGATTGCTTGATAAGCGTTCTAAGTATACCTAGAGAAGATATTTCTTCAGCGTAAGGAGAAGGCTTACGGCTTATCACAACCTTAATCTTTAGTTTTTTCGATGCTATGTTTTGTAGATATTGTAGCACTTCATCTAAATCGATTTTCTCTGTCAGAACCTCTCGAAGAGTTTCTAAAGCGACTAGATCTAAGTTCATCAATCCTTCTACAACTCTTCTAATCTCGCTAGACCCTATATCACTGCTTATAACACCCATCTTCTTTGCAACAGATATAAGCCTATGCTTAAAGATGGCTGTATTCATAACCTCTCGCTTTACAATTTCTTTAACAGAATCTAGTTGCTTAGAGATACTGTAGAGACTTTTAATAAGTTTTGCAATACCGTTTTTATCGATTAAACCGTTAATAAGTATAACCGTGCCTAGCTGGTGAGATTTGTAAGCTGTTGAATACCCGAAAAGCTCCTTGACCAAGTATGAGAGAATTAAGGAGAAAGTTTCTGATCCTTTTGAACCTAGGCATGTGTAAAACGTTATCATGGTCTTACCCTCATTTAGAAGATTGTTAACCTCGATCACTAGAGCATCGTCTCTTGGATATACTCTACACAGTTTTTCCCTGTTATTGATTAGGAATTCCTTGAGTTTTTCTCCAACTCTATACTGGTTAAAGAGGTTGGCTAGGCATTCGTGGTCTTTGCAACCACAGAACCTCCTAATGAATGCGCAGACTTCTCTTGATACGTTTCTGTGAACAGGTATTAGCTCCCCTACCCACTTCGGTAGAACAGCAAGATCGGAAGTCTCTATAGGTGCTACAAGAATCTCCTTCTTATCGATATCGATGTTCACGAGTTTCCAAAGTTTACCAGCTAGAACAACTACATCGTCTTCAGAACATGTGAGAGCGAACTCTTCATCTAATAGACCTATAGGCTTGCCATCGAGTATAGATCTTGCTGTATAGTGTACTGTATCGGGTATCATATTGGTGGTTATGTAGTAGAGAAGACCTTTCTTAGTCGATCTGCAAATCTCTTTATCACATTTAACTAGGTTCAACGAGTTTAAAAAATCTAGAACCTTCTCTAATGTTGATATAGTTAAGTTATTGAATGGTGTGGCTCTGGAAATTATGTTGTAGATATCGTTTAACGATATCTCTTCTCTTTCGAGAGTTAGACCGACTACTTGATGTACGAGAACGTCTATGGGCTCTGTATGCGGAACTACAACCTCTAGAAGACCTTCAGATGCTCTCCTAGCTATAACGAGAGACTCAATAATTTCTGTAATTATAGGTGGAACAACAATTATACCTCTAGATTCAGAGTATTCTCTATGACCTGCTCTACCAACTCTTTGAACTAGTTTTACAGCTTGTCTAGGAGATAGATACTGTATAACGAGATCTATACCCCCTATATCTATACCTAGCTCAAGACTTGACGTAGCTACAACAACCTGGAGATCTCCTCTCCTAAACATAGCTTCGACAACTTCCCTCAAGTCTCTTGATAGAGACCCGTGATGCAAAGCTACGTTATTTTCTAGACACTTAGATAGATGGAATCCGAGTTCTTCAGCTGACGTTCTAGTGTTTGCAAATATTAGAACCTGTCTCCCCTGCATATTTTGTAAAACTTCTCTACATATATAGCTATAAACATGTTCTACACTGAAGAATCCTTCAATATATTTATCACTAGTCACTAGAATCTCTACAGAGTACTTCTTCGAACCTTTAACTAAAGCCACATCGTATCTCCTACCGCCGAAAAAGTACCTACCAATAGCATCAACATCGCCTACAGGTGCTGAGATAAGGATTCTCCGGACATGCTTACCGACAACAGAATCTATTCTCTCTAACGCTACAGAAAGTTCAGCTCCACGTTCACTTCCAAAAAGTTCTTGCGCTTCATCTACGATAATAATACGTAAAGTACCTAGTTTTTCCCTAACCTCTTTCTTTATTAACAATATCTGTAAGCTTTCGGGAGTGGTTATGAGTATATCGGGTGGCGTACGGAGTATCCTCTTCCTAGCGTTCTGCGGAGTATCTCCATGCCATATCATAGAGCTGTAACCGAATAGATTAGATATTCTCTCTATCCTTACATGGATATCCCTGTTCAGAGCTCTGAGAGGTGTTACATAGATAACCTTGATACCTTGTCCAGGGGTATAACCACCTCTATACAAAGTGTAGAGCGTAGGTAAAAGAGCTGCCTCAGTTTTCCCACTACCTGTTGGAGCAGATATCACGATATCTAAATCGTGCTTCAATATCTTAGGTATAGCTATAGATTGTATAGCTGTAAATTTTGCGAAACCTAGTTTACTAAGTAGCTCAGCAATATCTTTAATCGCCTCTTCAAGATCATTAACTGTTGCATTCATGCTTAGTTAAACCTTTAATATCATTCTGTGAACAACGATGCCCAGATATTAAGTATATTACGATAAGCTATTTATTAAGATAACGTTTTAGCTCTGAAGCGTTATCAGGTTATCTTAATTAAATACATGTACACATATTTAGTACCTAGCAACCTAAGTAGTCAGTAGTATAAAGTGTGGGCAGTTCATGGTGCCTAGAACCGGTTCTCTCATACTGTATCTATACCCTGTAATTTATGGTGTTGTGGCTTTACTATCTATAAACACTTTACTAGTTAAAGCATCGTTTACAGAGGTATCCGGTATTGCTGGTGGAACAAGTATCTTAGCTGTATTCTTTGTAGTTATAGAAATTCTTCAAAAGAACGTGTATTTGTTATCGATACTGATTATCTTAACCATAGCTGAGGTAGTGAGAGTCGTTGTACTGGATGTTAGAGAGTTAATATTGATCGAGGCTGTTCTCTTATTCATGTATGTTTGGAATATATTCGTATCGTTGATCTACATACTATTCGCATATATTGTGTTAAACATACTTCAGAATTTCATTACGACAAAGATCTACATTGACAACGTTATTATTACAGGTAAGACAGGTACTGGCAATACTGAGGGGTTCCGGGGTCTAGTATTTGTTTCTCTAGGTACAACTATTTTGATGCATATCCTCTATTCATACTTTATACCAATAAAAACCCTATCTCTTCTCTTATACGTAGTAGCATTGATGTTTACAGAATTAGCTCTCTACCGATTTAATTCAACATCTTTAGCGAATCTCTACATGGTTGCAGCGGCCATACCCCCCTTTGGTGTAGTACTGGTTATCCAGAAGATGTTATCGATAGGAAAGCTCGTCAAATAGATGTACAGGAGAGTTTGCAGTATTTGAGTTCTTGATTTTTTATGTATATGGTTAAGCGATATATAAAAATATAAAGCTGTGTAGATACAGTAAAGGACTGCAACGATGTAGTCTATTCAAGGGTTCGGATTCTATGTCTGAAGAAGAAATTGTTGAAGAACCTGCTACAGAAGAGGGTCAGACAGAGGAAGTAGAAGAAGATATATTTGGAGAGGATGTAGAGGTTGAAGGGATGAGTATAGCGGAGGTAGAGCTATTTTTATCGAGAGCTGAGATCTGGGATAACTTACTACAGAACAAGATATCTATTGCGGAGGCTAAGAACATACTATCGTCTATCGAGGCTCAGCAAATTGAGACATCAGTAAAAGTGTCTAGGCGTTCACGTAAGAAGAGATCGAGCTAACATTGTTCTATCTCGATACCGTTGCTCTTCAAGATATTTAAAACGTCGTCTAAAGCTATGGTTTTATCGAGAACTATTTCAACAAATTTCTTGTTATCTTTTCTCACAAGCTTTATCTTATCTATGAGAACGCGTTTCTTTAAGATATCTCCTACATCTTTCCTAGGTGTTAGATACTCCTTGAATTTTCTCCTCATCAAATCATAGAATGTATCGAAATGCTTTATCATCCTCAAGGCATCCCAAACATCCTCACCTCCTCTACCCAACCCGTTGCTCAAAACATCTATTATCTTAGGAGCTTCCTGAGCCTCAACTTCTATAGCTATGTAGTCACCTACGGTTTTAAAGATTTTAATCTTTGTATTCACAGAGATCACCTGAGGTATATCTACATACTCTAGATATGCTGTATACTTTATATATCCGTTAGATAATTAAGTTAATCAACTTCAAGATTATGGATACATATCTCTACTGAAAATAGTGGTGTTAACGAATTGTAGCAATTTTAAATTCTGTAAGGAGTAGTAACTATATGGGTATCTCTATGAGTATTAGAGCTGTGTACCCTACAGGTATTGTTTTTAAGAAAGTGGTTTCAGCATTTAAAGGGATAGTAGACCAGATCCCAATAGCTTTTGAAGAACCGGGATTTGTTATAGAAGCTCTAAGCCCAGACAAAGTAACGATGATTATATTTGAAATCCCTGCATCGAGTTTTGAGGAATACACTATCACATCACCTGTTAAAGTAGTTGCTGATAGAGATGAGTTTGTAAAAGCTTTCAGACGTGCTACGAAACGTGATAAAGTTTCGTTTGAGTATGTTGAGGGTGTTAGAGAGCTCAAGATAAAGGTATTCAATGTAAGATCAAACGTTGAGAAAGAGGTCAGCATCCCTCTGAGTGAGATAGGGTTTGAACGAATCGGGGGTATAGAGCTTAATTACGAAGTACAAGCATCGTTACCAACATCGGAATTTGTAGAGATAATAAAAGATGCTGCTCTTGTAGGTGATGAGATAACATTTATATATTCATCAGAACTTAATGCTATAAAGGTTTCAGCATATGGAGAGCTTGCTGAGTATTCAACTATTCTAAAGCAATTCCAACCTTTATCATATCTCGAAGCATCGATAAGTAGTGCTATAGTTAAGTATGGGGTAGATCATCTGAAAGCTTTAGCTAAAGTTCTCGATTTGGCAGATGAGTGTACTATTGCTTTCGGCCCTGATAAACCTTTGAAAATAACGTTGAATATAGCTGGAGGAGGCAAGATAACGACATGGGTAGCCCCTAGAAGTTAGGGCTTGAATAGCTTTCCAAAGTTCTCCAGGTGGTATGCTGTGATATCTGAAGTAGTAAAAGTGGATGCAAAAGGTAGGATAACTATACCTGCATACGTAAGGCTTCTCCTGAATATAGATAACGGCGGTAGGGTGTTGATGAACGTTGATGAGGATAAAGGGGTTATAATGCTGAAGGTTTTCCAAGAGAATTGGACTAGGTGTTGGGGTGTTTTGACGAAGCGAGAGCTAGTTAAACTGTTTAACGAGGCCAAGGTTATAGCATCTCGGTGTTTTGTTCTAGAAGGTAAACATGATGAGTATAGATGCGATATGGTTATAGAAGGTAAAGAAGTGTTAGGTGAAGTTCTTGGAAAACTTAACTGTTTTAGCGACTAATCTATTTATATAGTTTCTTCAGAATAGATTATTATTGGTGATGTAGAGTGCTGAAGGTTACATTCCTCGATGCTAGACTATGGAGATATGTCTTAAAAGAGCTAGCAGAGTTTCTAGAGACTGTAGGTATAAAATTTAGTCCTAGTGAAGGAGCTAGACTGAAAGCGATGGATCCGAGCCATGTTATGCTCGTAGATTTCTACATACCTCCAACAGCATTTGAAGTTTACAACGTTGAACAAGAAACAACGCTTATAATACCTCTAGAATCTGTTGCAAAAATCCTTAGAAGAGCTAAGAAAAACGATAAGCTTATGCTTGTAAGCGACGGCTCTAAACTTACAGTAGGGCTTATATCTAAAGGAGGTGTTGAGAGGATCTTCACCCTACCGTTGCTAACTGGTAGCTATGAAGAAATACCGGAGCTTTCATTAGAATTCGAAGTGCAAGCCAAGATCTTAGGGCCTACTTTAGCTGTAGCATTGAGTATTCTCGAGGATGTAGGGGATGTACTGAAGATAAAAGCGCTTAAAGAAGGCATATCCTTGATAGCATCTTCTGAACTAGGTGAAGTAGAGATACCATTTACAGTTACTACAGGGACTCTCACAGATTATCAACCACCTACAAGTGCTGATGAGATATCGAATAGTTACTCAATGGAGTATATCGCATCACTAGTATCTCTATCTAAACTTGCTGAGACTGTGTCAATTAAGCTCGGCAAAGATTTGCCTTGCGAAATAAGCCTAGATTTGGTATCTGGTACACAGTTGAAAGTTTATATAGCGCCGAGGACGGAGTAAGGGGTTCTATATAGACATTAAAACGATTAACGTAATTAAGGAGATACTGAGGAAATATTACGAAAATTATGAACCGATACTACCAGCAGATTTCTATTTGAGAGAGATAGCTATACAACCGCTAAACCTAGATACTTACGTAAGACATCTAGCATTTTCAAGTATAGCTGAGTTGAAGAACTATATTATAAATAACATCCCTAGGCATGTATACTACTCTTCAGCTCGATATCAAGAGCCTGGCAACCCTGTTATGGATGAGAAGAAGTGGCTGGGAAGCGATTTAGTGTTTGATATAGATGCAAACGAGATATATGAATGTATTGAGAAAGGTATGGTTGTGCAGCTACGTTTTTGTAAGAAATGTGGATATGTAGTGGATCAGCAAGAGGTAAAGACATGCCCTAACTGCGGTTCTGAGTTATCTAGATTCGAACATGTAGAACCGGAGTGTATTACTATGGCGAAAAACCATGCAGCGAAGCTCATAGATGTTCTTGAGCAAGATTTCGGATTCACTAATATCTACACAGCTTTTTCGGGGAATCGAGGATTCCATATAGTTGTAGAACTTGATGAAGATTACAGGTACATGTCTTCGGATGAGAGACGCGAGATTGTATCCTATATAAAGCTTGATGAGCAACAGATCAACTATATAGTTAGAAATCTAGTTAAAGGTCTTAAAAAAGCTGTTCCTCTGATACCGAGGATCACAGATGGTGGTATAAGGCGTAGAATAGCTCTAGTTTTGGCAAACTATGTTGAAAAAGATGTCAAGGCTTACATAATGGAGTTGAGATCCACTATTAGTTATGCAGAAGCTCGAAAAGCGTATGCCATTCTATTAGAGCACATCGCAGACATCTCGAAAGCGTTATCCATAGCTATAGACCCCAAGGTTACGATAGATATATCACACCTCGTTAGAATGCCCAACAGTATAAACGGTAAAACAGGGTGGATAGCCGTATTCATTAAAAACAACGATCTAAGTAATTTCGAGTTTACATCGGAGATAGTAAAGCCTATAGATACTAAGTTGAAGATTAAGTTTACCGTAGGTATACCCAAGATAACAATTATCGATACGCAGCTAAAGTTCAGCAAAGGCGACGAAGTTGTTTTAGAATATCCATATGCATCTTACTTTATATTTAAAGAAGTTGCACAAGTAGTATCGATAATGAGGTGATGCAGAATTGTCAGAAAAAACTTTTGATAGACTGTACAAACTTATTGAGTATCTACTTGTTAATGAAGAAGTTTTAGCAGAAGAGATTCTAAGAGGAGCTGTAGATACAAATGCTATCTCAGCTATGTTGAGCTCTTGGTGTTTATCTAATATTCAGGAGAAGGTCTACAGCGATATCTGTTCAAAGAGTTTTAATATTATTGACGAAGCTGCGAGATCTATATTCAACTACACAATTCTTAAACAAATAGAAGGTCGAGTAAAGCTGGGTAACGATGCTTTGTCTAGATTGTTGAATCTCTTATCGAGTTTAGCTGATGTATTTAAGAAGTTGATTAGGTATAGCTTGATAGTTCAAGAAGAGAAAGTTCTGTGCAAAATTAAGAAACCTACAACTATATCCTCAGAAAAAGTTGTAGAGAAAGGGTATGTCGCCTTGTTGCCTCTAGACCTAGCTATAGTCTTAACAGTTCTAGGATACGTTGAGCCTATTGTAGCACAGTACGCACCTACGTAATATCTGTATAACGGTTAGCATCGTTACGAATCATAATTACTTATAAGTTTACCCAGTTCAATATATCTTCAAAGTGAGGAAGTCGATAATGTGGTGAACCTTGAAGATCCCGAAGACCATAAACACATACTGTCCGCGATGTAAAACTCATACACAGCATTCAGTAACGATCTATAAACATGGTAAGCGTAGAACTTTGGCCCAGGGACAGCGTAGGTATTTAAGAAAACAGGAGGGTTACGGATCTAAACGAAAACCAGAACAAAAGAGGTTTGCTAAAGTTACGAAAAAAGTTGTACTGAAACTTAAGTGTACGAAATGCGGCTATACTTTGCATAGGAAGGGTATAAGGCTTAAGAAAGCCGAGTTAGCCTAGCATCCGGGGGTACGGCATGGTTAAGAAGAGGAGGATTTTGATACCTGAGCCAAGATCGAAATTCCTTAGAGTAAGATGCACAGTTTGCGGAAATGAACAGGTTGTTTTCAGCCACGCAACGTTTCCTGCTAGATGTTTAGTTTGCGGTACTCAGTTAGTGCAACCAACAGGTGGCAAGGCTAAGCTCATAAATGCTGAAATTGTTAGAGTACTCGATTAAATAAATGTTGTTGCTACGGAGATTATACCTTGCTTACCTAAGGATTTCATGGAATTCCATGGGTAAGAACTGTATGAGCTTAGTACCTTTTAAGAAAAAAGGTCTACCAGAGGTAGGAGAGCTCGTCGTAGCTAAGATAGATAAAGTGATTGAGCAGGGAGCTTATTGCACATTGTTAGAGTATGGTATTGATAACGCCTTTATTCCATGGAGCGAAGTTAGTACTAAGTATGTAAAGGATATTAGGGATGTTTTGAAGGAAGGGCAGGTCGTTGTAGCAAAAGTTATCAGGGTTGACAAGAGAGCTCCTAGAGTTCAAGTAGATTTATCAATAAAAAGAGTTTTCGAAAACGAGAAAAAGGTTAAGATGCTTAGATGGAAAAGACTTCAAAAAGCGCAGAAAATCGTAGAACTAGCAGCTAAAAACATGGGTAAATCTCTAGAAGAAGCATACATAGCTTTATGGTCTAAGATAGAGAAAGAGCTGGATCCTCTATCGGTTCTTGAAGACTGTGTTCTTTTGGGTTATGAACAGCTTGTCAAGAGAGGGGTTCCGGAGGACTGGAGTAAAACTGTGTGTGAAGAAGCTAAGAAACACATAACTATAAAGATGGTTAAGATTAGGGTCATCGTTAGGATAACTACATATAAACCTGATGGTGTTGAGAAAATAAAGAAGATTTTATCGCATATCCAAGACATGCAATTACCTCAGAATGTGAAGATAAGTGTTTATACTATAGGTGCTCCACGTTATAGGGTAGAGATAGTGGCTACAAATTATAGAGAGGCAGAAGCTGTTCTGAACAAGATAGAGCAAGACGTTCATACGTTAGCGAAAGAATTAGGAATAGAGTTTGTAGAAGTGGTAAGGGAAGAGATCGAGAGAGGAGGATAAAGTTTGCACTGGAGGATTAGGAAATGCGTCAACTGCAAGATCTATACAATTAAGGAGGTATGTCCTCGTTGCGGTTCTAAAACCATTGTACCTCATCCACCAAGATTCTCACCCGAGGATAAATATGTTATGCATAGAGTAAGAATGAAGTACCCAGAGCTGATAGCTAAACTCGAAGAAAAGTTTAGTAAAGAGAGTGAAAAAATTCAAGGTCATTAGTAAACATTACATAGTGTTAACGTTGTTATATCCTTATATCCGTATCCATCTAACACCATCCAACGTGATGTCAAAGTAGAACATCTTATCTATTGAGGGCTTGTGTATTCTGAGTATGCGGTAGAATGGATGGTTCCGCGATACGTACGCAACAACATCAGCCCATAGCTGTAAATACTCGTACCCCGGTATCTCCTGTTTTCCATCGATGTTCCTAACTTGGGCGGACACAACTACGTAAACATTGCTCGTGTTTAGCATATCTAGCAGGGTCAGGATCTCGTTAAACAATACTATTCCTTCTGTAGAAATAGATTCTACTCTATAATGACTGTTTATACTGTCTATGATTACGCAGTAAGGGCTATACTTATCAAGCATACGTACTATATCTATCAACATATGTACTAAGTGTAGCTGATCTATAGCTATGGAGATGAACATCTTCTCATTATCTAGTCTAAGTTTACGAAGTTTTTCAATAAATGTAGATCCTTCGGTACTTATGAAGTATATAACTTCGCTCAATTTAAGTCTATTTACCGAGCATTTCAATATATTCAGTAATAGATTAGTTTTACCTACAGCTGCTTCTCCATATATAACGATTTTACTAGGTTTAACAAAAAATATGTGGTCTAGATCTTCATTACATATGCTTAAGCTCATGGACAAGCCTTATCTAATTTGATCAAGTATCAGCCTTTGTATTTATATACCCCTTGATCAATTTCTACAAGACCTTTCTTAGCAAGCTTGTTTAAAGCCTCAACGTAGTACCTATCATCTACTTGTATACCGTACCACTCATAGAAAGTCTTCTTCACATCGTCTAGAGTCCATACATATATTCCTATCTCCTTCTTCACCTCCATCATCATTCTGTTGATGAATTGTGTTATATCTTCTAGCCTTGTCCATGGATACTGGAACCATACCCAATCCCTAACCTCTATATAGTAGTAATCAGGTTTGATCTTAGCCACTGTTGAAATCCATTGTAAAGCTGCAACCCTGAGATCTTTCGGTTTCCACCGCTCTAAGATAAAGTTCTTAGCGAGAATTACAGATTCACCCGTATCAATGATATCGTCTACAAGTAGTGCTCTGTAATTAGATAGATCTATAGTGTACTCAAACTTAATTATAGCTTTTTCACCTTTTTTAGCAGCTTCAGTCCAGTGTTGCGATTGTATAGATATTAAGTTCTCTACACCCAGAAAGTCGCATAGAAGTCTTGCAGGTACATATCCACCTCTCGATATGGCTATAATAACGTCGGGTACATATCCATCGACTTCAATCTTTTTTGCCAATCCCCAACTCCATTCAACAATATCTTCCCAGCTCACCAATTTAACAGGTACACGAGGCATGTTCTTACCCAGATAACTGTATTATGCGCGGTATAAAGCTGTTAACAGGGTAATTGAAAAGAGTTTTTACATAGATTATGTAGATAGAGACTATATTAATTTCGCTAAGTGTTTCACCAGTTATTCCTAGATGATGTAACGTATCCTTGCTGATACATGATGTACGCGAACCTCGCTGATGCACTATAGACGTGGTTCAGGGAAAGTTCTTCGACAAACTTAAGAAACACCTATCGAATCAAGTTTTATAGTTATCTTCAGTAAGAAGCTGAGAAGAGTAATGTAGGTGAAGAAGTGTTTTGGTTTGAGGTCTGGATGTTTAGAGGTGGTGGATATTGTTACGAATTGAAGCTGTAGCAAGTTTTTGATTTTGGGCTTCTTAAGTGTTTGTACTCCATAGAGAACCTAGTTACACAATATATACAAACTCTTCGAACACCATCTAAATCGATAGAGCATTCAGTACAAACAATTCTTTTACATACAGAGCATAAACCTACAGATAAATGTTTAAAACATACGTTACATAAACTTTCAATACATGCTAAACATATTCCTCGATTTTTATCGAAATGATGTTCGCAAACATATCTTCCACATAATCTACATTTATGAGTAGCAGGCATCTCATCGCAGAGTTCGCATTTTAGCATATGTTTATAACCCTAGCTACAGCATATATATGACGGGATGACCTTAGGAGCATTGCTGAGGTGATGATGCAGGTGGAGCGATTGGGACCGCTACACTTCCTCGATATTCATCGCTATCCCTAGACCAGCTATAGTTCTACGTAAATTCTCGTTCCCCGAGGGGATGTAGATATTTTTGCAGTTCTCGCTTACCATAATCTTCTTCAAGTTCTCTATATTGTGCTCTATGTAGACTCTAACCCCTATATCGATGTACTTTGTAAATACATCTCTGTACTTAAATACGTTTGTTGATGAAGTTGATAGGAATACTATACTGATGTAAGGGGTTTTAGATATCCTTGCTTTCTGTATAGCTGTAGCAATAACTTTATCAGTTCTCGCTATAGGTTCGTCATCCAGCACCAGTACGCAGATCATTTTTCCAATACCCATTTACTTCCATCTTTATAGTCTAAAACTTTTATACCTAGTTTAAGAAGTTCTTCACGTATCTTATCGCTTAACTCGTAATCACGTCTCTTCCTGAGTTCAGATCTAACTCTTATGATCAGATCTATAAGCTTCTCCACAAATTCTATATCTACTGGAGTTCTTTCTTCGAAGTATTTATCTAGAACGCCTAGGACTTTGTTAAAGTTGTAGAGTATGGAGTATGCTCGAAACGCTAAAGCGTAGTTCTCTCTAGGCTCTATATCTCTAAAAATTGTAGTCAATAACTTATTGATAGCTTCAAGAGCTTTAGGTGTATTGAAGTCGTCTGACATAGCATCGTGAAACTGCACCTCGATTAATTCAAGAGTTCTAAGTAGGTTAAGTTCTTGTTCACTAAGATTAAAGGTAGCTGTCGAGCTCTTCAGGATCTTCTTGAGGATTTCCGTAGCCATGATGAGTCTTCGGTATAGCTCTTTGAACTGGTTAACAATATCTTCGTTGAACTCTATCTGTTTTCTGTAGTGTGCTGAGAAAACCCACAACCTTAGTGTCTCAGCCCCCCACTTGTTTATAGCCTCTTTAGCGTAGATAACGTTTCCAAGGCTCTTACTCATCTTCTCTCCTTTAATTGTTAGATAACCTACGTGAATCCAATACTTTACCCAAGGCTTGATACCATAGGCAGCCTCGGCCATAGCTATCTCATTCTCGTGATGTGGGAATATAAGATCTTGGCCACCACCGTGAATATCGAACTGTTTACCGAGGTATTTTGAACTCATGACAGCGCACTCTGTATGCCAACCAGGTCTACCTCTACCCCATGGCGATTCCCACCAAGGTTCGCCAGGTTTCGATGCTTTCCATAAAGCGAAATCGTATGGATTCTTCTTTTCAGCTAAGAATTCTTCTTCTTGCCTCCATTCTTCAGCTGTTCTCCTACTAGATAACTTACCGTAGTCTTCCACTGTTGAGAGATCGAAGTATACAGAACCACTTGGAGTAACATATGCGTATCCCTTGTCTATTAGTAGCTGTACGAACTCTATGATCTCCTTGATATGCGATGTCACTGTAGGGTGAAGATTAACTTTAATATTTAATGTATTCAGAACCTCGAGATAGTCTTTAGTATAGCGTTCTGCTACATGGTTCCAAGGAATACCTTCTTCCTGAGACTTCTTAATTATTTTATCGTCGATATCCGTGATGTTCTGTACATGAAATACATCGTATCCTCTTAGCACTAGGTAACGTTTTATAAAGTCGAAAGCTACGTAGGCTCTAACGTGCCCTAGGTGGGTATAGTCGTAAACTGTGGGCCCACAGAAATAGGCTTTAACTATGTATTTAGATAGAGGTTCGAAAAGTTCGAGGTTTTTAGTTAGTGTATTGTATATAACTATAGACACAAAGGTTTACCACCTTTGCAATATTTTCACTATCTACAGAATATATCCTTTACGCTCTTAAACTTATCTTTAAGCTCTCTTAGAATCGGTATTGATCTTAGCTTTTCCTCTGGTAGTAATTCCCAGATAATACCCTTAGGTTTCGGAGGTCTAGGGTTGATGTAGATAACTCTCGTAGGTGTCACTATTATGTCTACGTTGACATCGTAAGGCTCTACAGGTATATCATCATCTACAATCTGGATATCGTGAACAGTTGTAACGACGTATGTATCCTCGGCTACTTTGCACATCATTCTAAGAATAGCATACTCAAGCTCTGCGTAGCCTTCACCTTTACCAAGCCTAGCACCTCCGGTATTTACAGCAACAGACCCTATAACCACGAGATCTATCTTCGGTAATAACCAGGGTTTCACTGGTATTCCATACCTATAGGCTCCAGCTATAGTACTTGCTTCAGCATATTTATCCCTAGGTATTCTAGAAGGATCTAGAACCAAGAAACCATCCTTTATTCTCGGTGTAGGCATAACAACAACCTTGTTCTGAAGCAATGCAAGATATCTAACATGTTTTTGCGGTGAATCGGGGTTCACCTTAACAACTTTAGAATTCTTGAAGATATCCATAGAAGCTAACTTCATCGCTGCCACTTCAGCTCCTACAAAATTTGGTATTCTATTGTATACAGGTCTAGGGAATAGAGCTACATTGGTTTTCTCCATCAAATTCCATATTCGCATCCTTATCCTCTCCTTAACCTCTTTCGAGTAGCTATCTCTTGTCATAGTCTACACGCTAAAGCTCTTACATCTGTATAGAGGTCTACAATTAACTTAAATATTCTGTTCAACTCAAAATATTCTAGAAGGTGTGTTCAGTGTCTATCCATAGGAGAAGATATAGTACACTGCTAAATGGAAGGTTTGAGGGTAGGAGTATTGAGCTTTTTGTGCTGAACGGCGAAAGAATAGTAGGGCTTGTTGATGAGGTAACTATCAACGAAATAGGGATACTAGCTGAAGAGGTTGCTACGATAGTTCCTAGGAATGCCATTCTCTATGTTGTTACAGGTTTAAGTGATATCCATGGCTTCGGAGAATGTTGTGAAGCTGAATACGTTTTAGATGAAGATTTCATAGGCTCGGATATAACAGTTAAGCTGGTGAATGGGGAAGAAATAGGTGGGAGGCTCATCAAGATTACGAAGAATGAAATAGGTGTTGCCCAAGGTAACAGAGCTTTAATAATACCTAGAAGTAGCATTCTGTATATAAAGATAGTGAGGCGCTAGCTATGGAGTTCAATGTGGTGATTACGTACGAACCTGGGGAAGAGAACAGTAACTGGGTTTTCTCTCAAATAAATAGCTGTGTAGGGTCTTCATATATAGTAGTTAAAGTACGTAGCTCTATAATATTGTTAAATGTTCAGAACCCTTATACTTTCTGGTACAACCTTAAGCTATGTCTACAAGGGAAAGATACGCCGATACACAGAATAATACCTGTGGATGCTGTAGTAGATCCTCTATTAGATAGAGTTGTTAAAGTAGCTACAGAGTATGCATTAAGAAGAATACCCGAGAACGAGACGTACAGAGTAACACTGCACGGACATCTATACTCTATCAATGAAAGTGGAAGACTTACTAAAGTACATAGTATAGACGCTGTAAAAGCTATAGCTGAGAACATCTATAGGAAAGTCAGTTTAAAGAACCCTCAATGGGTTGTATACGTGAGGATTATACCAGTTAGACGTTGGCAGATAGTTGCTACAGTAAGTGTTGCACGAGCTTTCGTCTTTAAAAACGTTAGGGTTGGCGAGGTTGGGGAACCTATATAGGTTTACGGATACGATTTCTAAAACTTCTGCATACCTCTATAATACCTACAGCTAGTAGTAGAAAAGATAGTGTTAAAAATACTATGATCACGATTTGCGAATAATTCAAAGGCTTTAATAAGAACTCTAAGATATCGAAGCTTCTACTCATAACAATCGAGGTACTGTTTTGCGTTTCCCAAGGCGGCAAACTCATCTTCTTAAACCATACCTCTCTATTATTGAATGTAGTTTATCAACATCTTCGGTATAGAATCTAAGAGCTTGGCTAGCTTTAACATCGTAAATTTCAACGAAACCTCTTCTACGATCTACATGGACTCTATACCTCTTTTGATCTAATGGAAAAGTAATCCATGTATTTCCATACGATCCTCCGTATCTAATACCTGTTGTATACACCTCGTATTTAGTAATAGGTATAACCATTTTCTTAGGCATAAAAACAACTCTAAGTCCATACATAAACCCCCACATTATGGTATAGAATACTAGATACCGTAAAAATCTCTCAGTGAAAGGCTGATCACCGCTACCAAAGATCATAGAGTTAATCAACGGTATTACTAGAAAGACTATCAACATAGATGCGACTAGCATGAATATCATTCCCCATAACTGCTTATTCAACTCCTTTACAAGTTCTTGATCTCTTAAAATTAAGTCCATAGATACTCTCTCATTAACCTTAAACAGTGTCGTAGTCGTGGTCGTTTTCGGGATCTTTTTCTTAGATCGTAGTCTCTGGATAGAACTTAGGATAGCTGTATACATCAATACATAGGCTATTACAACTATGATCAGGTAGTCCCGAGGTAGTAATGTTGATAGAAACGCAAATAGAACTATTCCTATCAAGCTATTCACTATGTATATGACATCCATAGCTCTACCCAACTTCTAAACGTTAGTGTACACCAGTTTTGTTTTACGTGTACAGAAGTTTATTATAGGAAGCTAAGTTAAAAACGTATTTCAGCTATATTGAGCTTTAGGAGCTCTCGTAACTATTAGTTTACCTCCATCCATCTTAAGTACAATATTTTCATTGACATATCTATACCTACAGGTGTCACATACGTAGATATATCTTATCACTGTCTCTCTATACTTTGTCTCAGATTCTACTACAAACCTTAGACTTCCTTTACATTTTGGGCATATCGGCGGCGTCGCTATCTTTGTCATGTAGTTACACCTCATCTCTTTTAGATACTCAACGATACCTAGTCTTTGTTGAGCTCTCGCCTCACTTCTTAAAATCTACATACAGATTCATAAGCTTTTATATCAATAAAATCTAGAACGGTATTTATGTCTCTGCTAAAAGTTAAAATAGATAAGTTAAGGAGGTATCTAAGAACTCTCGGTATCGATGTAGATATAGCTGTTATCCAGAGTAAAGAAGCTCTTAAGTATATGTTGTCGGAGATATATTCGCCTCCGCCTGAGGAAGTAGCTACCTATAGAATAGTTCTGAATCTAGATAGCGAAGCTTTAGAAATCTATACTTCTCCTCTCGAGTACTATAGAGTAAAGGAGGTGTATGGAGGCGAGAGTGTGAAGGTTTATGCTGTAACAACAAATTGTGGAGAAGTTCCGCTAGACATGAATTGTATAGACAGGAACTCAGCTGATGCAGAGATTAAAGATAAGCTCAAGACGTATAAACACGTTGCGGTAGATGATGTATCCATATGTGAAGATATCGTATGTATAGATATTAGGAACGCCATCAAGTATATTCGGAGGAGTAAGAGTGATGAAGAGCTAGAGATAATGAAGCGTGCAGCTGAGATAGCAGAGAAAGCAATAAACACCGTAGCTTCGATGATCGAGAAAGATTTTAGTGAGATACGTATCGCTTCAATGATCGAGAGTATCGCTAGAGATCTAGGGGCAGAAGGATTCGCTTTTACAGCTATCGTAGCTATAGGTGAAAATACAGCGAAACCTCATCATATCCCGACACGTAAAGTTTACAGAGGTTATGAACCGATACTCATAGACTTCGGGGTAAGAATTCAAGGTTATGTAAGCGACGTCACTAGAATCCTCATACCTAAATCTGTTGATAAAAACTACAGAGAGTTGATAGAGATTATCGATAACGCAAAAAACGAAGCTATATCGGCTATTAAGAGTGGTGTACTATGCAAAGACGTAGACTCTATAGCTAGATCAAGGTTAAGAGAGCGTAACTTAAGCAACTTCTTTATACACGGTCTTGGCCACGGTGTAGGGGTAGATGTTCATGAAGAACCTAGGCTATCGCCTAACTCGAAGGATCGCCTTACAGAAGGTGATGTCATAACAGTAGAGCCTGGGGTCTATATATATGGTAGGTATGGCGTCAGGATCGAGGATATTGTTCAAGTAACAAAAAGTGGTGCAAATATTTTAACTAAAGGTGTTAAGGTGATAGAGCTATGAACTCCTTAGGAAAACGGATCAAGATGTTCGAGCCTGTGATAGAAGATGAGGATATAGAGGCTGTGATCAGGGTATTAAAATCTGGTTGGCTTGCACACGGACCAGAGGTAGAAGCTTTTGAACAAGAGTTCGCCGAATACATAGGAGTAAAATATGCAGCAGCTGTAAGCAATGGAACTGTAGGTCTTATGTTAGCGTTGAAAGCTTTGGGTATAAAGAATGGCGATGTTGTATTAGTACCTGATTACACCTTCATAGCTTCAGCAACGTCTGTGTTGATGATGGGGGCAAGACCAAGGTTTGTAGATGTTGATGTCGAGACTTTCAATATAGATGTAGAGGATCTGCTTAGTAAAATCGACGACAAGGTTAAAGCAGTTATGGTGGTTCACCTCTTTGGTCATCCGGCAGATATGAAGGTGTTGAAAGAGATAGCAGAAGATAGGAAGCTTATTTTGATAGAAGACGCGGCTCAAGCTCACGGAGCGGAGGCCTACGGTAGGAAGGTAGGGAGTTTTAGTGATGCAGCAGTATTTAGCTTCTATGCGACGAAGAATATGACTACAGGTGAAGGAGGTATGGTTGTATCCGATAAGAAAGAGGTTATAGAGAAGGTGAAGCTTCTACGAAATCACGGTCAAATCGCTAGATATGTACACGCAGAGCTCGGGGGGAACTATAGGATGACATCAATTCAAGCTGCTCTAGGTAGAATTCAGCTTAAGAAACTCGATAAACTGAATTCTATGAGGAGATCTGTTGCATATAAATACAATGAATTACTGAAGAACGTTGACTACATTAAAACACCTGTTGAAAAACCATGGGCTAAACATGTTTACCATATCTATGCACTAAAAATCGTTGACTCAATATGTAGAGACTCTCTATACAACTGTTTAACTAGTAAAGGAATCGAGGTAGGAATTCATTATCCATTACCTCTACATAAACAACCGTTATTCAAATCTCTAGGATACGAAGAATGCTGTGCTAACGCTTCATACCTATCCTCTGTAGAACTAAGTATACCTGTACACCCCAAGCTTACTGACGAAGATATAAACATTATTATAGAGTCTATCAGAGAATGTATTGAAGCTTACTGCAGTAAGTAGAGTCATCTTTTTCGTAGGGGCATCATATGAAGTATATCGTGGTAACGCATAGAGATCTCGATGGTATTGCGGGAGCTTCGTTATACATGTACTGCAGAAAACTTACTGAAGATAAGCTAAAACTTGTTTTTATCGAGCCTAGCAACCTTCTTAAGATTTTGAGGAGGTACTATAAGCTAGGAAGACATTTTGTTATAATTGATGTAGGGCTGAATAATGATGCATATAACGAGCTTAAGGATATAGATCTAAGCGGTGTACATATAGAGTGGTATGATCACCATGTATGGGATCAGGAATGGGTTAACGTCCTAAGGGAGAAAGGAGTGTATCTGAATATCGATAGATCAACTTGTGCTACAGGTGTTGTAGCTAAGAACGTCTGTATAGAGGATCAGAATAAGGTTAAACAACTGATCGATATTGTTTGTGATGCAGATCTATGGAGGTTCAACAGATATGAATCAACGTTCTTATTTAGATACACAGACCTCGGTAATTCCGGTAGTTGGCGTATTAAGGTGTTCAACACTATAAAGGCTTTTTTAGAAGGAGTTGTAGAAGATATAGTATCGACTATTGAAGAGGATGTATCTAGGTATGTAGATGAGGAGCTCAAGGTTTTATCGGAGATGAGGAACGAGATCATTCAGAAAGTTGTAGACAGTATGAAGGTATGTATTTATTTCAAAAAGAGGTCAATCCCTTCAACAAGTATTATAGGCAATGCTATGCTAAGTATATGTGATATAGCTATAGTTGTTCATGAATCCTTGAGAAGTTTAAGTTTTAGATCTAGGAGGTGTAATGTAAGGGAGATAGCGAAGCTATTCAACGGTGGTGGTCACCCTAGAGCAGCTGGAGCACCACTAGAGATACCTTTAGTCTATAAGGTGCTTAACAGTATAGGTATAGATTTAGCGAAGAAGCGTATTGTTGAAGATGTTTTCGATAAGATAGAGAGATTTAGGCAAGATCTAAAGAATATGTGTTCAGCAGAATAAGTTTAATGTGTATGATATCAAATTATCTCGCTATCATTTACTACGTACTTCACTATTATACCTTGGTATTGTTCTCCAAACCATCTCAACTGATTCTGGATAGATGCTCGTAGCTGTTCATTTATGTTAAACCTACTTCTAGCCCACAGCAATGCTTCTTCAGTTATCTTTCCTTCACCTTTGCTAGCTGCAAGCCTTAGAAGAGCATCTATCTCCGCATTAGTAAACCAGCGGGTGATACTAGCAATTGTGTCTAAAAGCTCTGGGGATAACGTCAAGCCGTACTTTTTAGCACTTCTCATAGCTATCTGTTTCCTGAACTCTTTATCTGGGTAGCCCATTACTATCACTACATCTATTCTTCCAGGTCTAATCAATGCTGAATCGAGAAGCTCTGGAGCATTTGTTGTTAATATTGTTAAAGGTCTAAACTGTTCCTGTAGATACCTTAGAAGTATAGTTACTTCACTAACATGTGTTTCATGAATAGATACATGCCTCCCCACCAAGAAATCCGCGTCATCCATCAATACCAAGGCGTTTCTACGAGTTTTAATAGCCTTAAGAACGTTCTCAAGTATCTTCTCAGTTAATCCGTACCACATAGATCTGTACAGACTAGGTCTAAGCTCTATTATCTTAAGTTTTAAAGCTGAAGCAATAACCTCTGCCGTAACACTCTTACCTACACCTGGAGGACCTGTTATCAGTATACCTCGTGGAGCGTAAGATGCCCCAGACGCTATAGGCTTTATAACTATTGTCTCGAGATCCCCTCTCAACTTTGGCGGAAGATCTTCTAAAGTCCATTCAGCTGGTTTTATAGGTATTTTCACTCTTACTGATTCATGTAGCTCAGGTACCGTAACCTCTATGTACTTATCATCCTCGGTTTTACTTTCGAATAAGATGAGAACAGTATATGTTCTCAAAGGTATGTAGGGTATATCTATGTTCTTATTCACTTTGAGAATCTGTGACAAGTAGAGCCACGATATTTTATAGAGATTACTTACTTGTAGTACTTCAGATTCTTGATCAGGATTTCTAACTATGGCTATGAATATCGTAGGTCTTCTACTAAAAACTTTAACATCTTTCTTCGTTATCAAGGCTACGCAATGAACTATAGTACCCCCATCTTTCAGATTCTCAAGAAAAGCGATCAGTACTTGCGAATGGCTTTCATACCTACTTAGATATAGAGGTACAACGATATCTGATAACAAGTAAACTAGGTACGCCAACTTCTCTGGACTTATCTTCAATAATTGCGAGCTCTTGATCTTTAACCTTATGTTTGTTTCTAATGGATACCTAAAATACTTAACGATTCTAGATAATACCGGTAGAACTTTTGTGTTAGGTACTACCGTTATATTCTCTACCGCGTATACTTTGTACCCCGGTGCTTTGATAGGTGTAAAGCTGTAAACCTTTACTCCTTCAATGTGATGGCTCACTAGTTTTCACACCTAACGCTAAGTCAAGCGTTTTCATACCTAATAAATGTTGTACCCTACATAACTTCATAATGATTTTTAACAACTAGCTAGGGCTTCTAGTGATTTTGTTGATGATAGGTGCGTAAGTTCTGATGTATGGTTCTCCTCTAGCCATTTTATCAATAAGATCTCTACTCCTAACGTATTTAATTTCAGTAAGAGTCTTCTCGCTATGTTTCTTTACATACTCGTCTAGAGGTACACCGAAGGTTTTATGCGGGGTATCTCTATAGATTTCGTTAAGTATATTGAAAGCGCAGAACGGTATTATCCTTCCATCAGGAAGAGCGTAATGAACAGCACATCTCATGACTCTCGCTACATCGTAGTTCCACTCATCCATAAAATGCATCATTCCTACAAATAAGAACTTATAGTGGAATCTGCCTAAAGCACTATAATCTCTCTTAAAGAATATGTCTAGAAGTATCGATCTCAACTCGCTTTTTATATCCTTAGGAACTTTATGCCATAGAATAAACTTGTTCAAGATGTTTAGAATTGATGTGTATGCATTGAGTTTAGCTATATATCTAGGTTTATCTGCTAAAGACTCTACTTTCTTCTCTAAGTAGTCTAATAGCTCTTCAGCTTTAATAAACTTGGTTACAGGTATAAATCTGTAGTCATTGCCAACCTTTTCAACATATAGATATGTAGCAGCACCGCAAGCTGGGTGGGTAGTAAATTCAGCCCTCTTCGATGGGCTTAGAAGCTCCAAGAATCTAGCTATAGGTACTGCTGCACCTACAGGGAACCAGGAGTTTCTATCAATTTCACCGTTTGTCTGATCCTCGAGAGCTTTAATGATGTCAGGTATCGTGATCCTATACTTATCTCTCTCATACTTTCTCATCATCCCCACAAGGCTAACAGGCTGGAAGTTAACACCTCGTACGATATCCATGTTATGTGCCGCGACTTTCAAGATATCGCTTAGTTCATGATCGTTAACTCCTCTAATTACTGTTGGTACAAAAACTACGCTAGTCATCCCACCTTCTCTAAAAGCTTGGAGTGTGTATGGTGCTTCCCAGTGATTCTTAGGATTTGTTTGAGGTGTCACTCCGTCGAAACTAAGGTAAACAGTGTTTACACCAGCTTCTCTAAGACTTCTCGTATACTCAATAGCTTTCTCTCTATCTTCTAGGTAAAGCTTTGCAAACTTTATTCCATGGGTATTAAGCTGGATATGTCTAACACCAAGACTTCGTAGAAGCTTAACTATCTCTACCAAGTCTTCACGTACAGTAGGTTCGCCACCGGTGATCTGGACAGCTAGTACTATATCCTTTTGTTTCTTTAAGGACTCGATCATGTTCTTAATATCTTCGAGTGTAGGTTCATAGACATAGCCTGCTCGTTCAGCATAGTAAAAGCAGTACCAGCAACTTAGATCACATCTATTAGTTACATCAATATTGAGGAGAGCTGTATGAGTTCTATGCATTGAACAGAGACCGCAGTTAAGAGGACAAGGAGCTGTACTCGCTGTATAGACATATCTAGGACCTTTACCCTCGAACGAGTACTTCTCAAATCGTTTTAGAAGCTCAGAATCAGAGTAATATATCTCCTCGACCTCTCCATGTTCAGGGCATACCCTCCTGATATACAAAGAACCATTTCTTTCGATAACGATAGCTGGAAGAATCCTGAAACAGTACGGACATAGGGAAGATGTGTGCCGTACAAGTTTTTCACCATCCCTTAAACCAGGTATGCTTCCCCCAATCTTTACCTCCTTCTTACCAACTAGAACAACATTACGATCTCTATCATAATTAGCTACAACTAATGGTTTACTACTCATCTAGTGAACACCAGCTCTACGAAGTGTAGGTAAAGCAGTAGTATTTAACGTTACCTATCATGAAAATTAAGTATATAGCTCTTTTTGCTAAGGCTAAACTTCTCAAGGTGTTAGAGCTTTGTATCTCTGTTCTCCTAATCCTGTTGATGTATAGAATATCCAAGACTGTAGAAGTATCTACTAGAGGTAGGGTTCGTTTGGTGCTAAGTTTTAACTAGCTGTGAGCAACTCCAATTATCTTCTACACCTCCTAGTCATCTGCTCTCCGACTTCACATTAATTGCGAAGAGTCTTAAAGCAACCTATACTCTATATCCATCTATACTTCTTCTCAATCCTAGACTCATTCTTTCGAGATCAGCTTTACGAATGAACAGAGGAATCCTTCATAGGTACTGAAAATAATTATTTTACAAAACTTAATAAATAATAGAGATTACCAAAACTGTTTATAGTTAGTTAAAAACTAATTACATATCAACCGATAGATTCAGCTACAGTGAATAAGTGTAATACCTTAAAACATCTCTATTATCGATAAAGTCATAGATTTGGTGTGTAAAGACTTTGAAACCTAGCGTTGTTTTCGGACTTCCTGACACCATGATAAAGATATGGGAGTTTATACCAGATATTGAGGTGATGGTTAACAACATCAGGTGGAGATGGTCAAGACCTAGCGTTAGAAGAGTTTGGGTTGATTCTGGAGGGTATCAGATAATGATTAAGAAGATTAATATAGATATAGTTGAGATAATCAACCGTTACCGCGCAATAGATGGCGATATATTCGTTTCTCTCGATATACCACCCCGAGAACTTTGCTCAGCTTCTAAAGAACTTGTAGAACATAATATAAAGAACTTCGAGCTTATGTATGAAAAGTTAGAGGATAAGAAAATAATACCTGTGGTACACTGTTATGAAAGTAGCATACTCCTTAACGCGATAGATATATATAAATCCTATGGTGTAGACATGATAGCTTATGGAGGGGCTGTTCCCCCATCAATGGCGCGTATGGGTAAAGGTAGTAGAACTTTACCGCTACTCGGATTAGCTATAGTGAGAAAGGCTTTTAATAAATGGATTCACGCTCTCGGTATTGGAGGAGCGCCAGCTATATATAAAGCTTTAACTATTCTCGGTACGAATTCTCTAGACTCCTCGTCATGGAGAACAAAAGCCGCTTATGGTAAGGTAATGATACCAGGTTTAGGTGAGAGATATGTTGGTAATGGGAAAGCGAAGTTCGGACGTAAAGATTTGGCTGAAGAAGACTTCAGAATACTCGAGGAATCACTATACAGAACAAGATTTCCCTATATTGATAAACTAAAAGATCTTCTCAAAACATTTAAAGGGAGAGCTATAGTCAATGCATGGATTATGAAGAATTTCATAGATACGATCTATAGCAATAATGGATTCAGATGGTTAATAGACTATGCATCAAAATACTCAAAACTAAGTTTAGATGAACTCTCATCGTTGCTCAATAATAGTTTAGCAAATCTGAATAAACATCAGGTATAGCGTAGATATATCCTTAAGATAAAACATGTGATACCCAACTAAATCAACGATTATCAAGTCAAACTCTTTGCTAGGGATAGCTGTAGTTATTGATTTTACAAAGTAGAATAGAGGTGTACTAACGTCTAAAGTTAAAGATAGATAATACCCAAAGTTGTAGATAAGATAGCGATAAATAGTGTATCTAAGTTACTATAGAACAAGTAGCTGAACGAAAATCGGCAAAGCCTGTTCCTCAGCATATTTCCAGACTACGTTGTAGATCATCACAAAAGTATTAAAATACTTGCAATGTAGGGCTTTATTGCGATTATGGTTCTACATGTCTTGAGGAGAACCTGTAAATGAATATTCAACATCACTTTACTTATCTTTAACGAATTTTGTCTACCTTCAGAAGCTAAAGCTTGTAGAAGCAATGATAAGATATTTAATCCTCTAAATTACGATCAATTTTGTGTGAGTTTACGTGTATAGGTATCTGCCTATATTTATAACAGATGTAGAGAACGTTAATATATCTCTCGGATATAGAAATGTCAATATCTCCCTACCTTCTCAACAATTAAGCGAGATAATGGAGTATAATATCACTACTTATCCTCAACAACCTAATACGAGTTATGTCTACATAATTCTCTATGCCTTCATAATTCTCTTCTCTATCTTGATAATATATATAATGCTATTATACTTCAGATCACGAGTACCAGGCTCTTCACCATATATATCTATTTACAGAGATAGAGGTTCTGGTATAGATTTGTTTACGTATGGCTATGTATATGAAGGTCTTGCAAAGATGTTAAGAGAACTATTTGTGAATATCAGGGATAGGTTCTGCGGCAGGTATTGTACACCTAGAGAAACAGCTTTAAAACTCTCATCAGCTAGAATAATGAGCTTATTCGCAGAAATATACGAGGATGTTGTTTACGGGATGAAGTTAAGGCTTGATGCTGTGGATATAGTTAATGAGGTGAAGAAGTATCTTAGTGAGAACCAGTAAAACGTATATCGTCCTCATAGCTACACTAGCACTGGTATTAATAGCTCTTTCATCTATCCCTATATACACTGTTCTAGAGTATGATCCACCGTCAGTATTTAATGAAGCTTCAGGTGGTTTAAGTAGGTATTTCCTCGACACTGTTTTCAGTAAAGGTGTAGATATAATCTACAGCTTCTCTGAATTAAGTTACTATGCTAAATCTTCTATGTATGCATTACTCATTGTAGGACCTGATAAAGATTTAACTGATGTTAAATATGTTGTAGAGTGGGTGAGGAGAGGAGGCATGGTCATAGTTCTAGATGAGTACAATGGAAGTCTAAGTCTTCTAAAGTATTTCGGGTTCGATCTTGGTACAATGATTAGTGCAAAAGCTTCAACTATATGTGAGTTAAACAATACAAAGCTTGTAATATATTTGAACGTCTTTCGAGAGGTAAAGCCTTCAACGAATTCAACGGTTTTATGTAGATACGGATACGTACCAATAGCAGTTTCTCTTAATTACGGCAATGGGAAGATAATCGTTGTAGGGGATTCAAGTCTAATTATAAATGAGATCGCGATAAAGGCTTCACAATGGTATAGAGCAAACATGGCGTTCATAGATATGCTCACAGAATGGAGGCATTTAATAATATTTGAAGGTGCTAGGGTTTACAGCCAAGAATTCTCGTACGTAATCCTCCGCTATATCTCTGCAGTCTTATCTATATTCACGAACTTGCTGAAATACGCATTAGATCAGCCTCTCGAGATAAGAGCTTTGGTTATCTTGATAACATCGTTCTTATCAGCTGTCTACACTATGTCTAGGTATGGGTATCCACGTAAACACGAACTCGAGTTTATTAAGTCTTCGAAATCTTATGAACATATATACCTTGTTCTCAAGGACAGAGTCGTACAAGGTGTAGAAGTGTGGAGAAAGACTTTCGAAGAGAGGATCTACAGGATGAGATAAGGATCTATACAGACTTGCTGAACAAAGCTATAGAAGGTGTTCAGAAGAAGATTGTAGGGAAGAGGAAAGAGATAGAGCTTGTGTTAGCAACACTATTCGCAGAAGGGCACGTTCTTCTTGAAGGTATTCCAGGTGTAGCGAAAACCCTTATGGCCAAAACTATAGCATCAGTACTAGGTCTAGACTTTAAGAGAGTTCAAGCAACACCAGATCTTCTACCTTCTGACATCATAGGTGTGCAGATTTACGATACAAAGCTAGGGCAATTTGTTTTCAGGAGAGGCCCTATATTCACGAATATACTCTTTGTTGATGAGATCAATAGAGCTCCGCCCAAGACTCAGAGTGCGCTTTTGGAAGCGATGCAGGAGAGACAGGTAACAGTAGAAGGTGTTACATATAAACTACCTAGACCTTTTCTAGTGATAGCCACTATGAATCCTATAGAAGTTGAAGGAACTTTTCCGTTATCAGAAGCACAAGTTGACAGATTCTTATCTAAGGTTGTTGTAGACTATCCAACAGCTGAAGAAACAGTGACGATTTTGGATAGATATTACGATATAGTTGAATCAGAGACACTTCAGCATATCTTAAGTTTAACAGAGGTTCTCAACATCATCGAGATTGTGAAGAAAATATATGTTGACGCGAATATAAAGAAATATATCGCTTTGATAGTGGAGGCATCACGTAGACACCCTCTTGTTAAGCTAGGTGCATCGCCTAGAGGTGCTATAGCTTTATACCTTTTATCGAAATCCATAGCGTTCATGAAGGGCAGGGACTACGTGACGCCAGACGATGTAAAGTATGTTGCCTACACAGCTTTAGCTCACAGGATAATACTTCGTAGTGAAGCTAGGATATCTGGGGTAACACCGTACGATATTATCAACGATATTCTAGAAAAGGTGGAAACGCCTTGACAATCACCATAGCAGGTCTTGCGCATATAGTTTCAGCTATGGTTATCCTCATCTATTCGTTAGCATATCAAAACCCTATCACTTTATCGATTTCAGTAGCACTTATACTTCTTTTCTACTACGAGTACAGAACATTTGCTGATATACGTAGATGTATAGAGAAGGTACGTGTACGTAGGTTCCTAGATCGGAAGTTCGTTGAAGAGTTGGGAGAAGTTGAGCAGAGGATAGTGATAGAGAATAACTGTGGCTCACCATTACCGAAGGTTACACTTATCGATATCTTACCAAAGTTCTTATCGTCTAAACCTTCTAAACCTATCTTCAATATAGTTATCCCCCCTAAGAAAGGTATAGAGATTAGCTACAAAATTCAGCCGCTAGTTCCCGGAGTTCACGATATTCAGAGCCTCGTTATGGTTTTCTACGATACACTAGGTTACTTTAGTGAAAAGGTTATGGTTGACTATAGGGAGTCGTTAGTAGTTCTACCTCTTTCTGCAAGGCTCTCTATCAGTCTTCAAAGTCTTCAACGATTAATTGGGTTAGCGATCAAGGGTAAATCTATTGGGGGTGCATATGATTTAGCTAATATCCGCGATTATACTCCATCTGATGATGCTAGGAAAATACTCTGGAAAGCATATGCGAGAACAGGTAAGCTTGTAGTTCGAGAAGATTACGGTGAATCTATAGCTAAAATACTTGTCCTGATAGATCTCAGGAAATATATGTGGGATATAGGGTCCCCACCTAATACCTTAGCTCAGATACAGCTCCGGTATGCTAGATCGTTGATAGAGTACCTGGTTAAGAATAGATGTGTAGTAGATATAGCTTTATGTAGCGGATTAGTACCTAAAGTGGTTAGAAATGCTGAAAGAGATGTTATGGGGGCTATCTATAACCTTATGTCTGTATTACCGGCAGGAGAAGGGTGTTCATCACCTATATCTGTTTTCATCGATAGTGTTAAACACCTAGATAGAACATACGAGTTCTACGACGCCGTGATATTGATAACCAATCCTATAACAATAGCTATAGACTATACGCTAGAGGATCTAGAGTCTCTGTTGGAAGTATTCATAAGTAAACTCGTGATAGCTATACCTAGGTTCAACTATGAATCGCTTATGAGTGAACAGAACTTGAGACTGTTGCTAAAGATCATATCATCAATTGTTGAGAGCTCAGGCTTAGGTACAGAAATTTCGAACGACGATTTAAAAATAATTACGCCTAGAGGTGGATCAAGATGAACATCTCATTCTTTCTAACATTAGCGGTCGTGGTTATGTTCATAGTGGATATAATCAAAGGTGCAGATCTGCTACCCCCAGTAGTCTTATCATCGATTATTGTAGCATCCATACTAAACTGTAGCGAATGTTATTACCTAGCACTAGCTCTACCCCTAAGATACCCTATCTACATCGTTCTACAGAAAAGTATAGTGAAGAAATTAGGTTTAAAGTACGTTATTTCACCGTTTATCCAACCCTTAGCATATGTTGTTTCAGGTATTGTAATAGGTTTAGCTGCACAGAAATTTTTAGCGTTACCTCTAGACCCGTGGACAGCGAAAACAATATTCATATTCTGTTCGTACCTAGCTATAAGCTTAACCATCTCGCCATCTTTATCGTCGCTTTCAAGCCCTTTAAAATTTCTACTCATTACAGAATTAGATTCGTTACGAAGAGTGCTGTATACAGTAGCTCTCCTGGTGGGAGCAATATGTATACTCTTCGTACTGCCATACATTAAGTACTACATCGTGATACCTTTGGCTTCAATCTTTATTCTAAGGCTTTTCAGGAATAGAATAGAGTTCATATGGGGACACCTTGCAGTTACTTTATTCTTTATCCAAGTACTAATGCTAAGTATAATCATAACTTCCTGACAGTATTCATGGCGTCGCAATAGATTTTTAAGACCTAAATTCCCTACCCATGTTATTAATGTAGTAACAAGTAATTTGTAGGATGATAAAATGGTTAAGCTTAGTATCGCAAAACATTTGCTATATATATTTGCAATATCTTCAATATTATTCATGTCTATAGCGGCGCTATTCATATACATGGAGAAGTATATTCAATCACTGCTATCCTTTATAATAGGGATTCTATTCCTAAGTAGTACCCTAGCTATACTTCGAGAAGGATTCCGAGATGAAGAGGGTACAGCATCGTAAGATTTGGGTTATACATCTCAACCTTAACCTGTGCTATATATGAACTAGATTTATAAAGTACTCAGGCTAAATTACATTACGTGATGAAGCCTAGCCTCTAGACTGAGCTAGAACATGATGTGAGAATCCCCGTCTGAAAGCTATTCTTAAGCTTTAAGTTTTACATACTTGATACAAAGGTTCAAGTTTTCAATAGATTTCTCAAGTTCACTCCTTATAATGTTAATGACGTCGACTATCAGACTTCGTTTCGTTACAACATTTTCTTCATCTTCTAACGATATCTCATCAGTATACTCATTAACTTTAATACCTATTCTAGGTATTCCGTATAAAGTTAAAGATCTATCGTTGTATGTTATTCTAAGGTAATCACCGGTGAAAATCATTGATAGACCATGTTCTAGTCTTGTTAATGCAATGTTGTTAACATCTTCAACATATACCCATCTAAAACAAGGTCTCCCAACTTTTAGATCAGGGAAATGTTCTTCAACTAATTTAAGTGTATTCAGAAAACCTTTAAAATTCTTGATAAAGGACTTAACCTCCGAGACTGTATTGATATAGACTCTGCTTTTGTCAGCTGAAACAGCTTCATCAACTATCCTAGCTATAGCTCTCTCAACTTTCTCAATAAATGGTTCGCATACAGAGACAAACCTCATTACATTGGCACCTCAGAGTTTTGATACTGTTATTTATGGTCTAAATTTAAAGCTTATTTAGTCAATTGTTTTAAAGTTTTAGCATTAAGTATTAACTTTATATCTACAGCTTTACAAAACTAAACTCCATGTTCTAGAACTGCTATCAAATACGAGTAATGCTGATTCCCTCAACTTTTGAACAACTTTATATTCGAGAGGATCTAACATCTTCTTCAGCTCTTCGTCGTTGTTTGTCCTAATGTTATTCAGTTTTTCAAGTAGTTGTTGCCAGAATTGTGGATCTACAGCGAATCTCTCATCTTTACCTTCAACAACTATAGCTCCTTCGCGTTGAAGTTTCGAGAAAAATGTATCTCTATCCCTAATCTTGCTAGCTATATCTCTTTCAAATATCACCTTCTGCTCCTTCAGTATATCTATAGCTGTCTTCCTAGGTTTTTTAGTTATAGCTTCCTTTGGTTGAACTTCTTCAGATGTTTTCTCTAAACTCTTTACCTTCTCCTCTACACTGTTCACTTTCTCCTCTAGAGTCTCTAACCTCTCTATAATGAACGCTATTTTTCTGCTAATATCGTCGATCTTCTGGGTAAACGGGTTTATAGTATCTAGAACTTTCCTCTCGACTATTGTTAGCAAACGTTCAACTGGAACTGTTTTCTTGGGCTCTTCCCCTCCCTCCTTCACCTCTTTTCCGCTTCTCTCTATAGTTCTCAGAATCAGCGAGTAGATATACTCTGAAACAGTTAGAAAACCTTCTTCTTTAGCTTTCTTAAGAAGTTCTTCGTATATCTCGTTGTCGAGTTTTACTGTTACAATCTTCATGTAGTACTCTCCAATACTATAACTTCACTACTTAGCTTATTAATAACTTTAGCTGGGTATAAAGTTCAGCAGAAGTTCCCTCTATAGCTCGACATATTTAAGCTGATCTAGAACGTACTTCCTTATCTCGTCAACCTTGGGTATATCTATAGTTATCATGCCTCTATCTAAAACTTTGTCTAGCATAGGGACAGCTTCTCTACCATCTTTACATAGAATACTCTTGTTCGGGGTATCTATATAATCTTCAACTATAGGGATACATCTGTAGAGTTGTTTCGATCCTGGAAGTTTACCTCTCTTCGTTATAGGTATCCACCTATTTTCTCTCTCATCGAAAATCTCAACAATGTCCATGCTTATGTCTATAGATGGTGGAAAAGCTATTGAAGTGCCTACGCCGAAGACATCCGCCACATCTCTCAGGTTCGCTATCTGTTCCTCATCCACACCCCCGCTGATCACTATCTTAACGTTTTCATAGCCGTAGAGCTTCAGTGTCCATTTAACTTCCTCTGCTATCAATTTAATATCGCCTCTACGACTTCTAGGAGTATCGAGTCTTACACCCCATAGTTTATCGCTAAGGGTTTGAGCAGCCATTAAGCTCTCAACTCTCTCATCGTAGAATGTATCTACAAGAGCGATTCTAGGTACATCAGGGGGCATTACCTCGTCGAAAGCTTTCCACGCAGCTACAGGATCTCTAAAAACTATTATTAGGGCGTGAGGCATTGTGCCTTTAGGCTTTACCCCTATGGTCTTCTCGTTAAAAGCTCCTGAAACTCCATCGCAACCACCTATATATGCTGCTCTATCTAGTGCTGGAGCTATTGCAGGGTGTTGAACTCTTAGACCGAAGAATATCACCTGTTTATCTCCTGCAGCTTTCTTTATCCTAGCGGCTTTGGTTGATACGCTTGTATAGAACCTCAGTATACCTAGTATAGCTGTTTCAAGCTCAATTATATCGCAGATCTTTCCTTCAACAATGGCTAGAGGATAGAGATCTCTAAATAGCGTACCTTCGGGTAAAGAGTAAAGCGTTACATTCGTACCTTTCAACATGTACAATACTTCTTCTAGACCTGTGTATACAGCCCATTTATATCCTCTAGGAAGACCGTAGGTATGTATTTCGTATCTCACCAACGTATTACAAAGACCTTTCTTTTCGAGGATTTCACGACTACGTATGAAGTATATATCTGTTGCAAGACCTTTCCTAATATCGTCTGCACTCAATATATACATCTTCGGCTCCATAGTTCTTCAAGTTTGGAGAACTGTAACTAGAAATAAAAAGTTTTTTAGGTTAGCCATCGTCAAGAAAAAGTTATTCTACCTTGATTCCCTGTTCTTCCGCTATCTTCTTAGGAATAATAGTTATGATGTTCTTTTCCTCGTCTTTAATTATAACGAATTCTGATCCATATCTCTCAACAACATCTTTAGGTACATATAGATTCAATGATAATGTGTAGTACTCGTAAGTATACACCTTGTCTTTGATACTCTTCTTACCTGTTATCTTTCTTACGGTTACAACTCTTACTCTTTGTTTAACCTGGTTCATTTCATGTCTACCTCTCTATCACGGAATACTGTACTACAATAAGAGATAAAATAAGTGTTTCTGGAGTAGTGCTATAGATGAGGTTATTAAAGTTTTACTCTATGAAAATACCTGGTCTTAAAGGTAGAGCAGCCTTCTTCTTACCACCTTTATCTGGTACAGCAGGGTCTTCAGTGCTATAAACATCTATCTTTACACCCAATGTTTTCGATAAGTATTCAGCTGCTAGTTTAGCTATGTTCAATTCGTCTACATTAAGTAGTTGAGAATATAGATTAACTAATTCCCCTGGTGTACTTGTTGCAACTTCGTGTAGTTGTCGCACTATTTGGGCCAGTTCTTTCTTACTAAGGCCTAGCTGTTCTGCTAACGATGTGATTATATCTCCCAGCTTCATACCTTGTCTATACATCGCTATGACTTTTCGCATAAGCTTTTGCAGATCTTTAGATGCAATATATAGCGTTACATTGTTTATAGTTGTTCTCTTTGTAGCTCTCAAGATATTCTGTATAGATTCTAGCAAGGATTCTGCGTACCTAAATGCTAGAACAGCTTCAAGATCTATTTCGGGTAATACCTTGATCACATACTTCGATACGAATCCTTCTTTAAAAGTTTTGCTCCACATTTCTTCAGCTATGAATGGGGTGTAGATGCTTATCAATGGTATCCATATCTTGAACATCTCAATTATGATCTTGCTAGGTATTTTTACGAGGTCTACATATTCGTTAACGAGCTTCTTAATATCGTAGAAAATCGTTATACCAGCTTCTCTTATCTTAACGTTGTTCAGCAAGTCTATCACCTTCCTAACCTTGTACAAGAACTCGTTCCAGAACAATCTATCTATCGCTGTTAATTCATCTCTAAGTCTATCTCTTTCACTGAATAGCTTAATAATCATGTCGTGGATTGATATCAGTATCTGTGGGTATTCATGTTTACATAGTTTCTCCATCACGTCGTAGTCTATATTTTCATCCTGATATACTTCCGCTCCTAGAGCTATGAGAAGCCTAACGATATCTGATCCGTATTCCTCAATAATGTTTCTTAAAGGTATTATATTTCGTGCTGATTTACTCATCTTCTGCTGTTTTACTAGAACCCAGCCGTTTGCTATAATACCTTTAGGATGTAGAGATTCTGGGAATATAGCGACGTGGTTGAAGATGAAGAACGTTAAGTGGTTAGGTATCAAATCTTTCCCGCTAACCCTAAAGTCTAGCGGGTACCAATACCAGAACTCTTTCTTAATATCTTCTACCACCTCTACAGGTATACCTAGTTTTCTAGAAACAGCTTCAGCCGAGCCTATACCGAGCATCACATAGTCCCAGAACTCTTTACCGAGCTTCTCTACAGGGACACCATACCTCCTTATCTTGTGTATAACGGTGTAGAACGCCATGTATATAGTTGAATCACTTAAACTCTCTATAATCCACCCACTTTCCCAAGGCAGTGGTACACCTAGACCTCTTGTCCGCGCGCACGCTCTTCTTTTAAGCCAATCGATAGTTGCTTCAAATTGAGGTCTAGATTCTTCTGGTATTATTATCATCTTAGCCAGAGCCTCTCTAGTCTTCTTCTTCCACTCTACATCTCCGTAGTTTATGAACCACTGGTTTCTTAGAAGCTTAACAACAACCTCAGTACCACATCTACAGTACACAGGTTTATTCAGCAACTCATAGACTACGAAACCCATCTTCTGATTCAACAAGTAGTTCTTAATTTTTTCTCTCGCTTCTTCAACACCCTTCCCACTTATATTCTCTTCAACAAACTTCTTAGCATCGCCTATGAGAGGTACTTCTACGTGTAGATCTCTAGCCATAACTCCTATACGAAGCTCTAACGAATAGACATACCTTGTAGCCTCATCAAGCTTTTCTTTCTCGTTTTGCGATATTACATCGAACTTCTTTAGAGCTTCATAAGCATTAGCTATTTTTTCCCCGTTTATCTCGATAATTACGCGTGGCGAGATATGTTTTAGGATAACGCTATACCTCGGATCTTTCTTCAGCTCTTCTAAAGCAATCGCATCGTAAGGAGCATGAGCAGGCACACTCATAACAACTCCTGTTGCAAACGAATCGTCAACGAAAGTTGCTGGTAAGATTGGTATCTTTTCTCCTGTTATCGGGTTTACAACAAATCTGCCTAGGATATCTTCACCTTTTACATGTTCTAGAACTGTAAAGCTGATCTGATACCTGAGTCTTTCAGTAGCTCTCGCCCCTACTACCCATATATCTCCAGTATCCAACTTTATCTTAACGTAGTCAGCTAACGGATTGATCCACACATTGGTTACGCCGAATATTGTTTCAGGTCTTAGCGTTGCTGTTGGATAAGCAACTCCTTTATCGTCTCTGAAGAGTATTGCTATGAATTCCCCTACCTCAGGCTCTACATCGCCTTTAGTGTCATGCATACCCACAGGCATCTCGTGTTTAGGACACCATCCTACTGGGTGGGTTCCTATCTCTATATAGCCTTTTTCGTGTAGTTTCTCGAATTGCCAATGTATAAACGATCTGAATTCTGGATCTATAGTTGTGAACTCTCTTCTCCAATCTATCGAAAGCCCGTAGAGATTCATAACATCCTTAGATATCTCGTGGAAGTACTTAGCCATGAAGAGGGGATCTCTCATCTTATCTATTATCTCTGGAGGGACTCTGTATACAGTTGTGAAAAGCTCTATCAGCTCTTTATCGTTTTCAGCTATAGCTTCAGCCATAGCAATTATAGGTGTTCCTGTGTAGTGGAATCCCATAGGGAAAAGGACGTTGTAGCCCATAATACGCTTAAATCTTGCGATAATATCAGCTATAAGGTATGTACGCCCATGACCTATATGTATAGGGCCGTTAGGGTACATAAAAGCAGCTGTTATGTAGAACTTAGGTTTGCTAGGATCAAGATCAGCTTCATAAACACGGTTTTCAAGTAGTATTCTGCTCCATTTCTCAGCTAATTCTACAAAGTACTTGTTTAAGTTCATGATCTAAACCCTGCGATACCCGTATCGGAAACTAAGCTAGAGAGCTAAACAAATAAACGTTTAACACAAACATGAATACTGCTTCAATTTACTAAGTTGAGAACGCAGTAATCTAATCGTGATTTTATACCATATAAACACTATAGCTATAGCAATAGCTCCTAGAATAGGTATTATCAATGCTCTCGGCTCTATGCTTACCATAGAGATGATGTAGAAAATTCCGAGAATCGAGATCATGATCGCTATTATGTAGAGTTGCACCAAGAAGTAGGTTCTAAGTACATCTCTAGTACTACTACACTTAACCATAATGATCCCTATATGCTCCAATACTCTATACATAGTATCTATTTAATATGGCAAAGTTTTTATTCTCTCTAGCGCCTAGTATATAGTGAGAAATGATGTGCTTGGCCTATGCCGATAAACTCTAGATGAGGATAGTGGTAGCCTCTGATATGGGATGAGGATACTTGCCCCCTACCGAGTTGATGAAGAGATTATCGCGAACCGACTATCTCATACCTAAACTTAAGGATTTCCTGGTAACCCAAGGGATTCTGAGAGAGGGTAATGAAAATGTATTCCTAAATACTGCACCCTACACTACCCAGATACCCGTTCCCTATGATGGTAACTTTAAGCTGTTCTACTGTTTAGCTTTAAGTATATGTATCCCCAGCCAAGATGTCTTGCCTGGGTATAGCAATGATATAGAGTTTGCAAACTCTAAGATATTGAGTAGAAGTAGCGTTAACTACGTATATCTGAATCGCAATCTCTACATATACAGAGTATTCAACGAGTTTTTAACTATATTAACACGGTTCAAGATAGAGAAGGTAAAGATTCTAGGTGTAGAGTTGAACAGCCTCGAAATCGATGCAAAGGAATGTGATTCTCGTAGAGGTGTCTACGCTATTTCTCTACGTGGTGAAACGGGGGCATCGCTATCAATAGTCTTTTCAGAGCCTGTGGTTGTCGATGTAATGCAGCAGAAGATAGATATCTTCATTCCCAAGAGTGACCTAATCATTATTTCTACAACAGTTTATACAAAAGTATTCAGAGATGTACTAGTGTATAAAGGGCTTGGCGAAGCTATGGGTAAACTTAGGAATACCCAACCTATTGCAGAGATTCTAGATCCTATAGTTATGGGGTTTGTCGACGATATTGATAAGGGGTGTATAGATATGGTATTAACGAATCCTGAAAATATAGACTTGAACAGTATTATCAAGGTTTACGGATATATAGACGAACTTGTTGTCGATGATCTAGCTAAGTTTAAACCTAAACAAAATATTGTTAG
>JAJHRF010000045.1 GCA_020832925.1 Desulfurococcaceae archaeon | reverse complement strand
GTTTATATAGCTTAATCTATGTAGAGATTATTGGGTTAAAAACTCGATTTTATGAGTTTATAGAGGTGTACGTGGGTATAGTTGTCCGTATTTCTTACCTATTTCGTTAGCTAATTTCATTAATGCTACGATCTGGTCTTCTGTTATCTCGTATGGTAACCTCATGTATTCTGTAGTTGTTTTTAGTTTTTCTGCAACTTTGTATAGATCTTCATCTGCTACTTCTTTTAACCCAAGTTCTTCAAATGTAACTGGTAGACCTACTGAATGAGCCCATTTTATATATTCAACTGCTTGCTCAAGTATTCCTTCAGTAAGTATCTCTACAAGTGTTCCGAAAGCAACCATTTCTCCGTGGTATTGCATAGGCTTCATCTTCTTCTCTAGAACACTCATAGCGTTACCTATAGCATGAGCAAAACCTGTTCCACCATTCTCAAAAGCTAAACCACTTAACAAAGTATTTGCGTAAACCACTAGATCTAGACTTGGTGTCACAATTTTTAGTTTTGCAGATTCTATAGCAGCTACACCGTGTTTTTGAAGAATATCCCATAGAAGTTTAGCTATGTGAAGAGGTAGATCAAACGATTTTAACGGTTCTACACCTTTCATCTTCTCATAGTCTAGAAATACATGTCCAGGTTTATTAGCTTGGAAAAGCGAACGAATTTCCCAGTAATGAGATGCAGCATCACCCATACCAGCAGCTAGAAATCTTGGAGGAGCACCAGCTATAACCTCTGTATCTACAACAACCATATCAGGGTTCTTATGATAATTAAGAACTTCTAAGAATTCCCCAGGGTAAGGTTCTGTGTATATGACAGAGATAGCTGATGTTGGTGCATCTGTAGAAGCTATTGTTGGAACCATAACAGCTGCAAGCTCGTTAGGAATAGCAACAGCTTTAGCTGTATCCAAAGTTTTTCCACCACCAGCACCTATAACCATATCTACGTTATTCTCTAAAGCTATCTTAGTAACCCTCCTAATCTCTTCCCAACTACACTCTCTATTAAAGATAACGTAGATATAATCTATACCGTAGTCCTTCAAACTCTTCTCAATAACACCACCAACAATACGCTTAACATCAGAATCAGATAAAACCAGGGCTTTCTTACCAAATCTCTTAACCAACCTCCCTAAATACTTTAAGGCCCCCTTACCCTGTATATACATCCCAGGAGCTCTAAAACCACGAATATAGAATGTGGAAAACGTTGTTATAGGTTCAAACATATGGATACCCTGTAGTTCAGTATTAATATTTAAATATAAAAATTTTTCTAACTTTAGGCATATATTTAAGTCGTTTCCGATACAATGTAGGACCTTAATTTAAACAATTATTTATATTTAATAAAAACGCTTGTTGAGGTTCTAATATTATATATTATAACATTTACATAGATAAAAATATGAAATTAATATGATGTATGAGGTTTACTGATACCATGTTTTATAGTATTGTGTAACCTCCATCAACAATAATATCTTCTCCTGTGATATAATTTGATGCATCAGATGCTAGAAATATTACTACACCTACTATATCGTAAGGTTTCGCGAATCTACCTAAAGGTATCATAGATCTCCATATTTCAGCGTATTTAGGTTCTTGTTTAAGTAGTTTTTCAACAAGTGGTGTAACTGTATATCCTGGGCTAACGCTGTTAACATATACGTTGTATTTAGCCCATTCAGCTGCTAAACTTTTAGTTAGATGTATTACCCCAGCTTTAGATGTATTGTAATGTGCTTGAGGTTGTGGTGTATTTACTATATGTCCTGACATAGACGCTATATTTATTATTTTACCGTATCTCTGTTTTATCATGTATTTTCCAACAATTTGACACATTATGAAAACAGATGTAAGATTTGTACGTATCATTTTATCCCAGTCATCTAATCTCATTATCTCGGCTGGAACCCACTGACCTATGCCATGACAGTTTACTAGTATGTCTATTCTATTAAATTCTTTAACTATATCTTCAACAACTTTGGATACTTCTTGATAACTACATACATCAGCTACAAAGGCTAACACCTTTCTTTCTGGGAATCTCTCCTTGAGAAAGTTTTTCACCTTCTCAAGATTTTCAGCATTTATATCTATTAATGCAATATCAGCTCCAAACTCAGCAAGACCATAAGCAATAGCACTACATATGCCACCCCCACCACCAGTAACGATAGCTTTTTTGCCGCTTAAATCAAATAATTTCTTAAAGGAAATACTTTTTAGCTCTTCTAATAGTCCTTCTATAGACATAATTTCGTCCTAGAATCCTTTTATAGATTTTAATAATAAATCTTTATGAAAATTAATATATGTTATAAATCTTTGGTGATCTAAAATAAGTAAAAGTGTTTAAGGGAGTATTCTATATCCTGTTTTCTTATCGAATATTCTTACTTTATCTTTTGGTAAAGTTATACTAATAGTATCTCCTTCACGTAAGCCTATCTGTTTGTATGTTTTCGCTATAATTGTTGTCTCTTTAGCTATTTCTACATGATACAGAAATGCTGTACCTATTCGCTCAACTAAGCTTATCTTTCCTTTAATACCTTTGTCACTTTTACTTTCATCTATAATGATGTGCTCTGGTCTTATTCCTAGCTTGAACTCTTTACCATATTTTACCAATACTTCAACTTCATTCCTATTTAGTGTATATTCAAAACCTTTGCATTCTAATACAGACTTTTCTTCATTTAACGAACACTCAATATAATTCATGCCAGGGTTTCCAATGAAATATCCAACAAATTCGTGAATAGGATATTCATAAACTCTAGTTGTTTCATCGTATTGTATTATCTTTCCTATATTCATTACAGCTATTCTTTCAGCTAAGGTTAGCACTTCTGCTTGATCATGTGTTACGTATATTGTTGTAATCTTCATTTTTTGGGTAATCTCTTTAAGCTTGGTTTTCAATTCAATTCTTACTAAAGGTTCGAGATTTGTTAGAGGTTCGTCAAGCAGAAGAACATCTGCATCGCGAACTATGGCTCTAGCAACAGCTATTTTTTGTCTTAGACCTGGGTCTGCACCTTTAGCATTTTTGTTCAATATATTACGATCTATTCCTAAGATGTCGACAATCTCCATAACTTTTCTATGTATAATATCCTTAGGTACTCCGCGTATCCTTAATGGGAATGCTATATTATCATATACACTCATGTCGTACGCAACTGGGAATTGGAAAACCATAGCAACATTTCTTTTCTGTGGATCTAAATCTGTTACATCTTTATCATCAAAATACACCTTACCCTTTGTGGGTCTCAAAAGTCCTGCAATAATCTTCAACATTGTCGTCTTTCCACAACCAGAAGGACCAAGAACACCGGTTATTTTCCCGCTCGGGAATGTAATACTTACATCATCAAGAGCTACAGTTTTCAATCCCTTTTCAGTAACATATATATGGGTTACATTTTCTAATCTTACTTCAACCATTAGAGGGAGCACCCCTAAAACTCTTGGTAAGGACTGTACATAAGATCTCCACTCTTCTTATCAAAAATATAGATGTTTAACGGATTAAAAGCTACTATCACAGGAACCTCTAACTCTATTGGCCGTAGTTCAGGTATGAGGATACTTATTCTACTTTTCTCATTAATACGTACATGTACTAATGTCTCGGAACCTAACACCTCACTGGTTATTACTATGCCATTCAATGCTATTAATCCATTCCTTTTACTTTTTTCATATTCTTCAGAGCTGAAGTATAGAGTTAAGTCTCGTGGTTTTATGCCTACTACGACGTCAACACTTTTTGTTTTGAAACTTGTATCTAATCTAATTACCTTCTCACTTAATTTAATGGAGGTGTTGATCTCAGGTATGCTTAGTATCCATGAACCGTTTTCGTAATAAAGAGATCCGCTAAACATATTCATGGGTGGATAGGAGAAGAACTGCGCTACAGTAATATTTCGAGGATTATTATATATACTCATAGTTTCTCCAAATTGGAGTAAATTTCCGAAAATTAAGATACCTACGTAATCACCTATAGATAGAGCTTCAATGGGATCTGGTGTGGTGTATATCACTACTTTATCACTGCTACGTGCTAATATCTTCCTTAATTCACCTCTCATAGATTCTCTTATTTTGTAATCCAAATTCGTTAAAGGTTCATCTAGTAATAAAATCTTTGAATCTTTTACTAAAGCTCTTGCTATAGCTACTCTCTGCCTTTGACCACCACTCAACTGTGCTGGATATTTTTGAAGGACATCACTTATTTTCAACATTTCAGCTACTTCCTTTACTCTTCTATCTATCTCTGATTGTGAATATTTCTTAGATACTTTTAATGGAAACGCTATATTGTCATAAACCGTTAAATGTGGGAATAATCCATAAGTTTGAAATACAAAAGCAACTTCTCTTTGGTGTGGCGGTAAGAAGGTTATATCTCTACCCCCAAATATTACTTTACCATTATCAGGCTTTTCTAGACCTGCAATAATTTTTAGTAGCGTAGTTTTGCCAGATCCTGCAGGACCAAAGATTGTTGTGATTTTTCCACTTTCAAATTCTATGCTAATATTGTTTAATGCCTTAATATTTCTATAGTATTTAGATACATGAAGTAACTCTAATTTCATGATTTTTTAACCAACTTTATTAATCGGGTTTAGAAAAATTTATGCTTTTATACCATGCCCATAGTCAATCCTGTTACTAGGTATCTTCTAGCTATTACAGCTATTATTATGCCTGGTAAAGCTGATAATACTCCTAAGGCAGCCATTTGAGACCAGTAAACACCGGCAACTGTTATCATACCTTGTAAAGCTGTTGTTATAGTCCTTGCTTCAGTACTAGTTATAAATGATGCAAACAAGTATTCATTGAATGCATTGAGAAATGTTAGTAAGTAGGAAACCGCAACAGTACCTTTTATAATTGGGACATGTATTCTGAATAGTATCTTGAAATGGCTTAAACCTTCAAGTTGTGCAACAGCGTCTAAATCTTTTGGTATAGCTTCTAAAGCTGACAATAAGAGCCATATCGCTATCGGTATATTGAATACGTTGTATAATATTATCAATGCAAGTATATTATCTCTTAATCCAAGGGTTCTACAGAAGATATAGTAATATGCTACAGCGAATATTGCCGGAGGAGCCATCCTCATTGATACAAATGTAAAGAATAGATTATCTTTACCTCTAAAATTAAAACGTGAAACGGCGTATGCTGCTAGGAGGCTAGCTAACGTAGATATTGCAGCATTAGTCACGGCTATCACTAACGAGTTTGTTAAGTATTTCAGACCATAGAATTTATATAGAGCTTCAATATAGTATTGAAGTGTTGGATTTGGAGGATATAAGTAAGGAGGATTGGCATAGATTTCTGTATAGCTTTTAAGTGATGTTATTATTAACCAATACAATGGGAATAACGTTATTAATGCTATGATAGCTATAATAACAATATTTATTATGGTCTTCATTCTCATAATCTATCACCTCCTCATAACCTTAATTATAATGTTACTCATTATTATAACTATTATCAATATTACTAAAGATAATGCAGCACCTCTTGATAAATCCCATACCGTTAACCCTATTCTATATAAATGAATACTGATATAGTATGTTGCTCCTGCAGGTCCACCTTGTGTAAGCATAAATACTTGATCAAATACCTTGAAAGAATCCATAAATCTTAATATTATTGCAAATATTATATTTGATTTAATCATTCTGAAGTATAGATATCGCAACCTATGCCAGAAACTTGCTCCATCAACTAAAAATGACTCTGTGTACTCAGGTGGTATTGATAGCATTCCACCTAAAGTTATGAATGCTACTAAAGAAGTCCACATCCAGATATCCATCAATATAGTAAGTGTAAAGGCTTGCAATCCATTTACTGAATAATTAAAGTTTATACCCAATGCATTCCTTAAATAATAAGTTAAAGCACCGAAATCTGGATGAGCAAGGAAACGCCATATAAGTCCTACAGTTAGTGGAGGTAAACCTAGTGGTATGACAAGTAGTGGTGTCAATACTTTTCTAATAGTTATGCTCTCATACATTAATGCTCCTATTATAAAACCTAATACCAGCTCTATAGCAACCACTATAGCTGTATATATCACAGTTATTCTAAGCGATGCCAATGTTGTAGCATCAGTTAGCACATCAACGAAATTTTTAGCTCCAACAAATTCTCCTGTACCCACCCCTGGTCTAACATTGGTAATGGATAAATATATCGTGAAAATTAATGGAATAAAAGCTAACATTATGTATACAACTAGTGCAGGTAATGTAAAGATTAAAGGATATAACCTCTCCCTCTTACTGATGTTCATAGACGACCTACACCAATATCTAAAAAATTAACATAGGGTTTCACTTATAAATTTTTATGATTTTACATTACTAACTACTCTTAAGTGCTTGAGCTAAAAAGGCAAAGGATTGGTACAACGCTTTTTATGTGAGATGAAATACAAGATGTGATATGATATAGCATTAAAAAACTTTTACTTTTTATTTATTTTATGTATATGGAGGTATAACTCCTAGTTTTTCTTTCCAAGGTGCGAGGATCTTCTTTACGAGAGCAGCCATCTCATCTACAGCTGCTTCTGGTGTTGTTTCTCCTGTAACAGCTTTATGAAGTGGTGCATACGCTTGTTGTGATATATCGAGATGGAATGGGAATGGTGGAGCTCCTCTGAATACTCTTTCCTTTATAGCTTTCTTGACAAGCGCGAAGTATCCGTGACCATATTTTGCATCGACTTTATCAGCTAACTCCTCTAATACCGACCATCTTACTACTGTATTTATGTTCTCCATAATTCTCTTTACGTTTTCTTTACTTGTTACCCATTGTATGAATAGCCATGCAGCCTCTTTGTTTCTAGAATACGGATTTATACCCATAGCACCCATATCAAAGTACCCTATATAACCTGCTCTATAGCATTCAGGATCTATTGGTGGATAAGCTACTCCGTATTTGCCTATCATAGCTGGGTTCTCTTTAAATATGGTGCCGAAGAATTCTGCATACATTAACCCTTGTGCAACAACACCTCTCGTGAAAGCTGCTCCCACTTCATCCCATGTATATGATGTAACTCCTGGAGGTGCATATTTTAATAGTTCTACATATGTTCTAAAGGCTTTTTTACCACACGTATTATTGAACGTGACCTCTAATCCGTTTGTAATACCCCAATACTGAACACCGAAAGTTGGCCAAACACTTTCAACCATCTCATAGAACAGACATGGATGATACGCCGCTTGTGCAACCCAACCGTATACTCCAGGTTCTCTCGTACCAGCACCAAAGAATTCTGCAACTTTTTTCACAAAATCCCATGTTAAAACTTCTGGTAATTTTATCCCATATTTTTCAAAGAGATCTTTTCTATATACGTATATCTTTAGGAAGGATTCGAATGGTATAGCTAATATCTTGCCTTCATATATGTATTCGTGGAGAATGAATATATCATTTATATCGTATCCTGGATATGTAAGCTTAGGATTAGCTATGAAATCGTCTAACGGCATTAACCAGCCGTTATATCCGTATTGTGCTACAATATCTTGTTCTACATAGAATATATCATAATCAGGGGCTTTAGCCTGTACCGTAGATATTGATTTTCTAAACATTTCATCCCAAGACACAGTTTCAACTATTGCACGTATACCCGTTATTTTCTCGAATTCGGGTGCTAGAACATCTCTTATAAATAAACCTGTTGGAGTACTCTCTGTAACCATCTTCACAGTAGCTCCTTTATATGGAGCTGCAGCACTTGCTAACCATTCAGCTAATGGTGGTACAGTAGGTGCAGGTGTTGCAGCTGGGGCTGTAACTGTTACCGTTCTTTCTAATGTTACTGTTCTTTCTACTGTTATTGTTGCTCCTGGTGCTCCTGGTGCTGTAACAGTAACAATACTTAGTGTAGGTATTGTTATAGGCATAGTAACAGTAGTTACACTAGGAACTCTAGGGATAGTAGCTATAAGAGCTATAGATACTATAGACAACACAATCAACACAACCAACAAATACACAACAGATCTAGACATAGGCATAGACATTAACTTCACCTACTCATCTAATCTCAGCATTGCAGGGGTTTATAAATTTTTTGATACATTGATGAGAAGCAGATTATAAGAGAATTACGAAATTTAAAAATTTAGACACTAGAATATTGAGAGCTATATAATAGATCCTTTGCTTTTTTAATGATTTCATCTGTTATTTCACGTTCATGTATTGTTGTATAAAATAACTTGTTATCTATAGCGTATTTTCTTGTTAATTTCAATGCTTTTTCTATGGTGCTCCATTCCTCCCCTATTTCTTCAGGTTTTATACGTACTTTGGCTGCTTTTATACTTCTCCAGATATCCTCAGGATCATTATCTTGAAGTACTGACATGAACAGTATTCCTAGACACACTATTTCGCCATGTATATACGCTTTTCTTGTGATATATTCAAGCGTATAGTAGAAGAAGTGCTCACATCCTTCTATGGGACGTGGATTCCAGCCTGCATTATGATATACTGCACCTGTCCATCTATGTGCTTCTGTCAAAATCCTTATACCTGTCTCAGTAACATTAGCTATCTCATCTACATAATTTCTTACAGTTTGAAGAACTTTTCTCGCTTCTTCAGCTAACTCAGGATCCCATGGCCAAAGCTTCTCCATACTTCGCTCAGTTGCAAGTTTCCAATCGTAGAGAGCTGTGTGGATACAAAAAACATCACCTACCCCAGCTCTATTAAGGTGTGGTGGAGCGCGTTTTATTATATCGAAATCTATGTAAACAACTTGAGGAATAGCCCATCCAATATATTTAACAACCCCCTCAATTCTGACAGCTATACGATGAGTAAAAGCAGCATTTGTTGAAGTTGCTGTTGGTAATTGGAAAAGTGGGAGATTTTTTCTCCACGCAACATACTTAGCAACATCCAAGGCTCTTCCACCACCAATACCTATTACGCTATTAATTTGCTGTGGAAGATTTTCAGCAAGGTTCTCTAAATCATTTATATCTAGAGAAAGTGCGAAATGCACATAACCAATGTTCCTCTCTTCAAATTCTTCTTTAACCATACTCAAAAGTTCTGGCATTGTCACAATTAGATAAGGAGGATTAGCTGTTTCAGCTAAAGATCTTAACAAATTACGACCATAAACTACATGAAACATAGGGTTTTCAGGTAAAGGCATAAAATGAACCCTTAACTTACTATAAATTTTAAACGTTAAAAATCTTACTGCATATATAGTAAAGTATTTATAGGGGGTCGATACGTAATTTAATACGATCTATATAAAGACTTGGGGAAATTATTATGAAGGCTCTTATCATAGATAAACCTTTTGAAGCTTATGTTAAGGATGTTGAGGATCCGAAACCTGGTTTTGGTGATGTTGTTGTTGGTGTGAAAGCTTGTGGTGTTTGTGGTACTGATATCCATATTTATAGAGGTGAAGAGCCTAGAGTTGTATACCCTGTTATACCTGGTCACGAGTTTTCTGGTGTTGTTTTAGATGTTGGGAAAGGTGTTGATGGTGTATCTATAGGTGATCATGTTGTTGTTGATCCTAATATCTACTGTGGTTCTTGTTTCTACTGTAGAAAAGGTTATGTTCATTTCTGCGAAAGGTGGGAGGGTATAGGTGTTACTAGGAATGGTGGTATGGCTGAGAAAGTTGTTGTACCTGCTAAAGCTGTTTACAGGATACCGAAGGATATAATGTTTGAAGTAGCTGCTTTAGCTGAACCTATATCCTGTGTTCTCCACGGAATAGATCTTGTATCTCCATACAATGCACGGAACATAGCTATATTTGGTGCTGGTCCTATAGGTCTTATATTCCTTATACTGTTGAAGAGAATAACATCTGCAAAGATAGCTGTATTCGAGGTATCTAGCTATAGACTTGAAGTAGCTAAGAAGCTAGGTGCAGATATAGCTGAAAATCCTCTGAATATAGATCTTCTAAAAATTGTAGATGAGGTTACAGATAGAAGAGGATTCGATATTATTATCGATGCAACAGGTAGTATAGACGCTATATCTAGAATACTTAAACTAGATCTAGTAGCACCAACAGGAAAAATACTGTTATTCGGTGTAGCACCACCGAATAAGAAAGTCGAGATCGAGCCATTCCTTATATACAGGAAAGAGGTGAAGATTATAGGTTCCTACGTAAACCCATTCACAATGTATAGAGCAGTAGATATCTTGAGAAACGTTAAAGAGTTCAACGATATAGTTAATAGAGTAGATCTTGAGGAAGCTCTAGATATTCTAAGAGGAAAACCGAGGAAACACTATGTAAAACCTGTTATAGTATTTCAATAATAATCAATGTTTTGAAATCTAACCTCTGTATACAATCTTTCTTTGGAAATATTTTCGTTACCCCATACTGCTCTTCATTAATGTTAGAGAGTTTAACACAACCGAAATATCGCTTGCTATCATTGCTAAAGCTGCTAACTCAGGTCTTAAAGTTATACCGATGCTATAGAGAGCACCCATAGCTATTGGGACTAAGGTTAGATTGTATATAAATGCCCATGCCAAGTTCTCAATAGATTTCTTTCTAACTTTCTCGCTAAACATAGCCAAGATCTTTAAACTCTTTATCTTATCATTAATTATAACTACATCTCCAGCTATTTTAGCTATATCAGAACCGCTACCCATAGCTATACCGAGGAAAGATCTGCTAATTGCACCAGCATCGTTAACACCATCACCAACGAACATCACTTTAAAACCTTTCTTCTGTAGCTCATCTACAAACTCTATCTTATCATCTGGTGTAAGCTCTGAATAGAACTCATCAATATTGAGATTCTTCGCAATTACTTCAACAGTTTCTCTACTATCTCCAGAAGCTATAACTGTCTTCACGTTTCTCTTCCTCAAGAAATCGATTACCTCTACAACATCTTCTCTAACACTATCTCTCAGAAGTATCACCCCCGATAAAACCTTGTTCAACCCGATGAAGATAACAGTGTATCCTTGTTTTCTATACCCTACTACAAGATTCTCTATATCCTTGGGTATCGCTATACCCATCTCTGTAACCAGTTTCTCAGAACCTACAACAACTTCAGAGTTATTTACTTCAGCTACTATACCTAGACCAGGGATATGATCATATTTACTAGGTTCGCTGTATACGTACCCTCTATCTCTACAGTACCTCATGATCGCTGAAGCTAGTGGATGTTCACTTCTACTTTCTGCACTACACACAATCTTCATAATCTCTTCCTCGGAGCTGTTAAATACTAATACCTTATCAACAGAAGGTTTCCCGATAGCTAGAGTACCTGTTTTATCGAATATAGCGGTATCTATAGCTATAGCTTTCTCAAATACATCTCCTCTTCTAATAAGTAGACCTAGTTTAGTAAGTCTATATACCGCTATTGCGTAGACCATCGGTATAGCTATACCTAGTGGGCATGGACATGTAACAGCTAGTACAGATGCCATGAATAGAACAGCTTTCTCAATACTATCCCTAGTAAACCAGTAGATAAACGTTATTA
>JAJHRF010000044.1 GCA_020832925.1 Desulfurococcaceae archaeon | reverse complement strand
TTGTTGTATAGTTTGTAAACAATTTCTTTCAATCTCTGTAACTGCAACTTCTCCAACAAATCCCTAGACAAACACTCCAAACTAGGGTTCCATATGTATACCTTCATCTACTACCACCGTTAGAAGGTATAGATGTAGAGAGTGTAGGAGGAGGTTATATATTGACTATGATTAGTGTCCGTTACTTCGTTTTCATGCACTGATTTACAACGATCTATTGCTTTACATAGTTGTGAACTATAGGTATTAGGTTTTCTTATCCATACAATCCCTACCACCTGAACAATTAAACCCACCGCAACGATAGTATACGTTGATAAGGTTTAAAAATCTTCTTCTAAATAAACATGGTAAAAACCTATTTATACATTGTCAATATGTGTAGAGCACAGAATAGATGCGATCTATCCTTTACCTTCCACCTCTACCTCTGTAACCCAGTATCTGTACTTCTCTATCCTACTTAAAACAACTTCTCTATATAGATCCATTATCTTTTTTGTAATTTCACCTACTGTTCCACTACCTATAGTTCTACCATCTATCTCCACAATAGGTGTTACTTCTGCAGCTGTACCTGTGAAGAAAGCTTCATCGCATACGTATAGCTCTTCTCTTCTAATTCTACGTTCTACTACTCTTAGCCTGAGTTCCTCCCTAGCTAGCTTTATAACAGTATCTCTTGTAATTCCTTCTAGAATTGCGTCATAGACTGGTGGTGTTATTAATTCACCGTTTCTAACTATAAATATGTTCTCTCCTGCACCTTCAGCTACATACCCTTCGCTATCAAGCAGTATAGCCTCATCATAACCACTTAGATGAGCCTCCATAGCTGCTAAGTGGTACAATAAGTATATACCTGTAGCTTTCGCCCATACAGGTATCGAATCAGCAGGAGGTTTTCTCCATGACGATATTTTGCATCTAATTCCTTTAGGGCTTAAATATTTACCGAATTCAACAGCTATTATAGCAACATCTACAGGGTTTGTAGCTCTTAAACCGAAACTCCCAAGACCTCTGAAAGCTATAGGCCTTATATAGATATCAGATCTAAACTGATTAACTTTAACAACATCTTTTACAGCCTTGATGAGCTCCTCCATCTTGTAGGGGATATCCATCAATATTACCTTCGCTGACCTGTACAACCTCATGATATGATCTTCCAACCTAAAGATCTTCATAACACCTGAATCATAGTAACCCCTAATACCTTCGAAAACACCTGTTCCATAGTGTAAACCGTGGACAAATACGTGAACTTTCGCATCCTCCCATTTAACTATAGAGCCGTTGAGCCATGCATACTTAGGCCATTTAATCTCAATGCCAAGGTTTTTCGAAACCATGTTTCATCCCAACACAGCTGATTTCTGATAAACGTTTAAACATGTAAAAACATTATAAACTATTATGTACATCGACCTATGAAACAGAAGGAACTCGTATCGATAGATATTCTATTGATCACGGTTACAAGCTTTGTAGAACTGTTTACTGATAAGGTATGGATGCTGTGTTACCCAGGTTGTTGATGTTGTAGATGTTAAAATATTTATAGCCTTAACTGTAGTTAATCAATTTAGCGAGATGATCTGGAAGTTACGGTATGTGTATGGATATAGATACACTATATAGAGAAGCTTGGGAAGTAGGACAGAATGCTGATGAATTTCGTAACGTATTGAAAGATTTCAAGAATAAGCTAGAGTTTGAGTATTTATTAAGGAATAGACGTGCTGTAGTGATTACGAAGAACATTGATAAAGCTATATTTTTCGGGGATATACATGGAGATATAGATACACTTTACACATTGCTAAAGAAAATAGATGTCGAAACCCTTATCAATTCTAATTGGTACCTTGTTTTCCTAGGCGATTACATTGATAGGGGGTATCATCAGATAGAGACTTTAGCTTTCATAGCTATGCTAAAGAGTAGATACCCAAGCAGAGTTATAACTCTTCGTGGAAATCATGAACCCTATAAAAATCTTGAACCTCATCCTCATGATTATCCTGAACACCTTATCTATAGATTTGGTAGAGATGAGGGTTTCGAGATGTATGAGCTTAGTAGAGAGATATTCGATCTAATGCCTCTAGTTCTATACATACCAAATAAAATCCTTGCTGTTCACGGCGGGCCTCCTATATCACGTATAATTAAGTACTCCAACGTTAACGATATACTTACCGTTGAAAAAGATTTTGAAGCTGTAGAAGATATACTCTGGAGCGATCCTATAGAGGATGAGTCTATAGAGTATACCTTTAGCTATAGAGGTGCTGGTAAGCTTTGGGGCTTACCTATAACGTTGAAAACTATAGAAAAGCTAGGTATCAAATTGATTATCAGAGGACACGAACCTGTAGAGGGTTATAGAGTTAGCCATAGGGGTAGAGTTCTCACGTTATTTAGTATGAAAGGTTATTACGGAAATTCTATTGCTGCATGTCTTAGACTACCTCTAGATGAATTAGATAATGTAGAGAACCATATCGTGTACATCTAGATCTACATCAGCATATCGATGTATCTAAATATCGAATCTACGATCAAAGTCACGATAGTTGAGCCAGGTTTCAGTTCTTTTGAGATCTTCAACGCACCAACAACATTAGCTCCCGATGAGATGCCGCCCAGAATTCCTTCATCTTGAGCTAGCCTACGACACATATCGACAGCTTCAGAATATGAAACTTCTACAACTTTATCGATTATACTCATATCTAGTAACGGTGCTATATCTTTATGTAGAAGACCCTCAATCCTATCCTCACCAACCCCTCCAGCGAGTTTAGACCCTTTAGGAGTTATGGCAACTAAAATAACATCTTTTTTCCTCTCCTTAATATACCTACCTACACCAGTAATAGTTCCACCTGTACCAACACCCATAACGAAAGCGTCTATAGATCCGTTAAGCTGATTCCATATCTCTACAGCTGTTGTCTCGTAATGAGCTCTAACATTCGCAGGGTTTGCATACTGATTTAGGAATACACCACCTCTTTCCCTAGCTATCCTCTCAGCAATCTTGATATAGTAGTTAGGGGATGCTGGATCCTCATCTCCTTCAACGATTTCTGCCCCCATAAGCTTTAGCAAGAGGATTTTATTCCTAGAGGTATTCTTTGGCACAACTATCACAGGTTTCAAGTTAAATCTTTTAGCAATAAATGTAACAGATATAGCAGTATTACCGCTAGAAGCCTCTACAACGACATCCCCTTCCTTAAGACTGTATCTCTCTATAGCCTCTCTAATCATGTACAACGCAATCCTATCTTTATGGCTTCCAGTAGGGTTGAAGTACTCCAGTTTAACGAAGAGTCTACAATTATTATAAGGCTTAATGTTCTTCAGCTCAACTATAGGTGTATTACCTATGAGGTTAACTAGATCAATATCCCTCGACTTCATCCCGATGCACACTAAATCCTGCTTAGTATCTGCGAAAGATCTGAAACTATACAAGAAATGTTTGCTTTAATAATTTTCATAAAAGCTCTGCTTATACACTATAGAGAGCGTTACTGTAATAGTTATCGATGTACAAAAACTCTCTACAAAACTCTTAGATCGTGTAGAACACATTTATAGAGTTTTCAATCTCTGTTCTAATGTGTTGTTGAACATCGTTAGCATCTCTAAGGTGGTTCTCCCAACAAGGGATTGGTTTTCAAGTATTATCCCGAGTATCTTCTTTACCACTCTATTGATGTTATTTTCTTTTAATGCTTTAGAAATCTCTTCAACTTTAACATCTACATTGCTTCTAAACTCGTTTATCGTTTTAACTATTTCCCAGCTAGCTGATATTATAGCCTCCTCTCTTATACTCGATATCATGAGCCTTAATCTCAATACTTCTTGAGATAGCTCATCTAGTTGTTTCTCTACTATTTTATTAAGTATCTTCTTGAGTTCATCACCTAATCCCTCAACTATAAGCAACGCTGCTGCTTTAGCACTGTAAAGGTATTTCACCTCCATAGCCTCAGGGTATACATCTGATTCGAGTTCTATTAGCAATGGGTTTTCAGGGTCTTGGGTATCTACGTAAGCGAAGTATGATCTTACATCAACTTTTCTAACAACATCTCTATGTAGTTCATGTAGAGTTTTAGGTTCAACTATTTCAACACCTCTATAACCAAGTATTCTAACTGATTCACTCCACGTATATAGCTTTCCTTCAGGATCTCTCGCCATGACTAGGTACAACTTATATTTTCTATAATCGTCTCCTAGAGGATACGGAGGTCTTGTTATAGCTGGTTCTGGTCCCTCTAGAACAAATGTAAATGTCCAACCTCTGAACCTATCTAGAAGACTATAGAGGTTCTCTTCTTGAGCTATCTTATCTGCGACATAGACGTAGGGATTGGCTATACTATCGAAAGACTCTATAACGAGTCTTCCTTTCTCAAAATACATATTATGTAGAACATACCTTGTCGCGAAAATCCATCTATTCAGCAAGGGGTTGAAATAAGCTGTAAGTTGCCATCCATCAACTCTTTTACTAACTTCTTTAGGTTTTACAGAACAGTATTTCTCCTCAGGAACATCAGAGGATTTAGCATAGCTTAACGCTTTCGGTATTGGATATGCAATAACCTCTTTCGGGTACATATCTTCAAAAAGTATTATCGTACCAGTTAAATGCATAGACATTGGAAATACTTTGAATGGCACTTTCTGATTCCAGACATAGATACATAGGGATTTATTGTCAACATCGACACATCTTTTCTCTATGTATCTACTAAAGATTTGTTTATACCTATCGAGAACAACATTCAATTTCTTAGTTGGTTGACCTAGTAATTCGCCAATAGCTTTTATCTCATCTTCTGAAGGTTCGTATTTCTCATACTTAACTCTATAGATAAACTTCTCTACCGCGAATACTCTATTAACCATAAATCTAGTACACCTGTAAAGCATGTATCCAACTATAATTAATGTTGTTTAATAGCTTGTAAATTTATATAGACTCCTCGATGAGATCTCCATTCCACCATAGATAGATCAAGGTATTACGTAAGCAAACTCTCGGTGATACGTTTATAAGGTAAGCATTCTATAGGCATGGTATGAAAAATTTTTATTTAGGGGCTATGAAAAAGTGTAGCAGGTGTATATATTGACGAGAGATCAAGTTGTAGGTTTAGCTCTTATAGTGTTATCAGTAGTTGTAGCTATAGCTATAACATACCTACTATTCTTTCCGCCAATCGAAGGTGTAGACATATTAACACTTAAAGTAATTGTAGAGATAGCCGTCGTAGCTCTCGCAGGTATTGTGGGGTGGATTGGGTATACATTAGCTACAACACCTCCGCCCAAACCCATTGAAGAGATTGAAAAAGAGATTGAAGAAGAGCTCAAGAAATTAGAATTAGAAGCTAAGAAAGAGGAGCGAAAACAAATATAGCTAGTGAATGAAGACTAGGACCTCGTTCATTCTCCCGTAGCAGAGGTGACGAAGCTATACATATAGTATCTTTTTAAGCTTTATTCCCAAAATCTGTTGATAGTTCCAGCATCATGTCCTGGAACAGCATTCTCAATGCTTCTTTTCTTTTTCTAGACTCCATCTCCTCAAATGTTCCCTTCATGATAATTTCGTAGAGTTTAGCTTGTTTCTCAGGAGCTGGTCTTAGTAATCTCCCTAGTCTCTGTATAAACTGTCTTCGTGAAGCTGTGCCTGCAACGATTATGCCTACATTTGCATCGGGTATATCTATACCTTCATCTCCAACAGTTGTTAATACTAGTATCCTGACTAAACCTTGTTTAAATGCTTCAAGCCTTCTTCTCCTCGTATTTTCGTCAAGCTCACCTACTATGTAGTAAGTCTTCAATCTTTCCGCTATTTGTTTAGCTTGATCAACATACTGCGTAAAGATGATGATTTTACTCCCTTGTTCAAGTTCTTTATTAACTATCTGCTCAACAGCTTTGAGCTTCTCTTGAGCATTATGAACCAGCATTCTCAACTCCGTCCTTATCTTAACAGCTTCAAGAGCTTTCCCATCTCCTCTCTTAGCAGCTTCAAGTATTTCCTCGAACGTTTTCCCGTTAACCAGGTTTCTATATCTCTCGAGAAGTTCTTTGTACCTTTTCTTCTCTTCAAGGGTTAAGTTAACCTTTATTGTTTCGACTGTGAACGGGGCTATGTATCCTTTCTCAGCAAGTTCTAGCATAGATTTGCTGTATACTACCCCACCCATTAACGGAAATAACTCTACATGCCTACCATCTTCTCTAATAACTGTTGCTGAAAGCCCTAGTCTATACTTCGCAAACATGTTCTCAGCTATATACCTAAACTTATCTGCTGGTAGATGATGAACTTCATCAACTACGAGAAGAGAAAAGTGGGGAGCTAAGGTATTGATGTATCTGAAAGCTGATTGATATGTTGCTATCGTTATAGGTGCTATTCTCTTCTCTGAACCGTAGAAATACCCTATCATCCCCATAGGTATATCGGTAAAACTAGCTATCTTCTCTCCCCACTGGAACATCTGCTCCTTCGTGTAAGCAACAATTAGAGTTCTAACGTTTAGCTCAGCCATAGCCGCTATAGCTATAACTGTTTTTCCTGTTCCCGTAGGTAGAGCTATTACTCCTCTACAACCATTCTTTCTCCAAGCTTCTAAAGCTTCTACTTGGTAATCCCTTAGCTCTCCTTTAAAAGAAATCTTTACCGGTAACTCTATCTTCTCATTTATACCTGTCTCGTTCTGAACAACTATATCCCTACTTCTCAGAGTTTCTACTACATCAAAGAAGTACATAGGCTTAGCTAATTTGAAAACCTTCATCTGTGGGTAGTACTTGATCCACTTCTTCTCTATCAAATCCTTAACCTTGTCCCCTAGGAAAGTATTAGGAATCAGCAACACTTCATTGCTCTGAATCTTAATAACTATGCGAGGCATTAACATCTCTATCACTTTCTGTACATCATCTAAAGAACAGTTCTCAAATTCTATATCATAGCTAGAGAGCAGATTTATTATTTCTCCAGGTTCTAATTCTTCATTCTTTATAGCTTTCTCAAGTTTACTCATATCAAGAAGAAATTTCGATTTACCATTCTCTCTACCGAGATACCTAGAGAATTTTAAGAATAACTCAAAATCTTCTCTCTCTAACCACTCCCTAACATAGAAAACTATGTTCTTCATACACCACCCCAATCTTCTACAGAAATAATATGCTGTAACTAAACTTAAAAACACATCATTACATTAAATATAGCTCTCGAAATCTCCAGCTCTTGCTTAACTGGTAATCTGATTAAAAACTACTTATTTAAATCTGTATAGAGCACTTATCACTTTATGGTATAGATACAAAACTCCTACACTAGATGATGTCGTCGCCATCGTCTGAAAACGTGATGAATGCCCGATCCTCTGACCTCAAATCTATGTAGCAATCGTATACTCAGCATATACTAGATCTTTTTTACCTCTACTACTTATCATTACTTTTTATAGGTGTATTGATGGGTAAGCCGTTACTGAAAAGAATAGCTGAGAAAGTGTTGGGTTCAGAATACGCTGAATTGATTTGGAAAAGAGTTGAAATTTTAGGCGATATAGCTGTTATTAGGAAGTCTTACAGTATCGATATACCTATAGATGTGTTTAAAGCTCTCGGGGAAGAGCTTTTGAAAGAGCTACCCTATGTTAAAAGTGTATGGCTTGCTGTAACACCTGTTCACGGATCTGAGAGAATTCGTGAATATGTTCATATAGCTGGAGAAAGAAGAAGCGAAACTCTTTATAAAGAGCATGGCTGTATTTTCAAGGTCGATATAACTAAGGTGTATATCTCACCTGTGCTAGGCTTCGACCATATGAGAATAGCTAAACAGGTTAGAGAAGGAGAGAAGATACTGAATATGTTCGCAGGTTTCTGCCCCTACAGTATTATAGCGTCTAAGTATGGAAAACCTAGATATGTAGTGTCTATAGATATAAATGAGTACGCTACATACTATGCAAGAATCAATATCGAACTGAACAAGGTATCAGCTGTAAACGAGGTTATTAATGGAGATGCCCTGATCATAACCTCAGCCCTAGGCGAGAAATTCGATAGAGTTCTAATGCCGTATCCTGATTTATTTGAAGAAGCTTTGAAGGTAAGTGTATATGCTGTAAAAGAGGGGGGATTCCTCCACCCTCATCTATTCATTGAAGGAGATAACAAGAGAATAGCTCTTGAAAACGCTTATAGAACTGTTATAGAGAGACTACATAACCTCGGCGTTGTAGGGAAGGTTATTGGGGGTCACGTTATAAGAAGTATTGCACCTAGAAAATACCATGTAACAGTAGATGTATATGTTGAGAAGAAGGTCAAATAGGTGTATCTATGATTCAGTACTCGATTCTTTGTATTCCTTGGGAATATATTTCCATACTATAGGTGAATGCTTAAGTACGTCTAAAGCGTTTTTCGCATGTTTATTAAATAGCATTTCGTAGATACTTCTATGCTTAGATAGTACACTTAAAGAACAGTTAGCCAACTTCATGATGACGTCTACAGATACAAGATTTTCAACAAATTCTTCTAAACATTCTCTGAAATACGGATTTTCAGATATAGCTATCTTAAGAAGGGTCACGATATTTATTCTTAAGATAACTCTCTCACTATATACTCCTTCAAGATATATCCTCAGTGTATGGCTTCTCGGCGTAGCTACACATTTCAAATAGTTACAATCAAGAGGATCTACATAGATATCACTGTTCTCAACTTTGTATACCTCCTCTATAGCGTGAACCATCACAAGTTTAAAATCGCCAAACTTACCTTTGAATAATTTAACATTGTTGTACTTAGATATAATAGTATCAACAGATCTCCAGAAACTTAATTTCTTAGCGTAAGTATCAAGACCATAGCGATCAAGCATACCCGAGGTTGTACTTGGAGGATCTAAACAGTGCAGATAATACCTAACACAGTTCATAACCTGGTCATAAGTTGTACGTATGATAATCTTTGCCACATCTAAAATCTTCATCTACATACCTCATCTATCTTTATATACGAGTTCTGAATAAATATTTTTCTATCATTCAAATCGAAAGTATCACGATAACTACTTCAACCTTGTACTAAGTACTAACTAATATGTTAATGAATAACTAGCTCAGAACACGGAGATTCATCATCTACTATCCGCCTGGTCTAGGACTCATCATTAAACAGCTGATCATGTTTACCTTCTTCTCTACAGAAGTAGCAGTATAAACTACTTAATAAAAATTTTTGTTTTTTCTACGCAAGATTATCTCTAAGCTTATATAGGAAAAAGTACTTTACATAACAGATGTAACTCCGAATATATGAGGGAAACCATTGAACCGCTTCCAAGGGAAATCCTTGCCCTTCAGAGCGGGGAGGAAATCAGGTTAAATCTGATACGCTATCCCCATCAAGAGATATATACTTCTCTAACTAAGTATACCCTATGTGAGAACATGGTTATATGGGTACCTAATATAGTTGTTGTAAAAAGAGATGGTAGTAAAGAGCCTTTCATCTATGAAAAAATTGTGGTTTCATGTTTAAAAGCTGGTGCACCAATAGATACTGCTAGAAAAATTGCTACAGTTGTTCTAGCTAGACTTATTGCTGAGAATAAAACTGAAGTTACAGCTAAAGAATTAACGAAGATTGTTCTGGAATTGCTTAAGAAGGAAAACGAGGAATGGTACCATAACTGGGTAGTATTCGATAGAGCTGTAAAGAGGAGGAAAACTGAAGAAGAGTTGAAAGGATAATCTATCGAAGTTACTTTTCATTGAATTAACTTATCTTTTCTTTTTAATACATATATAAACAGTTTTAAAATCGAGAAAATTTTTATACCTGCTTCATACTGATCTAATTCCTCTAGGTAATTGTATATGCCTGAAAAGAAGTTACCAACAGAAAATTCAAGTATATTAACAGGGACTAGAACAAGAGTACCTGATATAACACCTTTGAGTGGGTTATGTGCTCTGTGTATATATAGTTGCCCAATCTTATGCGAAGTAGGTAAATCAGTTTTTAGAGGACGAGAAGTAATATATCCTGAGCCCGAAGAGTTTGGTTTAAGTACCGCTGCTGCTAACAAAGATTTCGGTCTTGATTGGTCCGATATCCAGCTTATGCCTAGGTTAAGCGAAGTTTTCGGTATAGAGCCTAACCCAGATAAGATGATTTTCGAGAATGTAGATGTCTCTACTCGTTATGGAGGTGTAGATCTATCGATTCCAGTATTCATAGCTGCTCTAGGTTCTACAGATGTTGCCAAGAGAAATTGGGAGGGGATAGCTTACGGAGCTGCTATAAGCGGTACGGCACTTGTTATTGGAGAGAATGTCTGTGGTATGGATAGAGAAGCCGTGTTTGTTGATGGCAAAGTTGCTTCGTCTAAAGATATGGAATTCAGAGTTAAAATATATAGAGAGTTGTGGGATGGGAAGTATGGGGATATAGCTGTTCAGACGAATGTTGAAGATGAGATGATGGGTGTAGATATCTATGCGGCTTCGAAACTCGAGGTAAACATAGTTGAGAAGAAATTTGGGCAAGGTGCTAAATCTATAGGTGGAGAAGTTAGGGTATCTAGTTTGGAGAGAGCTATAGAGTTGAAGAAGAGAGGATACATAGTTATACCGGATCCAGAGGATAAAGATGTTCAAGAAGCGTTTAAGTTAGGAGCTATAAAGACTTTTGAAAGACATAGTAGAGTTGCTAAACCTAGTATTGAGAAATTCTTAGAGAGAATAGATCTCTTGAGGTCGATGGGGGTAAAGAGGGTATGGATAAAGACGGGTTGCTACAGACCTGCTGATGTAGCTTTCGTAATGAAGTTAGCCTCTGAAGCTAAAGTAGATGGAGTTACATTCGATGGTGCTGGAGGAGGTACCGGGATGTCCCCTGTCCCTATGATGAATGAAAGTGGTGTTCCTACAATATACCTAGAGGCATGGGTTCTAAGAGCTTGTGAATTGATGAAGAAGAAGGGTATGCATATACCGGACATAGCTATGGCTGGAGGATTCTCTAACGAACATCAGATAGTGAAAGCTATCGCTATAAGTAACTTTGGTGATAAACCTTACGTAAAAGCTATCGCTATGGCTAGAGCTCCACTCCTTGCTGTAATGAAGGCTAAGTACTTCTTAGAGCTATACAAGAAGAATGCTTTACCACAACAATTTGTTGAAAGATATGGTTCGAAACCTGAATCATTCTTCATAACATCGTATGAAATTATATCGAAGTACGGTGTAAATACCTATCAAAAACTTCTAGAGTCTGGAGCTATAGGGCTCTACACATACTTCAAGAAAATAACAACAGGTATCAAGATATTGATGGCTGGGCAGAGAAAGTATAAGCTATGGTTACTAGATAGATCAGATCTTGCTGCATTAACAGAGAGAGCTGCTAGAGTTACAGGGCTTCCAACGATTGATGCTGTTGATAGTGATGTCTTTGAGCTTATACTATCGAAATAGCTTAGCTCCTACTCCTCTAAACCTCTAGCTTTTAAAGCTTCTTCAACCTCTAGCAACCTGGTAGTTAATAGAACAGCGAAAGCTCTTAACAAATATTTTTGGCTAGATATCCTAGGCGATAACTCCCACCCTCTAGCCTTCAGTACATCGATTAGATCCAGAATTAATTTTATCGAATACCCAAGGAAGTG
>JAJHRF010000101.1 GCA_020832925.1 Desulfurococcaceae archaeon | reverse complement strand
TATTGTTTAGAATACCTACAGAGAACTTAGCGTTCTATGATAGAAATATGAACCTCGTTATAGAGCCAGGAGACTACAGAGTTATGGTAGGTAGGAATTCCGAAGATATAGTTCTAGAAGGTAAGTTCAGAATAGTAGGAGATAAACAGATACTCTACCACAAGAAATACTACTTAGCAGAAGCTATAGAACTTCAATAAACTATCAAATCACAGCACCCATATCTTTATAAAATATGTTTACTTCTCACTTTTTAATTCCTGAAAAAGATTTAGTAACACTAAAACGATAACGTATCTCTAGAAAATTTCTTCTTTTATTATAGCACCTGAATCTCTACTATATTCAATAATCTTTACGCTTCTCTTTCCATTTAATGTTTCGTAGAAAGTTCTTATAATTAGGTATATAGCTGTAGCTCCAGGATCTTGTTTCCCAATACTTCTCTCACCTAAATAACTAGCTCTACCTTTTCTAGCTTTCATACCAATAGTTTTCTCTAAATATATTTTCGCAGTCTTTACCAATAATTCGAATAGTTTTACCATATCTATATCCTTCTCTTTCTCTATAATCTTTTTCATATCCTCAACAACAGGTTGAAGAACATCAACCATAGTTTTATCACCGATTTCTGCACCTCCAATAAGTTTAACTGCTCTAAGCATAGAGCTGAACATATCTAGCAAATCCTTTACATACAAGTTCTTCTTCCCTTTCATAACTTTAGATGCTTCTAGAAACATCATACCTATTAAAGGACCTGAAGCACCTCCAGATACTTGCATAAACTGCATAGCGGCTTCTTGAAGTATTGTACCTATATCTTGTTGTTCTAAATCTTTTCTTTGCTGAAGTATATCCCTGATTTTTCTAAATCCTCTACTAACATTTGTTCCAAAATCACCATCACCTATCTGACCATCTAACCAATTAAGGTATTCTTCGTTAGCTGAAAAACATTCAGCGATATTCATAAGTATTTCGCAGAATTTCTTAGAATCCATAGAGTATATTTTCCTGTTCATCTGATATCCCTATAATATAGTTGCTAAGTTGAGGATATATATTTGATATCGGTATGCATACTTTAGATCACGATGATGATGTGTAGTAAATACTGAGAAAGATTTTAAATCTTCTTCATGATTTAGTAGTAGTTGGTGGGATTTTGGTTATAAAGAAGTTGATTAATGAACCTGATAGAGTTGTTAGAGATATGCTTGAGGGTATGGAGCTTGCTTTTCCTGAGATCATAAGATTGGATCCTCAATGGAATAACGTTTATAGAAGGTATAAGAAACCTAGTTATAAAGTTGCTCTGCTATCTGGTGGTGGGAGTGGTCATGAACCTGCTTTCGCAGGTTATGTAGGTTATGGTATGCTTGATGCTGTTTGTGCTGGTCATGTGTATACAGCTCCAACAGTCCCCCAAATATACACTGCTATAAAGGAGATAGCTACAGATGCTGGGGTATGGGTATTCTTCGGTAATTATACAGGTGATTTAATGAATTTTGTACCAGCTGTTGAAATGGCTAGGAGAGAAGGTATAAAGATAGATTATATAGCTGTTAACGATGATGTTGCAATACCTGTGAAAGAGAAGAGAAGAGGAACAACAATACATATACTTGTACATAAGATAGCAGGTGCAGCTGCAGAAGAAGGATACTCATTTGAAGAAATTGGTAGAGTTGCTAGAAAAGTTATAGAGAATGGTAGAGATATAGGTGTAGCATTAACACCATCAACAATGCCTACAACAGGTAAACCAACATTCGAATTACCAGAAGATGAGATAGAGTTCGGTATAGGAGTACATGGAGAACCAGGTATAAAACGAATGAAAATTGTTCCATCAAAAGAGCTTGCAAAGCTAATGATTGATAAGATAGTTGAAGATCTAAAACTTCGGAAAGGAGATGAAATAGCTTTAATTGTTCAAGGAACTGGAGGGACACCGTATATGGAGAAATTCATATTCTATAGAGATGCTAGAAAATATGTAGAAGAAGTACTAGGTTTAAAGGTATATGTTAGCTGGGTTGGAGAATTCATAACTTCACTAGATATGCAAGGAGGAAGAATAGCAATACTTAAACTAGACGATGAATTAAAAAGACTCTTAGTAGCACCAGCTTTAACAATAGCTATAAGGATACCACCACCTAACGTAATTTCGTAAACAGCATATAAACAATCTCTTAATACTATATAGAACTCTAACACTATAACTATTTTCTATTCGCTTCTATATTTTTCTCTACAGTTTATAAACAAACCAACTTCTTAATGTATTATATCGTAGAATGGGATAGCTTTTGAATAGCCTAGGAGTTGGTCTAAGGTGTAGAATTGAAGATAGGGTAGCAATGCTTTAAGAACTGTTATCTTGCGCTGTCTATATCTATATGTATAGCATGTAGTATTCTGTTTTCTCTATCCTTCCTGTTACAGGGTCTACTTTAAGACCTAGTGTTTCGAGAGTATCAACACCTATTACAGGTATAGCT
>JAJHRF010000010.1 GCA_020832925.1 Desulfurococcaceae archaeon | reverse complement strand
AAGTATCGGGGCCGTAGTTTAGCTTGGTAGAATGCGGGGCTTGGGCCCCCGTGGTCCGGGGTTCAAATCCCCGCGGCCCCACCATATACAATATAGACCATTACAACCGAAGGCCTTGCTATTTATGGCGAGCTGTTTTGTAGTTGATGTTTAGATGTTAGGTTTGTAATCTCTGATTTTATCTACATTCCCTAAACCTGTCTAAGCGATGAAAGCTATGCCCCCAAGCCTAGGCGGGGTAAATCTAGATGGGAACCCCGTGCTATTGAGTTCCACAATCACTCATGACCTCGTGAAGCTTCAAATCCCTGTGGGTATGATGAAAACCCCTAGATGTGCCAAGTAAACATGAACTGATAAGAATGAGCATCTAAGGGCAAATGGGTAAGCAGTAAAGTCTATAAACTCCCTCTGCTTAACTGGTCTTGATAATGAGTAGGATCAGAGCTGTAGTTGTCTCTAAGTATCTGGATGCGGAGAGCTCAACTATACAAACAGGTTGTGGAGGAGCTCCAGCTTCTCGACTACTCCCCAAATGATAGATGTATCCTCGAATAGATGAGGGGGTCTTGCGGACTATTCCAAGGGAACCTCGCCCTTCAGGGCGGGAAGGAGGTCTGTTACCCTATGGTGTAGGAAGCGTAAAGCTCCTGAATAAAGTTCTGAAGATCAATGGTATCTAAATATATTATTTTAGGTGTTTCTTGTGGCCGATTTTGTTTTGAAGTGATTTAAGCTTTAATAGTTCTCGGTACTCTCTACTATACTTCTTTAAGAACTCTGCTGGTGGTGGGTATATGGTTGTAGAGGGATCCCAAGCTATAAAAGATGGTGTTATGCTGACAGCTAAGCTTATGGTTGTGGCAGCTAAAACAGCTCCTAAAGCTAAAGGTGTTGATAATATAGTTATCAAGATCTTGGACTCTAAGGAGGAGTTAGAAGTTTTAGCTAAGAAAATGGAAGAGCTAGCCCAAGTCTATGGCGAGGATAGGTGGAGAAGAGATGCTGATAATGTTAGGAGAAGCGATGTTGTGGTACTTATCGGATGTAAGGTGATAGATATTGGGGTTGAAACCCCTAGAATATGGAGGTTAGACGCTAATACAGTTTTAAGCATAGTTAATCTAGGTATAGCTATAGGCTCAGCCGTAAAAACAGCTTCCATACTTAACGTAGATAACAGAATTATGTTCACAGTAGGTGTTGCAGCTCAGGAGTTAGGGATTATAGATGCTGATTATGTACTAGGTATACCACTCTCAGCTACTTCGAAGAACATATACTTTGACAGAGTTTGGCCTAAACCATCGAGGTAGTCAAAACTTTCAATAAAACCATGGAAATTTTTTATTTTAAACCTTGTTTTTTACTTGGTTATAGAAATCTATCACGAATACAGCTATACATATAATTGTCGAAATAGTTATATTTAAACCTAGGGTAGTGAGGCCTTTACAGACCATTGCTAAGCCTTGCTACTGCGAAAAATAATGGAACTACATAGTCGCTGGTCAGATAAATCATAACAGTCAACATGATTAGCATAACTAGAAACAAGAATCCTTTTTAAGGTAGGATTAGGCATGCAACTATATATATGTGAATAGAATAGATATAACTATTTTGAACAAAAGAAAATCTATAGCAATACCTACTAAGATAGCTATAAATGTTTAAAGTTATAGAGATAGTCATGCTTCCCCGCATCATATAGGTATAAATCCACATGATGTACAATGGAAACTTAATGAAGCTTATAGACGATACTATCCTAGTTAGCTACTTACTGTCTCTAAGATGTATACTTTTATCAAGAACCTTAACAATCACGTTATTCTCATTAACATCAACAGATACAATATGTTTAACATTATCTTCGCCGATGTTAATGGTTTTGGCAAACACAAAATATATTAATAGTCTCCTACATTTGTAGCCAATCTTTATCTTTGGCCGCGTTCTCAAAACCCAGCCGTAGCCAGGCATATATTAACTATAGATAACTGTAGATAGCTGTAAATAGTTTCTGTAACTTCTACAACTAATAAGCTGGTTAAAGAAGTTATTTCTCTTGGTACCGATGAAGAGGTTTATCTACTCAACCGATGGCGGATCCCTGAGGAAGTGTGGATAGAAGTAGAAGAGTAAAGCATATGCAGAGGTGTCTGGGTCACCCCGAGAGTCTCTGCGATGAAGGATGAAACCAGACAGAGCAAGGGAACAAAACATGAGGAGATGAAGAAAACAACTAAAGCCATTCACAGCTAATTAAAGCTGATTGTAAGACCCGAACCCATAGTCTAATCCTCCCACTGAAAACCTAGATACTTAGGAAATAAATTTCTTTCAACCTCAACACCTTACCAAGACTAGCTAGAGCCATAGTAACCTCTTTTTACCTATGTACCTCCCTCTAATAGGTATAACATAACCACATCTAGGACATCTATAAGAACCTTCTTCAAAAACTAAATTAAATTCTCGAACTCTATAACCATACCGAAATATGAGCATTTTTCCGCATTTCGGACATCTAGTAGATTCTAGCTCAGGATCTCCAACATTGCCTACGTACACAAATTCTATACCTTCTCTTTTCGCTTTACGAGCTATTTCGAGAAGTTTATCTATGGGTGTCGGAGGTTCTATCCATCTATTTGCTGGGTAATACCTATTGACGTGGAGAGGAACTTTAGGTCCTAGCATATCGAGATGTTTACCTATTATCCATTCGACACATTCATCGAAATCATTAGTATTAGTCACAACTAAGTACACCATCTCTACATGATTACCACGGTCTAGTATATATTTCGCATTTCTATAGACAACGGCATGATCTATATTAGGTAGAGCTCTTTTCATCTTAGGACATCCTTTGATATCTATACTCCACCCATCTATATTCACTTCGAGCATCTTATTGATAACGTCGAGAGTTTGATAACCATTCGTAACCACCATGAAGTAGAAACCTTGTTTAGTAACTAACTCTGCTAAATCGATTAAGTATTCAACACTAACAGTAGGTTCATTAAAACTTGCACTAAATCCTTCATCCCCGAAAAGCTTAGCTAAATCTAGTAACTTGTCTGGCAACAGAACTCTATCTTCATCTTTTGGATGGGTAAAACTTAGATGATAATTCTGACACCAAGGGCAGTAAAAATTACAGCCCCAGAAAGAGAATGTTGTAGCAGTACTGTTAGGCCAGTAATGGAATAGAGGTTTAATCTCTATAGGTCTACTTTCAACAGCGCTAAGACGTCCGTAACCTATGTTATACAGTATACCCCCTATATTCTTATAATTACCACAGATACCAACCATGTTATTAGGGATCCTACACCTTCTTTCACAAACATTGCATACAACTTTATCCCCATCTCTAATCCAGAACCTACCCTCTACAAAACCTAGCATAGTATTCATACTTTTGAACCACATGTAAGCACTACATACTACTAGAACGAGTTTACTGAGGCTATAACAGTTTAGTAGATATCGAGAAGCACCATCATCATTTTACGGAAAGAATCTGGGGAAATCCCGGACACTATTTTTGCCAGCTCAGTTAAAGTACATCTCTCCATATAGAATAGTTGTTTAAGATAAGAGAGCACCTTGTTCTCATACTTGGAGATTAACATTCTAACTCGTACAATAGGGTCAGAAATTTCTGCAAGTTTTAATCTTAAGTTCTCTAACTCAACATAATCTCTACATTCACTCGATGACTGGTTTTCGCATATTTCAGTTATACTGTTCTTAAGCTTTTCCAATACATCTTTAACTACGTGATTAAGATCTTCAATACAAGACTTAGAGATACTGATATCTCTGAAATCGTTCTTAGCATTCTCATTTATCTTCTTTATGATGTATCGAAGTCTATTCATTAAATCGACCTCCCTGGTCTCCATTTCATGAACATCACCTCTAGCTCTACTAATGTGTTTCTCAAGCAGAGTTCTAACATAGATTTGAACATTCGTACCTAAGACCTTAGCTCTTCGCTCAAGCTCTTCATATATATTCTTAGGTATCTTGATACAGATATCAATAGTTCGGGACACTCACCACCCCCATAGATAAGCATTGATACATTCAACAGCCTGAAAAATAATGCTCTCGAAAGTTTAAAATACTCTAGCTCTATCCAATAGAAATAGAGACTTAAACATCTCTCAATAAATCAGTGTAGCATAGGTACTGTAAATTTGGTAAACCTTGCAAATGTATATTTAATTTCGTGATAGAGACTCTATACAATCTTTGAACTACCAGCTATATCTTCCCAGCTAATGTTTAGAGCTGTGAATAGCTGTTCTAATGTAGATTTCATGGCTTCTAGATACTTCTGAACATCTATTTCCCCTATTTTTGCTAACTGTATTGGTTTAACACCTTCCTTAGACTTGATCTTTACATACGTAATGATATCGCCAGGCGAAACCTCTACACCATATCTTTGCAACATAAGAGCAGCTTTAACATGCTGTGGGGTAGTCTTTTTGTACTCCGATAAACTCTTAGTTAATCCTACATGGAATGCTACCTCGTCTAAGGACAGAAGCTTATACTTTAGCATAAGGTAGTACTCTTCCAAGATGTTTTTAACACTTTCAATAACCTTAACAGCGTTCTCAGGTTCGTTTATCGTAGCTATCTGCTTTATTATTTCATTGAATAGATGTTTTATGAAGTCTGGGGTATTCCTCTTCTTACCGACCATACCCTTTATATCTATCTCTCCCGATGTTAGTACCCCGACGTAGTTCTTCTTTAGAGCAAAGGCTACGAATTTATAGACTTTATCAATCTCAAGCTCTAACCCATAGGTACTCTCAACCCATTTTCTAAGTTCTTCAAGTTTTGAAGGATCTGGATTCCATACGAATAGAGAGTCTGTATCCCCGTAGAGAACCTTTAACCCAAGCTTCTCTGCTTCAGTAATCGTAGTCGTAATGACTCTTCTACCCAGAGCTGTAACACTTTCAGCAACAGAAGGTGCGTAAAGTGGGAAGGTTTCAGCGCCGAAGACTCCGTAAGCAGCGTTGATGTATACTTTCATAGCTCTCTGAACTACATCGTACCAGCTTCTCAATGTCTCATCGATGTTTTTATCCTTAGCCTTCTTCTTATAGATCTTAACCCTAAAGTCTCTCAATAAACCAACGATCTCTGACGTTATTCCAGGTCTATCTAAGCAAACCTTGTGGATAACCCTACCTTTCTCATCAACAACATCAGCTTTCTTTTCACATTGATCCGGGTCTATTGTTTCGTAGCTCAAATTCCACTTCTTTATTATTGATGGATATAGAGATGCAAAATCTAGTACAACAACGTTGAAGAACAACCCTTGTGGAGGATCTATAACTATTGCTCCTGCATACTTTTTACCCTTAATAATGGCTTCTGTAACTTTCTTACCCTTAAGAACTATGATATCTTCAGGTCTAGGTATTAAATATCTTCTTCTCCTGTGTTCCCAGTAGAACAAATTCTTAATCCATACAGAAACAGTTGTTCTACACACATCCTCTATACCAAGTTTACTTATACGCATAATCAAGAGTATCAACTTCCATACAAGCTCGTTAGCGAACGTTGTTAACTCTAGAGTTATTTGGGCATCTCTCATGTTATACCTCACTAAAGTCTGTAGATCTACTTTACCTAGCTCCTCATCTAGCTTTACCTTACCTATACCAAGAAGAGCTTGAGCAATACTATCTAGGTTAACATCTTTATACCTACTTTCAAACGCGTAATTCTGTATAGCTTTATTGCTAAAGAATTTATAGAGATCTAGATGTAGACCACTGTTAAGCTCCACTACATACTCAACCTTCTTACCGCCTTTAACAACTTTCTTAACCTTGATACCAATCAACTCTTTAGGTATACCCAACTTCACAGCTCTTACGTATAGATATCTCAGATCGAAATTATCGCCGTTGAATGTAAGTACAACGGGGTATCTCGAGATTATGGACAAAGTCTCTAAGATTAAAGCTATCTCGTTATCGAATACCTCGATCTCGACATCTTCGGGTAGAGGGTGTAGTGTTTTAAGACTATCTCTATACAAGATTAAGACTTTCTTCAAACCATCGTTTGAAGCAAAAGCTACAGACATTATCGGGAATACAGCTTCATCTGGCGACGGAATCCTACCTTCGTATGGTGTATACACTTCTATATCTATAGCGATACGTTTTGCTGAAATCCACTTCGTTTCAAAGAGTTTAGCAAGGTTTAATGCTGTATCAATGCTTTGCTCATTATCTACATCTAGATATTTCTTCACGTTCTCTCTAAGTGTCTTTAGATCTACCTCTACGATCTCTTCAACTTTACTACCCTCAATTCTATAAGGCATTCCAGGTATAAGTCCTAGATCGTAGATATAATTAACATGGTACCTTATGTTGGCTTCCCAAGCTATCGGAACTTTAGATCTAAGATATCTTACAGCTAGAGGATCCTTAACAACAATCTTTGTAAAACGTCTTTTTGTATTCTTCAACGGATCAAATCTCTCATCTGTTTCAACAGCTTCAAAAGATTTATGCCTTACTATATCAGGGATTTTGCTTACTTTCTCAGGAGGGATATCTGTTAAGAAGTACGGTTTATGGCCTACCCTATCATACCAATAGAGAAGTTCATGATGCGAGATATCGTAAAGAACTAGAATAGCTTTACCTAAGTCACCGTTGTATTTTACATCCATCAGGAAAGCATAGTCGATAGAATCCACGTATTTAGGCTCTTTATAAAATTTAACGGTTTTCTCGTTATTTAGATCCATGTCTTGAGGAATATACACCTTTACATCTAGGTAATAGAATCTCCTATACCCACTAGAGTTCTCAGATCTTGAGTCACCCAAGGATTTAGATTCGCTAGTCTCTATGTCAAGCTGTGTCTCAGTATCTGTATCTGTAGAAATTGTTTCAGAACTGCTTATCATAGGAACTTCCTTGCTTTTCACCTCTACCTTTCTTACCTCGGTTTTCGAAGTTTTCTCATCATAAGAGCTAGCATTAGTAATGATAGTGGTGTTAATAGCATTAAGACCAGCTACATTCTTCTTCTCCTCCTCAGCAAATTGAGGTACTTGAGCCCGATTCTTCTTAATGAACTCTAGTAATGTTTTCTGCTTAGCCAAGGATCTCAAACCCTATAGCTATTGTTAAAAGATGTCTAAATCATGCTTTTACTACTCCTGATTATAAATCTCTACTTTCAAGGATTTATAAAATTTAGGGTCTTGCAAACACTTCTTGCACAGTTTCGATTTTTCTTTCTCTTTTTATATAGTAAAGTATCTACGGAGACATTTCGAAGTACTAAAGATATCTTATACATGTTCTCTCTTTTACATCAAGATGATCTGTTTAATCTCTTTCTCATTAAAATAATTAACTAGGGCTTTGTCTCAGTTCTATTCGTGGTTAATACTAGCGATAAGGGAAAATTGTTTTCTCTTCGTAGATTTTTTTCTTATGTTCGTATTCATCTCTAGTCATTATAGGTTTTGCTGGTACGCCAGCTACAACAGTATAAGGTTCAACACTTTTAGTTACAACAGCACCTGCAGCTACAACAGCACCTCTACCTATAACGATACCAGGGGTTATCACGGCATTTGCCCCTATTACAACCTCATCCTCTACCACTGTCTCTACAAGTTTTCTGCTTGGGGGATATCTATCGTTTGTAAAAACTACGCGAGGGGCTATGAAGACTTTCTTCCCTATCTTAACCTTGGGGGGTATGTAGACATAGGATTGTATTACTGTATCTTCATCTATAAATACGTGGCCGTCTATGATGGTACCTGAACCAATTTTACACCTGTGTTTCGCAACAGTACCTTCTCTAATAATTACGTTGTGTCCTAATACAACTTCGTTTCCGAGATCAACATCTTCGTATATTACGGAGCTACGTCTAATAATGACGTTGTTGCCTATTACGGCTCCCTTGCTCAAACTATCAATCAATTCATCGAAATTGTGCACCATACCTAGTTTAGTTGCGTTAACGAGCTTCGACCTCGTTGGATACCCTATAACAACAAAATCATCGATAAAAGAGTTAGCACCTATGCGGCTAAAACCGTAAACCTTCGTGTTTACCCCAAGTACAGCAGATTTATCTATGACAGCATTCCTACTTATAAACATAGGTCTAACCAGCTACGATTTCATCAATATGTTGAAATATAAAGGTTTTCTATACATAACTTTAAATCTTTAAATACATTAAATTTATAAACCCTAGGACAATATCAATAGGTTAACAAAGGTGCTGGCTATGGGTAACGTAAGGAAGTATGTATATCAATTCGAGGAAGGTGATCCAGAAAACCATATGTTATTCGGTGGAAAAGGAGCTAGCTTAATAAGGATGACCAAGATAGGGCTACCTGTACCTCCAGGGTTCATAATAACTACAGAAGCTTGTGTAGAGTTCTATGCTCCTAGAAAGAAAGAGATAGATGTTCTAGAGTTTGAGTTATCGAAGAATCCACCCCCAGATGTTAGAGATGAACTTATAAAGAAGATCTGGAGCATTATCGATACTTTAACCTTTCCACCAGGTCTATGGGAACAAGTAGTAGAGCATATGAAGATTCTCGAACAGAAGACAGGTAAGAAGTTTGGAGATCCCAACAACCCGTTGTTAGTATCGGTAAGAAGTGGAGCACCTATATCAATGCCTGGCATGATGGATACAGTCCTTAACCTGGGTTTAAACGATGAAGTTGTTAAAGGTCTTGCAAAATTAACAGATAATGAATGGTTTGCTTACGATGCTTACAGAAGATTCATTAACATGTTCGGTAAGATAGTTCTTGGAATTGATGAAAAGCACTTTAACAAGGTATTTGAAGAGCTGAACGAGATGTACGTGAAGGAGGCTAAGGAAAGGTATGCTGATGAAGTAGCGAAGATAAAAGCTAAGATACCGACCTACGAACCTAGATTAGATGCTCAACCTCCGAGAGAATTAGCGCCGAATCTATGGAGAAGATCTGTTGAGTACTTAAAAGAACTTGTTAAGAAATATAAGCAAGTAGTTAAGGAGCAGTGGGGCGAGTTTCCGCAAGACCCATGGAAACAGCTTGAACTCGCTATAAAGGCTGTTTTCAGATCATGGATGAATCCTAGGGCAATATTCTACAGAATTGTTAACAAGATAACACCGGATATAGCTCATTGTACAGCTGTAAACATCGTGACAATGGTCTTCGGGAACATGGGTTGGGATAGCGGTACAGGAGTTCTATTTACAAGAAATGTAGCTACAGGTGAAAACGAGCTATATGGCGAGTATCTACCTAATGCACAGGGCGAAGATGTGGTAGCTGGTATAAGAACACCTCTACCTATATCAGCATTGAAAGAGCTGCATCCAGATCTTTACGAACAGCTATACAAAGCTTCTAAACAACTTGAGAAAGCATTAAAAGAGATCCAAGATATAGAGTTCACCGTCGAGAGAGGTAAGCTGTACTTCCTACAACATAGAGATGGGAAAATGACGCCACTAGCCAGAGTTAGAACAGCTGTAGATATGGTTAAAGAAGGGATAATAACTAAAGAAGAAGCAATACTGAAAGTTAAACCTGAACATGTTATACAGCTTCTCTACCCAAGGATAGACCCTAACGCTAAAGCAACACCTATAGCAAAAGGTTTACCAGCATCGCCAGGTGCTGTTAGCGGTCAAGCGGTATTCCATCCAGATACAGCAGTTGAATGGGCTAAACATGGTAGAAAAGTTATACTAGTTAGAACTGAGACAAAACCTGACGATGTACACGGATTCTACGCAGCGGTAGGTGTACTAACCAGTAGAGGTGGTATGACAAGCCACGCTGCTGTAGTTGCTAGAGCTATCGGTAAAACAGCTGTTGTTGGTGCAGAAGCTATAGATGTTCATGAGGAGGAGAAGTACTTCAAGGTAGGTAACATAATTGTTAAAGAAGGTGACTGGATAACTATAGACGGTAATACAGGTAATGTATACTTAGGCATTGTTCCAACAATAGAAGGTGGATTAATACCAGAGCTAGCTACGATACTGAACTGGGCTGATGAAGTGAGAAAGCTTGGCGTAAGAGCGAATGCCGATGTACCGGAAGATGCTGAGATAGCTCTAAAGTTTGGTGCTGAAGGTATTGGTTTGTTAAGGATTGAAAGAATGTTCAGAAAGCCAGAGAGATTAGAGTTGTTGAGGAAAGTAATTCTTGCGGAAACTAAGGAAGAGAGGGTGAAGTATCTAGAACCTCTAGCTCAGATGATTAAAGGGGATTTCAAGGAGATGTTCAAGATAATGAATGGAAAGCCTGTTATAGTTCGCTTAATAGATCCACCTCTACACGAATTCTTACCTAAACCAGATGAAATTCTACAGGAGATATTCGAGTTGAAGATGAGAAATGCGCCAGAGAATGTTATTAAAGAGAAGGAATGGTTATTGAGAAGAGTGAGAGCATTACAAGAAGCGAACCCAATGCTAGGCCACAGAGGTGTTAGAGTAGGTGTAACCAATCCAGAGATCTACTACTACCTATCATTGGCGATACTTGAAGCAACAGCTGAATTAATTAAAGAAGGTTACAACCCGGTAGTAGAGATTATGATACCACAGGTAGCAGATGTGAATGAGATAATATTCGTTAAACAGAAAGCAGTTTTACCAGCACTAGAAGATGTAGAGAAGAAGTACAGTGTAAAGCTTAACGTGAAGATAGGAACCATGGTGGAAACTGTTAGAGCATGCTTAACAATGGATGAAATAGCGAAAGAGGTTGATTTCATAAGCTTCGGTACTAACGACTTAACACAAGCAGTATTCAGCTTTAGCAGAGATGATGTCGAGAACAAGTTCATACCGATATACCTACAGGAAAAGATATTAATAAGTAATCCATTCCAGACATTGGATGTTAAAGGTGTAGGTAAGCTCATAGAGATGGCTGTGAAAGCTGCTAGACAAGCTAATCCAAAGATAGAGATAGGTATATGTGGTGAACATGGAGGAGACCCAGATTCGATAATGTTCCTATATAAAGCTGGTCTAGACTATGTATCAGCATCACCATTTAGAGTACCTGTAGCAAGACTTGCAGCAGCTCAAGCAACATTGAAGTACTCTAAAAAGTAAATAGGCATACCACTCAAAACTTTTCTCTACTCAAGATATAGATATTTTTCATTATCCTTAAACTTATATACTTTGAAACATTATCAGAAAATATAGTCTATGGGTGTGTTGTTTTGTCTGGCAGCGAACCTGAGATCACGTTAAGAGTTGAATCAGCACGTCAAAGAGATGTAGGTAAGAAGATTGCGAGAGTTCCTAGGAAAGTTTTTAAGGAGTTGAAAATAGATGTAGGAGACTACATAGAGATTAGGAGTAGGAAGGGAGTTTCTGTGGCGCAGGCATGGCCTGCTTATCCTGAAGATGAAGGTTATGAGATTATTAGAGTAGATGGTTTTATGAGGGAAGTTCTAGGGGTAAGTGTAGGGGATCTTGTTACAGTTAGAAAGGCCTATGCTGTACCTGCACAAAGAGTTGTTCTAGCTTTTGCTGATGGAGAGTTTTTAGGTGCAGACTACGATCCTAGGTATAAAGAGCATTATGCCAGAACACTTGCTCAATATGTTAAAAGAGATCTTCTCCAAAAACCCTTGATTAAAGGAGATATAGTTGTAGTCTCATATTTTGGATACTTCGGGAACCCGATAAGGTTAAGAGTTCTATCTACAGTTCCAAGCCAAGTTGTTTATGTTACTGAGACAACGGATATAGTTATAAAGCTTGAACCTGTACGGATAGCTCCAGCAGGAATCCCAAGGGTTACGTGGGAGGACATAGGGGATCTGGAGGAGGTTAAGGAGAAGATAAGAGAGATAGTGGAGCTCCCTCTAAAACACCCAGAGCTCTTCGAAAGACTTGGTATAGAACCTCCTAAGGGTATTCTTCTCTACGGTCCTCCTGGTTGTGGAAAAACATTACTAGCAAAAGCTTTAGCGAATGAAACAGGTGCATACTTCATAGCTATCAACGGACCCGAGATAATGTCTAAATACTATGGAGAATCCGAGCAAAGGCTTAGACAGATATTCGAAGAAGCTGAGAAGAACGCTCCAGCGATAATATTCATCGATGAAATAGATGCTATAGCTCCTAAGAGGGAAGAGGTTGTTGGAGAGGTAGAGAAGAGGGTTGTTGCACAGCTTCTCGCATTGATGGATGGATTGAAAGAGCGGGGTAAGGTTATAGTTATTGGAGCTACAAATAGACCTGACGCAATTGACCCAGCTCTTAGAAGACCAGGAAGATTTGATAGAGAGATAGAGGTTCCACCTCCAGATAAGAGAGCTAGAAGAGAGATATTAGCAGTACATACTAGGAATGTTCCACTTGCAGAGGATGTCGATATAGATAAACTTGCTGAGATAACACATGGATATACAGGAGCAGATCTAGCAGCTCTAGTTAAAGAAGCAGCTATGAATGCTTTGAGGAGATTCCTCAAAAGTCATGCTATAGACTTAGATAAGCCTATACCCTCAGAACTCCTTCAGAAGCTCAAGGTAACAATGATCGATTTCCTCAATGCAATGCGAAACATAACACCGTCGTTGATGAGGGAGGTAGTTATAGAGGTTCCAGAGGTTCGCTGGGATGATATTGGAGGTCTAGATGAGGTTAAGCAACAGCTAAGAGAAGCAGTTGAATGGCCTCTCAAGTACCCGCATATATTTGAACAGATGGGTATAAGACCTCCTAAGGGTATTCTTCTCTACGGTCCTCCTGGTTGTGGAAAAACATTACTAGCAAAAGCTGCTGCAACAGAAAGTGAGGCAAACTTCATAGCTGTTAAAGGACCGGAGATCCTTAGTAAATGGGTTGGAGAATCTGAGAAAGCTGTAAGGGAGATCTTTAGGAGAGCAAGAAGAGCTGCACCAGCTATAATATTCTTCGATGAAATAGATGCCATAGCGGGTATAAGAGGTCGAGATGTATCAGGTGTTATAGATAGGATAGTTAACCAGCTATTAACAGAGATGGACGGTATAGAAGCTCTAAGAGGTGTCGTTGTTATGGGCGCCACTAATAGGCCAGATTTACTCGATCCAGCATTACTTAGGCCTGGTAGATTCGATAGAATTATCTATGTACCGCCTCCAGATCTTAGAGCTAGGTACGAGATACTGAAAATACATACGAGGAAGATACCTCTAGATGAAGATGTAGATCTGATGGAATTAGCGAAGATGACGGAAGGATATAGTGGTGCAGATCTAGAGGCATTGGTACGAGAAGCAGTAATGCTAGCTCTAAGAGAGGATATAAGACCTAGACCCATATCGTTTAAATACTTCAAGAAAGCTATGGAGTATGTGAAGCCTAGCTTAACAGGGGAATTGATGCAGGCTTACGAGAAGGTGAAAGAGGAATTACTGAGGAAAATGCTGTATATGTAAACATTGTGTAGCTACTATAACTAAACGAAAATTAATCGATTTTTATTATAGGTGCGGAGGTTGACTTCTAAGTTCAGTAGATTGAGGGAGAGAATTCCTACATTCATATCTAAAGAATACAAAGAGTTTAGAAAGAAGTTAGGAGTTGAAGTCAAGAAATCGTTAAAACATCGATATAGACTAGCCACGATTTTTTCTGGAGATAACGTAGAGAAACAAAGTGTTCTATGTATAGACCTTGTATTGTCTTATTTAAGATGGGTTGTAGGTAAGAAGAACAAGGTAAAGATACTTTACATATATCACAACGAGTTTGAAGATGCGGAGTATAGGCGGAGAATCTTCGAGAAATTAGTAAGAAAATTTATAGAGAAGAAAAAGATGGAGGATTTCGTGGATATAGAGATATCAGTTTACGAAGGATGCGAAAAATACCTTGGAACAACCTACCAACTACTTATTTTAGACCTTGTAAATAGCTTAAAGCCAAACGATGTAGGGAGGCTAGTCAATATAGTTGAAGGTGGCGGCATAGTAATCATGTTTACACCTCGATGGAGTGAATGGGCTAATAGGAAGAATCTGTTCCAGATGTCATTAGCGGTACCTCAGTACCCTGAACCTAGGAAAGTTTTTGTAAGATGGTTCCAAACTATAACAATGGTTAGCGAGGGTATCTACATATTCGATGTAGATGAAGATAAAATTATAAAATTTGAAGAGCTACACATCGAATCGCCGAAAACCAAAGCTATAGAGATTCCATCGAATACAAAGTTTCCTCAGGAACTTTATAAGCTAGCTCTAACCCAAGACCAAGTAGAGGCGATTAAGATAATAGAAGAACTTGTAGATCAGCCTAAGAATCCTTATAAAAGAGTTGCTGCAGTACTTATAGCTGATAGAGGTAGAGGGAAGTCCTGTGCTATAGGGATAGCGTTGGCTGGGATCATAAGCTATTTACTCAAGTTTAGGAATAGAGTTAGGGTAGCAGTAACAGCTCCAGAGGTATCAAACGTTCAATCTCTTATGGCGCTTGCTCATAAAGCTTTGTCTGTTCTAGGGCTTGGACATAAGGTTATCGAGAAAGACGGATCTGTAATAGAGTTGAAAGGTGATAGATTTAGCATAGAATACTGGAACCCAGCAGCAACTATAAAACAGGATGTAGATATAGTTGCTGTAGACGAAGCTGCAGGAATACCTGTACCACTTCTCCACAAGATATGGCTAAAGTTTAAGAGAACAATATTCGCTACGACGATACATGGATATGAAGGTGCTGGAAGAGGATTTTCTATAAGATTCCTAAAGAGGTTGAAGGAGGACCCCAAGACAAAACTTCTCATATACGAGTTAGAGGAACCAATACGGTATAGCGTTAACGATCCTGTTGAGAAATGGGTTTTCAGGGTTCTACTTCTAGATGCTGAACCGGATAACCTTACAGAAGAAGATCTTAAGTATATAGAGAAGAAAGAATTTACATACCTAGTTCTAGACCCTGAGAAACTCTTCACGTTGGAGAATGAGAACACTTTGAGAAAACTGTTCGGTATATATGTCCTTGCTCACTATAGGAACGAACCTGACGATCTAGGTATGATAGCTGATGCACCACATCACAGTATAAGAGGTCTTGCATTACCGAATGGAAAAATAGTTGCAGCAGCTCAGTTAGCAGAAGAAGGACCTATCAATGAAGAGTACCTAGATTCTCTACTTAGAGGTGGTAAGATCCCCGGGAACATCATACCCGATAGACTTCTAAAACATGGAAGAATTAGAGAAATAGCTGGTGGAAGAGGATGGAGAATTGTTAGAATAGCTGTACACCCCGATGTTCAGGGTAGAGGTATAGGTTCGTACCTACTTTCAATGCTTGTAAAAGAATCCATAGAAAGGGGATACGACTGGGTAGGTAGCGGTTTCGGTGCAACTGAAGAACTGCTCAAGTTCTGGTTAAAGAACGGGTTTATACCTATCCACATATCTCCTGATAGAAACCCTGTAAGCGCAGAGTATACAGTACTGGTAATAAAACCGTTGAACGAGAAGTGGAGAGAGATAGTGAGAATTCTTTATGAAGAATTCAAACTCAAACTACTAGATAGCCTATATGATACGTATAGAGATCTAGAGGTAGAGGTAGCACATCTACTCCTTACTGCAGATAACTATATAGATATCTGGGATGAGAAGAAACAGTGTAGAGAACTTTATCTAACTCCTGTTCAATTAGATAGACTACTCAGCTACATAGAGGGCTACATGACGTATGAATCGTGTAACGATGTAATATTGAAAATTGTGAAACACTACTGGCTTCAACCTAAGAACTGTAGAAAACTTAACAAACTTGAAGAGTTGGTATCCATAGTTAAGGTTTTGCAAGGCTCTGACTGGGATCTAGTAGCAGATATCTTACGTATTCCCAGGGGTAGAGCTATAGATATTGTAAGAAGTCTTACAGAAGATCTTGTGAATCAGTTTTTAAACCTTAAGAAAGAGGACATAGATAAGAAGTTGGGGCAGGTAACTTTGGATCTATACAAAGACCTGACAAAAGTGGTGTAGATGGATACTAGCTGGAGAGATATTGTAGAGGAGCTATTTAACAACATAGACAATATTTTAATTCTATGCCCTAACTGTACACCTGACGATCGTTGTATCTCAGAGTTCTCATTAACTTCACTAATAGATATACGAATACTTACCGAATGTTGTGCATGTTTACTTGAAAACATACTTGAATCGAAACATAATATCTATAGAACCTACAGATACAACGAGTTCGGGGAATCTGTAGCTATATACAAATTAAAAGATGTTGTGGTAGAGATAACAACCTCTGTTGCAATGGTGATACCAATAGATAAAGTTGAAGAATATATTGAGATGTTACGAGAGACAGGAGTTCAAGATATAGAGACTTTGAAAAACTGGTTAAAAGAATCGAAATAGATTCTAAAAACACTTAAATCAAACTCTTCTGATGAACTAAGACTTCACGGTCTTTCATCTCGATAATGGCGTAGAAACCTTTGAATAAAGGTCCTGGATTGACGATAAAGCTCTTATCGATTTTATCAATGCATCGAGATTCGTGGACATGACCGCAGACAACTAGTAAAGGTTTTGTCATCTCTATGAACCTCCTTATACCTTTGGATCCAATATGTTCCTTAGTATAAGCTATATCGCATTTTGTATTGTACGGAGGGGTATGGGTTAAGAGTACCAAGATATTGTTTTCGTTTAACAAATTCTTGATATTGTTGTAGATATTTAGAAGAGATTGCTCGATAATAACATCATCATATTCAAGAATAGTATTGAAAGGGCTTTTAATAGTTCCCCCAAATCCAACAAATACTATGTTTTCATATATCTTGTAATCATTATGTAGATATACATAGATGTTAGCAGAGATTTCGTTGTAATGTTTAGGGATATCCATATTACCAGGTACACTAATAAACAGTTTCACTTTATACATATTGGCAATCTCTAAAGCTCTCAATAGGTATTCACGAGTTTTGTATGGTGCTTTATAAGGAGCTATATCACCTGCGAATAGGATTAGATCTACCTTAACTTCTTTTTCTAAAACTTTGAGCAACAGATCAATGTATCCATGGATATCACTTATAGCTAAAATTCTCATCAATCTTCACCGAAGATTTGATCCAACTCTTTTAATTCAGAAAATCTATACCTAGACTTAAGCTTATTCAAACCATTCTCAGGTTTCTCTCTATATAATTCTCTTCTCATAGCCTCAAGTAGCAATGGTTTTAATCCTATAGCTTCTGCAGCTGTTTTAACTTCTTTATTCAAGCTTCTTGCTTTATCAATTACCTCGCTTATTCCCTCAAAGTAGTTAAGATCTCTACATAGATGGTGATCCAGAACAAGAACTTCTAATGGTTCCAGCTCTAAAAACTTAAGGATAAAACTTATTGATGATTTTAAGCTTTTATCGCTATATCTATAGCCAACAAGGTATGTAGGAGGGCCATCAATAACAGCGATTCTAGGTTTACAGAAACTAAGCAAATTTCTATGGATATCTAGAGGTCCCCCTTCTATATCTGAGGTAAAGAGTAGAGTATCATCTTTCTCCTCAATACATACAGAAACTACGTAACCAAGCTTATCTGATTCTCCGTGTGGAAGTGGAGTAGAGAAGCTTATACTAAAGTACTGAGAGCTCTCTTTCCTTCCATCAGCTATCAGTATATCTTCAGCTTTATTCTTCAACATCTTAATAAATCTTGAAGCTCTTATCTTCTGAGATATATTGATGTAATTCTGAGGATCTTTTAGATACACAATTTTGCCTCTATAGAGATCTATATCGAGGAATCTCCCTGGGTCATGGTGATCGTAATGATAATGCGTATGAATCACTATATCGCTATCTCTTAGATAGTTCTCTATAGTGTTGAATATATCTAGGAGTTTCTCAACCTCATATATATGTGGAGGCAAACCAAATCTTCTCGGTGCTAATGCTGCAGAGGGATCTATAAATATGTTTGCATTTTTCAACTGTATAAAAAGTGCTTGAGATCTTACTCCTAAGCTTTCGAAAGCTACGAACTTTACATCCATTAACCATCAGCATTAGTAACGTTTCTCTGTAATAAACGATGTAAGTGCCTGAGCTATATCTTCTCCTCTACATCTAATCTTCGTCTCTATGTATATAACTCTCTCACCTTTACTAAGAACACAACTCTCAATATCTACTTCTTGGTTATACACTTCTACATGTTTTAAAAAGTTTACACTATGATTAATAACTACAAGAATTTCCTCTTCTTTAAGTAGATGCGTAGCAGCAAGTTCTGCGCTGACCATCGATATAAGCGATATATATCCACCATGAGGTTCTCCATGATATGTTAAGACATCGGGACTTGGGTCTAGGATCAGCGTGATACATCCTCTTTTCTCATCCCTAATTATTTCGCGAATATTCATAATATCTCTGATTTGGCTAGGCAGGGATTCAACGAATTCGCTACTCATTCTAACCACCGCTAACCTCTACTCTCTTTGTCTTAAAGAACTTTTCTAAAGTTTTATCAGCTAATGTACTTCTTCTCAAAGTATTGGTATTCACAAACTTAAAACCCTCTTTAATAAGCATCGTCATCGCATCGCTAGAGATATCAGGAGCTACTAGAACACCTTCAACTCTACAACCTCTACTAGTATAGAATTCTACATATCTCTTCAATTGTGCTACAGCTGTTATACCGGCTTTTTCATTTTTAACCTCTACTACAATAAGCTTATCATCTTTCTTCATCAGGATATCTACTTTGCCGTAGGGTGTCGCAACATCTACTCCAACAATAGTTGCATTCTCTTCAACGATGGAAGGGTTCGCCAGAAGCATCTTAACAATATCTGATTCTCTTCCTATAACAGCTAGCTTTGTATGGACAAGTTTGCACGCTTTAACGAACTCGATATCGTTGAACTCTATTAATACCTCCTCTCGCGGGTTCTCCCTTACAGACCTGATCCTCAACTTGTCGTTATAGCATTCAAAATGAGCTGTAGAGCGAGGAGGTTGCCAATTAAGAGGTTCGACACGTAATTGTTCGTGCACTAGAAGAGAGCCATCAGGTTTTAGTATAAGTAACCTAGAGCCTGAGGGAGCATATGATGAAGCTCTACCTACGTACTCTATATTCATCTCCCCAGCAAGTATCAGCACCATATCTTTCCTCAGAAACGATAACTTCTGAGCTAAATCGGCGCAATTAACTGTATCGATATCGAGGCACACTTTCATTGATCAACACATTCCGAATTTTTTATAACATTCTCGACTATTTTCTCAACCTCTTCTAAACTATATACTTTCTTAATTGTTAACGAAGCGGCTTCTCTATGACCTCCGAAAGTGCTTCTAGCCTTCTCATCCACATTCTTAACTATGGCTTGGCATATATCGAGAGCTTTCTTCTTCGTAGATCTAATAGTAACAACGATCTTATCTTCTTCCTCTCTTATCAAAACAATAGATCTCTTATACTTCTTCATGTACTCAGAAGATGCTATACCAAAGAGCCCTGCGAAAATCAAAGATTCAGGCAATGTAAATGAAGCTATATTCCAACCACAAAGACTTTCAGACTTAGACTCGATTTTCTTTAGCAAAAGGTTTAGTAACCATTTAGCTTTCCAGAATATATCATTGTATATCTGTGTATTCCAGAACTCTTCCCCTTTAACAATACAGTCAACAGTTTTATATATAAGTTCAGCATTTGTTGACTCAACGGCTAAAACAAGTTTCACTTTATCAGCTACGCTTCTCACCATCTCATCCTCTACATTACCTCCTTCACATACATTTGCGATATTTACAAGTAGCATTTCGTAGTTGTTGAGATTTTTTAGAATTGTCTGAGCTAAGACTTGGGGTGTTGATTGAACTATACTCCACAACGCTTTAATATTCTCTACACTCTTTAACCGGGGGATAGCTTTCTCTGATGATTGGTGATGATCTACAATAATTATAGAAATCCCTTTCTTGGCATAGCTAAGCAATAGATCTGCGATTTCCTCGTTTAAAGCTAGGTCAACTAAAACAACCATCTCTACATCCGAACTTGGGAGAGTTTTCCTTAAATCTATACCTAGCCTCCATGGATGTGAATGTCTTAAAACTATCTGACCTGGGTAAAAATCTCTAAGAAATCTCCTAATGTAGAGCCCAGCCGCTATAACGCCATCACAATCACCGTGGAGTATAACCGTGGCCTTCTTCATTAGCTCAAGCCTCTACAGAGTCTACAGCGCTATACTTATTACAGCGCTAAAATATACTCTAATGATGGATAGGTTCGGCATCTCATGGAGACATCAAATATTTTATCCATTTTATCCAATAGTTCGGCTATGAACTATCTAGATATCTTACGTAAACAGAAATACCACGTGATAGGGCATCACAGTGCTGTGAAGAAATGCTATTGGGTTCATAAAGCTCTTACAGAGAGAGTATTCTGTTATAAAGCTAAGTTCTACGGAATCGAATCTCATAGATGTATACAGTTTTCCCCATCAGTACTATGGTGTCTAAACTACTGCCTTCACTGCTGGAGGTATAGACCTAGTGGATGGCATCAATTCCCTGCACATGTGGACGATCCGGAGTTTATAGTTGAAATGGCTTTGAAAGAACATAGGAGAACCGTTAGCGGATACAAGAAATACCCAAATGTTGATAGGAAGATGTTTGAGGAATCATTGAATCCAAAACATGTAGCGATAAGTTTAACCGGGGAAGCAACACTATATCCAAGATTAGGGGAACTTATAGAGGAATTCCATAGAAAAAGCTTGACAACATTTCTTGTAACACGAGGAGTAAGACCAGAGGTCTTAGCAAATCTATCTGAAGAACCTTCGCAACTATATGTCTCTCTAGAAGCATATGATGAGGAGAGCTATAAGAAATTCAATAACCCTGTGTACCCAGATCTATGGATGAAAACTATAGAGACTCTCGAACTTCTTCCCAGCTTTACATCGCCAACAGTCGTTAGAATAACGCTTATCAAGAGTTTTAACATGCATAGAAGAGCCGTTGAGGGATGGTCTAAGCTTCTCTCCATAGCGGAGCCGACATTTGTAGAAGTCAAAGCTTATATGCATATAGGCTCTTCGATACTGAGGCTAAGTAGGTCAGATATGCCGAATCACGAAGAGGTTAGAAAGATAGCTATAGAGCTTGCCCAGGAGATAGGGTACAACGTTGTTTCAGAAAGTATACCAAGTAGAGTAGTTCTTCTATCGAAATTAGATAAACCAGTTATAAGGCATGGAAATGCGCCGATATCATGGTATGATAAAGATGTAGGCGATGAATATTCGGGAGAGTATGGAGCATTAGATGAAGCTGTGTAGCGAAAGACCTTATAACGGTTCCGGCGTAAGGATATTATTAGTTGTATGCTGTAGAAGGTGTAGTTATGAATGTTGCCATAGGGCGGAGAGGGGCAATAATTTTTCCACTGAATATATGTGTTGATGGCTATGAAAATGGCTGTATATACCGTTTTGTTACACATATTCATTCAGATCATACAATAGATTTAGATAAGAGCATAGTGTTTAGTGAACTTTTGATTGGAACACCTATAACAATAGATTTGCTGAAAGTTATGGGGTTTAACATACCTAAGCAGAAAGCTGTTCCATTAGACTATTATCAGAGTCTAGATCTAGACACAAATGAGTTCGCTAAACTCACGGTATACAGATCTGACCATGTACCTGGTTCTTGTCAAGTAGTTCTAGAGATGAAAAACTGTAGAATAGGGTATACAGGGGATTTCAGGAATCCAGGTATTAAAACGGATATACTTAAAGATCTCGATATTCTAGTAATTGATGCTACGTATGGAGATCCATCGTATGTTAGGGAAAGTGAAGAGAATATTATGAATGAGTTCGTGAAGTTATTGAGAAAACTTCTAGTAGAGCAACCAATTGCCATATATGCATACCATGGAAAGATAAACGATGTGATGATGAAGTTGAGAGCATGGGGTATAGATACCCCCTTTATACTACCACGAAACCAGTGGAACATATATATGGTGCTCAAGAAATATGGTTTCGATGTAGATGAGGTTTACCTAGAGAATTCGAGAGAAGCTGAAGAGATAAAGAAGAGTAGATGGTATATAGAGTTCAACTTAGCTTCAAAGTTTACCTATATGAAAAGAAGAAGTGGTTTAGCTCATATACTGGTTACAGGTAGATACGGAAAAACCGTGATAGGTCGAGGTAATGTATGGATCGTAGGTTTAAGTGGCCACGCTGATTTTAAGGAACTAGTTTACTATGTTAAGGAAGCGCGACCCAAGATCTTAATTGTTGATGGTTATAGAAGTCTTTATGCTCATGCTTTCAGCTCTTATATAAATCAAAATCTTAAAATTAAGTCTATTGTTATGCCTTTCTAAACGTAAAAGTAATTCTGTTATACAACGTCAACTTAAATCAAGAAATATATATTTACTACCTATTCGCCACCTATTTAAATTGGTTAAAGATTTGGCGAGTTTTAGGTGTTGGTCTCGATGTGGAGTAGAGAAAATGTAGAGCTTGTGCAAAGAGAATTCAAGGAAGTTTTTGGGGGGAATCCGGAGGTAATAGTATCAGCACCTGGTAGACTAGATTTCCTTAATACACACCAAGATTATAAAGGTCTGCCTGTTGTTGCCGTGGGCATAAACTTGAGGACTTATGTAGCAGCAAGACGTGTAGATAGCGACTATGTAGTGGTAGGTTCTGCGAATATACGTGAGGAATCTGAGGAATACATAGATAAGTTCTCTATTCAGAACCCGGTACTTCTAGATAAACGTAAATTGTTTGGTAACTATATTCGAGCAGCTATTTCATTACTTAAATCCCAAGGTCATAGAGTTAAAGGTGTCGAAATCTGGATACGGAGCTGGGTTCCTATAGGCTCAGGTTTAGGAAGTAGTGGAACTCTTCTAGTCTCAGTTCTAGCTGCTCTTAACGAGATACTAGATCTAGGGTTATCGCCGAAAGATATAGCTGAATACGCCTACATAGCCGAACACGATGTTATGGGTATACCTTGCGGTCGTCTAGATCAGTATGCAGCAGCGTTCGGGAATATTGTGTATATAGAGACGAAACCTCCCTACAATGTAGAGGTGCTTCCTGCTATACGAGGATACTTTACTGTTGTAGATACAGGGATCAGACATAGTACAGCTGATATCCACCCTGTTAGGCAGCGCGAAATCGATGAAGGTTTATCAAAACTTCTAGAAGTTGTACCAGAGAATATCAAGGCATTGCTTGGGCGAAGGTATTGGGAACCTAGATGGGAATTGCTAGATCTGAAACTTCTAGAACCTTACTTAAAACTTTTACCGGAGAAACCCAGGAATAGGATATTGTTCACATTAAAAACGCATAGATCAACAATGCTAGCTATCAAGGTAATCAAAGGCGAGAGGATATCCACGGATGAACTAGCCGAAGCACTCGAAACACCTTACGAAGAGGTTAAGGATGTTATGATTAAAGGAGATATAGGTATCATAGGGAAGATCATGACATACCAGCATACATTGTTAAGCAGGTTATACGATGTAAGCCTACCTCAGATAGATACTCTTGTAGAGAAACTCATATCGTTTGGAGCTTTAGGTGCAAAACTCTCAGGAGCTGGACTAGGAGGAGCAGTTATAGCTCTTTTCGAGAGAAAGGATGTAGCAGAGGAAGCTGTTAGAAAAATTGTTCAACTTGGTTACGGAGCTCGGGGATGGGTTGTGGAAGTTGATAGGGGGGTGATAACTCATTATAAAGCAGGGTGAAGTTCTTGAATAAGGATGCCAAGCTAGTTATGGAGTTGCGATGGGATCCAACTCTAGGAGAATGGGTAATGGTATCAAATATTCGCAGCTTCAGACCTTGGCAACCAACAAGTTTCTGCCCATTTTGTCCAGGAGCTCCTGAAACAGGCTATGGATGGAAAGCCCTTATTCTTGAGAATAGATACCCTATGCTAAGCTATAGCCCTCCTGAACCGCAGAAACATAGGTTCTACAAAACATCAAAATCATTAGGGAGATGTTTCGTAGTTGTAGAAACACCTCAACACGATCTTGAGGATATATGTGATCTACCTGTAGAAGATATAGCTTACGTCATAAACATGGTTAAAGAGAAACAAGAAGAAATATCGAAAGAAGATTACGCTGTATACTTCCTCTGGTTTAGGAACAAGGGTAAAGAAATCGGGGTCTCACTAACGCATCCCCATAGCCAAATATATGTTACACCTTTCATACCGACAAGAATTGAGAGAGAACTTAAGAATGCTGAAGAGTTCTGGAACGAGAATAAAGAGTGTCTCTTCTGTAAGATAATGGAGGTAGAGGTAGAAGATAGAGTGAGATTGTTATACGCAACAGAAAACTGGGTAAGTTTTCTACCTTTCTATGCCCATTGGCCATTCGAAATACATACATACCCTAAACGCCATGTTCAACTACTTACACAGTTAACAGAGATAGAAATACATGATTTAGCAAAGATGTTAAAAATAGTTCTATGTGGTCTTAAAATCTTGTTCTCCAAACCTTCACCATACATAATGGTGTTGCACCAAGCACCATTAAAAGGAGATTACAGGTATTACCATATGCATATAGAGATCTACGGTATACTTAGAGACGAGGGTAAGCTTAAGTATGCAGCAGGTGTGGAAACAGGTGGAGGGAACTTCACCTACGATGCAGTACCAGAAGAAAATGCGTCAAGACTTAGAGAAAAAATTCTGCAATGCTCATTACAACAGTGATTACTATAAACTGCTCTGTATAGCATGGAATACAAAACTTATGTAAGAAGATAGTCGATATCAGGAATACAGCTCGGAATACCTAATCAACCTTTCTTTCCTAAAATTTCTTTAACTGTTGATCTCACAGCTTGAGCTGATGTAAATGAAGGTCTCCACCCGAGTTTCTTAATCTTTGAAATATCTAACAACATCAGCTTAACATCTCCGGGCCATCCTCTACCATCAGGTGTAACTGGTTTAAATATGTATTGAACGTTTCTTAAACCCATTTCTTCTACAACGATGTCGGCTATATCCTTAACAGCGATCCAATCTTCATTACCAACGTTGTATACATGATATCCTTTAACTTCTTTCGCTAGCTTAAGAATAGCGAAAGATGCTTCAACTGCATCGCGAATATATAGATAGCTTTTTCTTTGAGTTCCATCACCCAAGATCTCAAGCTTCGATGAATCTTTCCTAAGCTTGTTTATAAAATCAATTATCACTCCGTGAGAAGATCTAGGCCCTATTATATTTGCATATCTTGCTATTGCTACACTAAATCCGTATAGTTTATGGTATGAATGATACAGAACTTCGCACGCGGCTTTAGATGCGCCGTATACTGATATAGGCTCTAATGGGTATGTCTCTGGTGTAGGTATAACTTTGGCATCACCATATACAGTAGAGCTAGAGGCGAAGAAGTGGATAGCGACATCGTTTAATCTTGAGGCTTCTAAAACATTGAATGTAGCTACAACGTTTTCATTGAAATGAATTCTAGGTTCAATAGCTGAAACTCTTACCTCTGGATTAGCAGCTAGATGAATAACAGCTTCAGCATCCCTAAATTTTGAAACCCATACCTGATCAAATTGTTTGAGATCTGCAACTACAAGTTCTACCTTCTTCGTCTCTACATGGTGCTTTATATTATTGATAGAACCACTACTAAGATTATCTATAACGATAACTTCATCTACAACATTATTCTCTACCAGGTAATCAATGAAGTGGCTACCTATAAAGCCTGCTCCACCTGTAACCACGACTTTCCCAAATTTAATCATACTAATTCACTCCACATCAGTAGATGTAAGGCTACCTTAATATGGTTTCAATAACTACCTTATTTATTGAAGAGATCTTGCACAATGCAGGTAATAACAATAGTATTTATATCCCTAGCGTATTTATTACTTTACTCTTGTGCTTAGGTGAAGTCGGTGTCTGTAACTCTAGACGAGATGTTTAACTATGTAAAGAGGTTGTGCGAAGCTATAGGTCCTTCAGGTCGAGAACACGATGTAAGGGGGATAGTAATCGACCTTGTTAAGGATTCTGCTGATAAAGTATGGGTAGATACTCTCGGAAATGTTATAGCTTTGAAACGTAGTAGAAGTGGATCCTCAAAACTTATGTTAGCTGCTCATATGGATGAGATAGGGTTGTTTGTAACACATATAGAAGATAACGGTTTCTTGAGAGTTCAACCTATTGGAGGTATCCATGAGAGATCTTTAGCATTTCAACGTGTATTGGTCAAGACTAGGGATGGTAGGGTATACAGGGGTGTAATAGGTCTTAGACCTCCTCATGTAGCTAAACCTGAGGAAGCTAGACAGGTACCCGAGATTAGGGAGCTATTTGTTGATGTAGGAGCTTCGTCTAAAGACGAGGTCAAAGGTATGGGTATAGATGTAGGAGATATTGTTGTATTCGATAGAGATGTTATCAGATTATCAACTTCAAGGATTACAGGGAAAGCTTTTGATGATCGTGTAGGACTTGCTGCAATGGTAAAAGCTTTTCAAATAGTGGAGAGTAGCGATGTTGATGTTTACCTGGTGGCTACGGTTCAGGAAGAGGTAGGGTTAAAAGGTGCTAGAACAGCTGCATTCGCTATAAACCCCGATATAGGGCTAGCAATAGATGTTACATTAGCAAACGATGTACCGGGAACTCCTCCACATGAATGGTGTGCATCTCTAGGTAAGGGACCAGCTATAAAGATTGCTGATGGTAGAAGTGCTTCAGGTATAATAGTACATAAAGAGATAGTAGATAAACTTATCGAGATTGCGAAAAGGCTTAATATACCGTATCAACTAGAAGTATTACCGGGAGGAACAACAGATGCATCTGTAATTCAGCTAAACAGAGAAGGAGTACCAACAGGCGTTGTATCAATTCCAACTCGGTACCTACATTCAGCAGTTGAAGTAGTAGATCTAAACGATATTGTAAACACGGTCAAGTTGATCAAAGGATTTGTAGAATCTATAACTACCGACTGGGTAAAGAGCCTAAGAGGTGTAGAGGTAAAGTAGGATAAGTCTTTATTTTTCAAATATATCCTATGGCTGATGTTGTACTTAATAGAGAGGATGTCCGAAATCCTTCCAGCGAACTTGGATCAACATATCGTTTTCAAGATCCTGGCGACATCTAAGAGACTAGGTGTAGACCCTGGAACTCTAGTTAATAGAATATTTAAAGATTGGGTAGAGGCGACAAACGGTTAACTACGCCAGTAAATGTCATTGTTATCGAATTCGAGAAAACATTGTACAGGTATTCAGCTAGTACAAAGAAGACAAAGTTAAGAATTGTTAAAGCGTTTCTAGAGTGGTGAGGATTCAACAAGGTAGAGCCTGGAGAAGATGTTATAGATAAATACATAGCCTCTATAACGGTGAACTATAGCTTATCATATATACCTCATGCTAAAGCTACATTAAAAGACTTCGCGAACTGGTATAGGTTAGCACGGATTAGGTAGTTTAAGATACACAGTTTCGTTTTGATTAAATTAAATTTCATCTATCTTCTACATCCCTATTTGGTTGAAATAGTTGTTAGCTACTTGAATTATTTTACTGATATTGTTTGTTATAACTCTAGGTCTTAATCCAAGTCTTTTCAAAATCTCTGGGTTTACATACCTTCTATCCGCGAGAATAACGAATGCATAATCATTCTCGTTTCTAATAGCTCTACCAATAGCTTGAAGAACTCTTACAGCAGCTATATCCCTATAGTAATCAACATAACTTCCACCACCTTTAACAATACTCTGTCTCAATTTCTCTACATAGTCATCAGGTTGCGGATAAGGTATACCGACAACAATAACTGATTCAACTAAACTTTTACCGTTCACAACAAATTCTATACCTTCAGCTAGTCTTCCACCTGCAACTATATTGAGAAGAACTTTAGGCTTATGAATGACAAAATTTAGGACATCTAATGGGGTATGCCCGCTCTCCACTATAGCGTTTTCTATGGCTAACTCTTCAGCTATAGTATTCATAACATCGTAGCTTGGGTAAACAACCAGAATGATACCTCTAGGTACAACTTCGTATACCCTCACTATCAATTCCTTATAGATGTTGAAAACAGCTTTATTCCTCGATCTATAGCTTGTTGTAGCTCCAGTAAAGATTACAGTAACGGAATTCTCTTTTAGATAGTTATGAGCACCGAAATCCTCTACGTCAACTTGAAGAACATGTTTATCTATCTTAATAGCATTCTTTAGGAATTCTGCTGATGGAGGTGTTGCGCTCATCAATATAGCGGCAGAGAATTTTTCAAATATTTTCTCTAGCGGGATGAAGTTTGTCAGTAGGACTGATAAAACTAGTTGATTGTAGAAGTCTTTAGATGTATATACATCGTAATTGGGGTTAACGAGCAGCGATAAGAATTTAGAAACTCTTGAGAGTGCTATATCTAGCTTAGCTATATTGTACTTATATTCAAAGTTCTTCATAGCCTTAACTATAGCTGTAAAAACTAAGTTGGAAACCTTATCTACAAACCCTGTATCCACACCCAACTTCTCCTTCCCTATATAGGTATACCCCTTCCCAGAAACGTTATTAATAGATATGTACAAGATGTTCTTCAATCTCTCGGCAACATCTTCAGCAGATAGATCTAAAGATTCATCAATAGCTTTCTTAAGATCTTTAATACTGATTGTCTCCCCCATGATACTCCCTATATTCAGTATATTGTGCGCCTCATCAATTACTAGCAATGTTTGTGACGCATCGTAGTCTCTAAACGTGGCTAACCATATAGATTCTTTGAAGATATAAGGATAGGTAAGGATCGCAACATCAACATCGTTAACAAATCGGATAAGAGTATAGTATGGGCAAACACCAATTCTATCAGCTAAGTTTTTCGCTATAGATAGATGATCTTCTGAATCTTTAACAATTTTAACTACATCGTAACTTGACACCGTGCTTACTCCTGAATAGAATCTACATTCACCTCTAAGCCTAAGTACAGCACAAATAGACCAAAAACCTTCAGACGAAATATTAGAATCCCTAGCTAATGGACACATCCTCTTTATGCTGTATACAACAACAAAATCTAGATCTAGCGATTTGCATTCCTTTATAACTGGGTCTAGTTCATTCCTTGTTCTCACAGTATACATAACGCGTTCGAAGACTCCTCTTCTCAACATCTTAGAGATGCTGTAGAGAACTGTAACAGTTTTACCAAAACCTGTTGGGGCTTTAACAATGGCTACACAATTACCTTTCACATTTTCAGATAGATATTTTGCTAACTCCAGTTGACCAATTCTAGGTTTTTCATAAGGGAAGTAGTCCTCGCTTGCGATAGTCTAGGCACCCCTAGTGTATAATACTTTCACCAAACTAGGTAAGATAAATATGTAGGTCTATTTAGACGTTCAGGGGGTAGGGGCTACATCATCCATCAGCAGAGGCCTAAAGCCTCATCATTATCTAGCTATCTATAGTTATCGTATACTTTAGCATCTTAAATACTCTAGATAGGAGATGCCGTAGTTCTCAAAATAGTTATTCTCCTAATGTTTCAACGCATATGCTTAAGCATTTATCCTCTAACTCGCTACATACTTTTTCACATTCATCGTCTACACAAACACTACAATCGATAACGTCATCGCATATCTCTATACACTTCTTTTCAATAGACATAGAGATACCCTTAGTAATCATCAGTATTCATATTAATAAGTTTTTAAGACTTTGCATCACCGGTTAGAATTCTGTATTCTTTACAGCATGAAGATGTTGCACGTTGGCTACGTTACCTTGGTCAACGCCGTATCTTAATTTTATGAGCTCTTTTTGGAGAATATACTCGCTATCGATAACCTTGAACCCTAGTTGTATAAGAGTTCTAAGTAATGCTGATTTTGATGAGTCTACAGGTATAGTTATAGCTGTTGTAGGTTGGGATACAACTCTTGTTTTTAATGCATATACAACTATTTTTAAGGATTCTGTAGGTCTATAGAATGAGAGAGCTAATCTTTCTACAAATACTTCGTTCTGTTCAAAGAATATCCTTGCAACACCTAGTAATCTTCTACCTTTATACACAGCTAGAGCTATGGCATCCTCTTTGCTTACTCTATAGATATACTCATCCACATCCCATGTAAAGTTACTCCACATCGTTGTATCCAAAAGTTTTGTTCTTGGGAAGGAATACCTCTTAATGTTATCGAGACGTATCGTGATGTTGTCAACCTTAAGAATGTCTGTTTCGATATCTCTAGATAGAGACCTTAATATAAGTACTACATTAGTAATTCTGTAGCCGTTCTTTATATATAGTCCTAGTGCTTTATTGTTATGGTTTTTAACACTTAGATATACTTTTTCAACACCTTCAGATGCCAATACTGTTTCAACATAATTTAGAAGTTCTTGACCTATACCTCTCCCTCTAAACCTCGGATCGACTGCAAACGCATCGATATAAGCCTTATCTCTCTTCTTGTACACTATGATAAACCCAGCTACTTCATCTTCAATAGAAGCAACGTAGATTCTTAATCTTCTACTCTTCTTCTTAACAATACTTTCAATCCAATCCCTGCTCTCGGGATCTAGATACTCTATACTACTGCTATAGATCTTGGCTATCGAATCTACATCTCTTAATCTTGCTCTCCTGAATAACAGCAAATCTTTATTATGATGCGAAGACTCGTCTTGAGATTCGGAACTATCCATAGATTCCACAACGATATGCAGTAAGTATCTTCATTTCGTGGTTTAAAAGTTTTCTTATGTTAAATCGAAGCTATCTCGAGGTATCTACAAGCTTCTTTGCTTTACCTATTTCATGTGCTGTTATAGGTATAGGTGTTTTTATTACAGGTTTAGCCCAGGATCCTTTTAATATCCATGCAATAGACATTATACCTCCCACTACGTTGCTTAAAGCAAATGCTATGTATATACCCAGAGTACCGAAACCTATTTGTAGAGCTAATAGATATCCAAGACCTATTCTAAAACCCCAGAGCCTAACAATATTTATTATCGTGGGTATCAATGTGTTACCAGAACCTCTACCAACAGACATGGCTGAGAACGTTAATGCAAAGAAGGCTAGGGTCCATATTGTATAAGTTATGAATTTGTCAAACTCTTCATATATTTTCACTAAATCGCTTTGGCTAACCCCTTGACCTGTTAAAAATATCATTGCGATAGGGTTCCTTGCGAAGTATATGAATATAGAGGATAAAGCAACTGTTGAAAATATGAATAAAGCAGTTCTTCTAGCTATAACCTTCGACCTATCTATATTACCCGCTCCAAGATTTTGACCAACCATTACAGCTATAGATTCGGTTAACCCCCAGAGAGTTGTATTAGCTAACTCGAATAACGTAAATCCTAGTGAAAATGCTGTAGAAACTAATACTCCGAACGTATTTACAAGTCTATTCTGTAGATTAAATGCAAAACCGTTAGATATACCCATAACTAGTAATGGAGTGGCTATCCTTAAGATCTTCGATAGGTAATCGCGATCAACGATATTTCCAAACCCTATCTTTACCCAATGGTATTTCGAAGATATTCTGAAAACCATTGTAGATATACTTACAAACTTACTCAATACTGTAGCTATAGCTGCACCTATAGCACCCATAGCTGGGAGCATACCAAGACCATTGATAAACAGTGGGTCCAGCACAACATTAGCTAAGCTCCCTGCTATCTGAGAAACAGCAACACTCCTAGTATCCCCCATTGATTGTAGAAGAGTTGCAAACGAAAGATTAACACTTTGAACAACAATATCGAATAACATTACGTTTGCGTAACCTATAACATCTGCGATAATCTCTGGAGGAGCTCGAACAAAATATGCAAAGATATACGGAGATAATGTGTATAGCATAACACCTGTAGTAACTCCTCCTAGTAGCGATAACAACAGCATTTTCTTAAACATATCAAGCCATTCTTTATACATTTCAGCACCAATGTATTGAGATAAAAGAGCTAAATTAGCTGAACAAATACTTGTAACTACTGTTGTGAATAGCATATAAGTTGGCATAACCTGTCTAGGCACAACCATAGCGTATTGTGAATACCTGCTAAGCCAAAACATATCGACAAGAAGATACAGATCCTGTACAACTCTAACAACAAGTATTGGAACTCCTAAACGAAGAAACGTAGATATTATCGGTCCATTTAGTATTTCTTCGCGATACTCTATACGAAACTTTCTACTCGTTTTATCTCACCGCAAATCTATAAGTACCTCATCATACGTTGTAGTATATGAATATAATGTTTAGAATATAAGTTTTCGTGAAGGTTCTCATGAGAAATACCTGGACATACTGTATAGTTAAAAATAAGACTAAGCTTGGCTTGAACTTAGTAAAACTAAAACTTAATACCTTCAATAACCAGTTAATATTTTGTGCACCAGGGGTTGACTATCTTAACTAGATGATGTAGATGAAGGGTTTCGACCCTATAGAGTTAACGTATACTGTGAGTAGATGGGTTAATAGAGATGTTGGTGGTGTAGAGGAGCGTAGGTATTATAGGTTTAGAGGAGGTAGATGGTATGGAGGTATAGCTACAGGAGATGTTGTAGGTTGTAATTTGAGATGTAAATTTTGTTGGAGTTGGCGCTACAGCCATTCGCTAGACAAAGGGAATTTTTATAATCCTCAGCAAGTATTTAAGAAACTTATCGAAATAGCTTCGAGTAAAGGTTATAGATATCTAAGATTAAGCGGTGGTGAACCAACTATATCGAGAAAACATTTGATAGAACTTTTAAAATTAGTTGAAGAAACAGACTATGTGTTTATACTTGAAACTAACGGTATTCTGATCGGATATGATGAGAATTTTGCTAAGGAGTTAGCAAACTTTAACAATTTAATTATTAGAGTGTCATTTAAAGGTACAACATCTGAAGAATTCCACATGCTGACTGGGGCAGATGAGAAATATTTTGAGTTGCAATTCAAAGCTTTGGTGAATCTAATCGAGAAAGGTATGAAACCTGGTCAAGATGTTTACCCAGCTGTTATGCTGAGCTTTTCATCAGATGAAAATTACAGGTTATTTAAGAAAAAGCTTGCATCAATACATCCAGCTCTTGCCGAATCTATAGATGAGGAGTACGTTATACTATACCCCCATGTTATTGAGATTCTAAACAGATTTAAATTGAAACCGAGAACAGCTGTGTATCCCAATAACATACCTGAGTTCATGATCTAGATATCGAGCTTAAAACAAGGTTGAAGCTATAGAAATTCTTAACCAAGGTTTTTAAAAAGCCAGGAAAGATCAGGTTTAGCAGGTCTCTCAATACCTTCTTCATATAGTGCTTGGGTTATTAACGGCAGAGCTATCGTTGCATCTACATAGACAACTCTCTTCTTAGCTTTATACGATACCTTACCCCAGCTAACAGCTTCCTCAAGTGTTGCACCAGATAATCCTCCCCACTGAGGTGCGTCTGTTGTTATTTGAACAGCATATTCGAGAGGTTTATACCCTTCTTCACCTTTTTCGAGAATATCTAGCAATGTTTGAGCTACTGTTACAAGGTTTACATAGTCTTTAGGGACACCTCCGCCGATGTATATAGCTGCTAATTTCTTAGATCTTCTACCTATCTCAACGATTTGATCGAAATCTTTAACCATGTCGAGGACTATTCTATGACCTTTCTCTCTTATAGCTATTACAGTTGCTATACCGTAACCACTATCTACTAAAGCTGGTGAGAATACGGGTACACCTGCTCTATATGCTGCTGAAACTATACAGTCTATACCTTTTGAATTAAGGTATCTACCGAAGAGGTAGAGGAATTCTGCTGTTGAGTATTGAGCTCCTTTTGGAAGTGTGTATATAAACTCTTTTATAAGGTTCTCCATTTTTCTATAAGCAAGCTCATCTGCAAATACATCGTAAAACCTATCTATCTTATACTTATACAGTTCATAATCATCGACATTTGGAGAACCTTTGTAATAGCTAAACCCCATAGCTTCATATATATCTTCAGATATGTTAGCACCTGTAGATACCAATACATCTACGTATCTCTTCTCTATAAACCATTTAATTATCTTCCACATACCAGCTGTACTCATAGATCCTGCTAAACCTAGGAATATAGTTACATCAGGATCTCTCAACATATCTGTGATGATCTTATAGACTTCGCCTAGAGCTCTTCCTTGGTATGCTGTATCAGCTAAATCTCTTAAGAAATCCTTAAAACTTCTACCCCTTACCTCAAACGTTTTCAGCTTTTCAACTAGATAAGGATTTGAACCCATTTAACCTCATCTATGTTAGATATATTCGCTAGGCTAACCTTACACCAAGGCTTAATAAATCTTTGCACTCTATAAACTTCTAATCGAGATCTACTCTATTACTATTCTACACCCATATTCTGTACAAACTTCTCGAGGAATTCTACCTTCGTAGATAATCTTCTTAAGCTTCTCCGTAATCTCTTTCCAGTTTTTACTAGCGAAATCTATGTATATACTCTCTTCCTCTTTTAAACCTTCCTCTTCTTCCACTTGCACCTTACTCATTCTATCTCTTACATTGAATACAAAATCTCTTAATGTTTCTAACGATAGTACCCCAACTTCGCGCTCTATATAGATAGGAATACCATTCTCAACAACAACTATCAGAACCTGTGGCGTTTCGAAAATTAAGTAGAATACAAAGCTATCTGATGCTGCTACATCGTTACACTCAAAGAAGAAATTGCTACATTGGATCATTACAAAGTTGTATATAGAACCTTGTTCATCTACAAATTTAAGCCAAGTATTATCGAAAGCTCTGCATCCGGAACACTTAAAATTTCTGAAGTAGAGCACATAAATACCGTCAGCATCAGGTACATAAGGTCCTTCTAGTGAAACTCTAATCCAATCACCTTCTCGATAGATATAGACTCCTTCTCTATCTGGTAACTTCATAATCTTACCCTTTGATATACTAACACATCTCAATCTCTTATAGATTGTTACGTATAAGGTTTTCTCCAATCCTATCCACAATTACTTTATCAACAATTCTGCGCCCCTGTTGCAGCTTTATATACTCATAAGTAATAACGTAAATTATGGGGACACAGATTGTTGTTAGAGCTCACTTTCAATGATATTGAGAGCTCTGTAGTTATTGAGGTTAAGAAGTATGAAGATGAGTTCTATAAGAAGATACCGTTTAAGTCTACTGCTAGTGTATGGAAACACGAGGTGTATTTCTCAACACCTATAAAAATAGATTGTAAACAATGTGAGAAGGTGTATAAGGTTTATCGTGGTGGTGTATATTACTGGCCTCCTGGTGATGCTCTTTGTCTATTCTATGGATTAACTCATGCATATACACCTGTTATCTACATAGGGGATATCGTGGATCCAGTTCAAATACTACACCATGTTAAGAATGGGTTTAAAGTTTCAGTCTCAGAGCATACATTAGACCTTAAGTTTAAAGATGTTGTAGATACGCTGAAATCGTTAGGCTATACAGTTGCAACACCTATTAGAAACAATGAGAAAGTTGTTACAGCTTACAAGTATCGCAATAGGAAAAGAATTTCTTTTCAAATATATGTAGAAGATTATGGTTTTCATATTGAGAGTGAAGGTGTTGTAAAGTTCAGAGAAGATGACCTGACTACGTATATGCGTTTACTTGAGTATAAAGACTCTATTACAGGGTATGCTAGACTAGATCTATCTGAGGAAGGGTTTGTAGTTATATCAGCAACAGTTGACAGTATTAGTGAATTGAGTAAAGCTGTGATAGATGTCGAGAAAAATTTGGAAAACATAGAGTTTTTATCGAGAGTATAACTGTATCGGCGATTAGATGTGGTAATATATGCGTATTCAACTATGCTATACCTATCATTACCACCTATAAAAGCGTTGAAGAGAATTATTGCGAAAGGTCTTCTAGCAGAACTTTCATACGATAACTTCGTTGTTTTCGGGGGGAAACTTATCGAAGATAAGTATCTAGCTGAGATACAGAACTCCTCGAATGATTTAAAAGGGTTAGTTCAAGCTCTTCACATGCCTTACGACGAGATGAATTCTCAAATAGCTCTCTCAATACCCGGCATGAAAAGATACATTAAATGGCTTAACTTAGCATATAGATTGGAAATAAAGACTGTTGTAGTCCATACTCTTAATGTAGATGCAGATATTCAAAATGCTTATGAATTAAACCTAGAGTTCATGAAGATTCTGCATAGAGAAGCGCTAGACAAAGGTATCAATATAGCTGTTGAAAATAGATTGGAGAAGAACTTATTCGGATCAAAACCTTCGGATCTAGTTAAACTTATTGAAGAACTAGGTGAAGGAATAGGTATATGTTTAGATCTAGGTCATGCTAATATAAATAAGAATACCGAGGAGTTCTTAGCTCTAAGCTCGTATATCATAGCGATACATGCACACGATAACGATGGTTCTAGAGATCTACATAAACCACCGTTTTCTGGAACAGTTAACTGGGATATGGTTGAGGAGTGGATTAGAAGAATGAAATTTAAAGGAGTAATAATATTCGAAGTTCTGTGTAGAGATAGTGCTACAATATGCGATAAAGTTGTTGAGCAAATAAGGTTAACACCTATAGCTAATCTATAAAACAAAAGCAGGTACCGAAACAAGTAAGGTTGAGGTAATGCATATCTGTATGAAGAGTACAGCTATAAAGACTTGGAAATACGAGGAAGAGTATCCTTGGCATATAGCGTTATATATTGAAATTCAGCTACTGAATGGCAAAGAGGTTACAGTATGTAGACATCCATCGTATATCATGGTCGAAGATATTTCAACTTTAATCGATACCGTGAAGGAGGTTGAAGGCGATGAATTACAGCACCTTATAAAGCTAACAAAAATTCTAAATAGTCTTGATCCAGAGTGGAGAAAAGATTACGAAATTATCGTGAGGAGGAACTTCATAGCAATATCTATATACCTATGATATGAAATGGGGAAGCATATTCTTTGAAATTCAAGGCTTAGACTGTTTCCTTTTTTACATTAATTATTATAATTTATTAAGCTTTACATAGTTAACTTTAGAGGAGAGGTGGTACTATGTGTAGGATAGTTCTTTACGCATCATCTGAAGGTAGAAGTAAGATAATGCAAGTATTTAGATGTTTCAAATTAGCATCTACATACGATTTTGTATTAGATACATTTAGAAGAGGTCGTAGATCTCATAACCATGGATGGGGATACGCATATTTATACAAATTCCGAAACGATATGGGATACATGGTGTATAAATCATCGTTACCAATATCATTTAATGAGATAAAGTTGGCTGTTCCTAGGTATTTCGAATGGATATTGATGGTTATGCACAGCAGGTTAACTCATGAAGAGCCTATAGATATAGTGAATACTCATCCACATAGTTTCTCCAAAGCTGGTAAGGTATCTATATGGTTTGTACACAATGGTTCAGTAGATAAGGAAAGACTTGCAAAGGATATAGGATTAGAAGGTGTGGTTAAGAATTATTCAGATTCCTATATTTTAACGCAATGGCTTGGAGAAAACATTAAGAGTTTAAGCAGTAAAGAGCTTATCGATCTAATTACTAAGGTTATAGATTTAGGTGTTGTTAAATCAGCTTTGAATATAGCCGCGATACTCATGGATGAGGTAGAGAAAAAGGTTTTGGGAATAGCTATGAACTACGTTGTTAAAGAATATACTAATCTATACGATTACTACGCTTTACACATAGTTGAAATAGGTGATAGAACAAAAATTATAGCATCATCAACAGTTGCTTATTACCTCAACAGCATCTATGGATACAGAACAAAAGTTCTAGAGAATGGCACAGTAGTTATCCTTCACCCAGTTAAAGAAGCTATACAAATTGAGATATTGAACGTAGCAAAGTAGTATCTAAAAGATATAAAGTAATCATTTTTGTTCAATTCTTAGAACATCTAAACTTCATAAACTCTGAACCAACAGATTAATGGTGCTAGATGATGAATTTTTCGGGGAATATGAATTAGATGAATTAGCGGTTACCCACTGATAAATTTGTTAAAAAGTTTTCGAATTAGTAGCTATATCTAGATCTCATCTTAACAATTTATGTGTAGAATAAGTTTTCGTGATACTATGCTTAAGATTGATAGCTACGATTTCGGGGAAATAGTTATCAATGGTGAGTATATTGACAGCGATGTAGTGATATTAAGGGATAAGGTTTTGAAGAATTGGAGAAGATTGGAAGGGCATAGACTTCAGTTACAGGATGTTAGAGATTATCTACTAGAAGATGTAGATTATGTTGTTATAGGCACAGGTTACTATGGTATGTTGAAAGTAGATCCGGATGTTGTTTACGAATTCAAGAAGAAGGGTAAGGAGGTAGTAATTCTAAAGACTAGTAATGCTGTAGAGATTTATAATGAGCTTGTAGAGAAGGGATTGAAAGTTATAGCGTTCCTACATTTAACTTGCTGAACCATTTTTATACCCTATATACTGTATAGGGTTCGGTATGTATATATGTAGAAGGTGTGGGAGAGTATTTAAGAGTAGAAAAGCGTACATAATGCACATACTACTCGGTATAGAGGGTGGGTACGTGGTTAAAGGAGGTAGGAAAAGTCGTAGAAAGTAGTTCAGCGATCGAGGACTACATCATTTCTCAGTTAAACCCCGCAATCATCATTTCGTATTTCTACTCTAAACCGAAAACTATGTAGAGTTCTATCTATGAAAATTTATTAACTTTGTGCTACTTCTCTTCTTCTCTAGGTACATAAGTAAACGTGATTGTCCTTATTTAGAGGCGACGACCTGTTGAATGATAGAGAGAAAGGTTTATCAAAATCGTTTAGTACTGGATTTAGAGATGTATTTAGGCTAGCTCGTATTCTTGTAGAAGAGTGGCATCTGTTCTTAGTTTCGTTTATCTTATTGTCTACAGCTTCTTTTCTAAGTACTATGATACCTAGAGTTACAGGAGAAGCAATTGATTATGGGTTAAGCGTTAAACGATTCGATGTAGTTATCAATAAAGCTATTACTATAATGGTTCTCGCTAGTGTATCTGCTATTCTAAGGTTTGGAGCTTCGTATACGGGTGCCGCTATGGCTCAAAAGGTTGTTCATAAGCTTAGATCTAGAGCTTTCGAAGTTCTTGTTTATCAACCTATGAAATATTTTGATAACACTTTTGTAGGCCACGTTATAACGAGGATTGTTAATGATACCGATAGGATAGCAGGATTTTTATCGTTTGGTCTTAGGATGTTTTTCAATGCACTACTTCTTATGGCTATGTCTCTATACTTCATGTTATCTATGAACTTGGTTTTAACCGTAGTATGCTTAATCGCCATCATAATCGTTATACTGACGAATACCCTCAGTGCTATGAGACTTAGACCAGCTGTTGATTTAACAAGACAACAGATAGGGGTTATGGCATCTATAGCAACAAATGATATAGCTGGTATAAAGACTGTTAAAGGATTGAATTTAGAGAAGATAGAAATAGAAAGATTCGATAAAGAGAATAGGAAGTTCCTCGATATAAGCATAGGAATAGCAAAGTTTCGAGCGATATTTACAAACATAAATTTCTTAGTCTTTGGCTTAACATCTTTTGCTATAATTCTATATGGAGGCTATAGCGTTATAAAGGGGGTTATGAGCATAGGGATGATAGTGGCTTTCCTAGGGTATATGACTATGATTATGTGGCCAGCTTCTATGCTAGGATTTGTTCTATTTGATATACAGCTTGTATCGGTATCTGCTAAAAGAGTTCTAGAAATGCTTGGATCTAGTTTAGATAAAGATGATGATAATTCTCTAGAGTTGAATGATATCAAGGGAGAGATAGTATTCGATAATGTTACCTTTGGATACACAGAAAAAACAACAGTACTAAACAATGTGAGTTTTAGTATAAAACCAGGGGAAATAGTTGTAATAGTTGGACCTCCGGGATCAGGGAAATCAACACTACTCAAACTTATACTAGGCTTCTACAAGCCGAGTAGTGGAAGGATTTTAATTGATGGGGTAGATATTGCTAGAGTTAAGAAGTCTAGCTTAAGGAGAATTATAGGGTACATACCTCAGATTCCATACATATTTAGTGGAACTATAGCTGAGAACATAGCATTTGGGAATCCTGGAGCATCAATAGAAGATATCATTAAGGCTGCTAGAATAGCTAAGATAGATGGTTTCATAGAGACGTTACCGGGTAAGTATAATACTGTCATTGGTGAAAGAGGTTTAAATCTATCAGGTGGGCAAAGGCAGAGGATAGCTATAGCGAGAGCCTTGGTGCATAACCCTAAGATACTTCTGCTAGACGATCCAACATCTAATTTAGATGCTGAGACAGAGAAAGAGCTTATCAAAGATATTAAAGATATAGCTAGAGGTAGAACAGTTCTGATTGTTACTCAAAGACCTATTCTAGCAGAAATAGCTGATAGAGTTTTAGTCTTAGAATCTGGGCGCATAGTTGAAGAAGGGTCTATGCGAGAACTTCTAAATAGGAAGGGGATTTTCTACAAAATGTATATTTCGATGGTTGGATCAGAGAGCGGTTTCAATGCTTGAAAAAACTTCGGATAAATCAACGATTGTACGCTTTATTAAAGAGGTTCTCGAACATAGGAAATATGTTGCTATAGCTATAATAACAATTGTTTTAAGCACTATAGTATCTCTATACCCACCTTATGTACTAGGTTTAGTGGTAGATGTTATCAATCGTTATCTTCAAACACATTCACAAGATCTTCTAAACAGGTTCAGCTTTCTGTCGATAGTATATCTATCCCTTATACTAATACAGTGGTTTTTACAGATAGTGAGAGGCTATGTAATAGAGTTGATAGGGCAGAAAATGGTCTACACCTTAAGGTCGCGGATGTTCTCAAAACTCTTAACAGTGAAGATGAACTTCTACAAAGATAAGTTTGCAGGAGATCTAGTTTCTAGAATTGTAAACGATACAACAACTATTGTGGATGTTTTTGTAAACGGGTTACTGAATGTTGTAGGTGATATAATTTCGCTTATAGGGGTATTCATAATGATGGTAATCCTCAGCCCTACTCTAACTCTTGCATCAATAGTTTCAATCCCACCCCTAGTAGTATTAACAAAATATGTAGGATCTAGGATGCGTAAAGCTCATAGGGAAGTTAGGAAAGAAATAGGAGGTCTTACAACTATTGTTGAAGAAGTTTACTCAGGGATAGATGTTGTAAAATCATTCAATCGAGAGAAAAATGTTGTAGAACGCTTTATAGATGTATCGCTTAACGTTATGAAGAAAGCACTTCGAGCAGCCTTTTTATCAGGATTTTACTGGTCTTCAACAGGGTTTATATCAACATTATCAAGTATTGCAACTCTTATTGTAGGAGGATACCTAGTTCAAAAAGATGTTGTTAGTTTAGGTATTGTAATAGCTTTTACACAATACGTAGGTAGGTTCACAGGCCCGATAAATAATATAGCTGGTATGTATGAAAGACTTCAGCAAGCCTTAGCTTCTATGGATAGAGTGTATGAGGTTCTCGACTATCTGGAGGTAGAGGAGGATAAGGGTATAGAGGTTGAGAGGTTTAGAGGAGAAATAGTGTTCGATAATGTATGGTTTGAATACGAGAAAAATTTATCCGTGCTAAAAAACGTTAATTTCTATATAAAATCAGGAGAATTAGTAGCTTTGGTTGGACCTACAGGAGCAGGTAAAACAACTATAGCAAACCTCTTGCTGAAATTTTACGAACCTACAGCAGGTAGAATTCTTATTGATGGGATAGATATTAGAGATATAAAGAGGAGTTGTTTAAGGAAGAGGATAAGCTGTGTACCTCAAGAAGTATACCTATTCCCAGGCACAGTAATAGATAATATAAGGGTAGGGAAACCTGATGCTACAGATGATGAAGTTATAGAGGTTTGCAAAAAACTAGGGATACACGAATTTATAGAGAAGCTACCTAACGGTTACTACACAGATGTAGGAGAAGCAGGTAAAAGATTATCAGTTGGAGAAAGACAGTTAATAGCAATAGCAAGAGCAATGCTTAGAGATCCAGACATAGTTATACTAGACGAAGCGACATCGAGTATAGACCCCTATACAGAGGAACTACTTAGAAATGCTATAAAGAAGCTTATGGTCGGAAGAACAGGTATAATCATAGCTCACAGACTTTCAACAGCACGTTCATGTGATAGAATCATAGTTATAAGCGAGGGTACTATAAATGAGGTAGGATCGTTTGAAGAGTTAATTAATAAGAAAGGCATGTTCTACAGATTATATCAAACACAGATAGGTAGATTCACCGAACTAGAGTACGAACACCAACCATATATATAATCATTACAACTAAATATTACCAGCTTAATACTTGAATTAAAATAAACAGCAAATCAATCCAGGCCTAACATAGATAGTCGTCGCAAACATGGAGAAGCGGTGTATCTAAACTCCATTACTTTCAGATAGTGTAGAGAACCTTAACACCTCTACAAACCCTTAATACATCAACACCACTAGATCTACGAAACACAAGCTCTAATTTAAAAGCATCTCACCCCTCTATTAAAACCGTTACAAATATGTACACAGAGGATTGGAGTGCTCTACAGAACCTATATCAAATACATCACAGCTATAAACTTCACCATCTGAACATACAAATACGCTATTGAAATCCTATGAATACTGTTTAGCAACAATTTTTGATACTGTATAGAATTCGCTAACTTCGCAAGGAATGTTAAACATAGCTGTAATCTCTTTAGCTCTACTTTTCAAATCAAGAATTTTTGGAAGATATATGTAGAATTGAACCAAAACAAACTTTGCTTTCGTACCTATATACACGATTCCAAGGAAAGTCTTCTAGAGCCTGCTAAAAACTTAAACCTTTACACTTATAGATTATCCATAGCACAAATGATGTACTCGAAGTGGTCTGATCCATGATGATGGAGGTTTCGACTGAACAAATGAAACGCCAAAAATGGAGAACATAATCATCATTGAGGTTTGATATGCATAAGAAGAATTTGAAACATCTCTGTATATGGATCATTTCAAGCACCTCCTATACCCATACCGTAATATTCAAATGGTATATTCTTAGGACTCGATCAGAGGTTATCTAGAGGATTACTTTTCATTTCATTATATCAACATCTCAGAATAGTATTTCATTACCCTAGTTATACATGAGCACTTCTAAGTCCTTTGCCAGATGAGGGATAGGTAATAACAAAATGGGTAAAACTAGGTGGGGGTTTTGATCAATTGAATGCCTCGGTAGTAACAGATGCGTTCTCAAATCGATATAGAAAGTTTGTGAATAACTCACGAATTCTCACCCTTCAGGGTGGAGGTCAGATGAGGAAGATGAGGATGAGACACGCTGTTCAGAATCCGCATCTTCATAGTAGTATTTCGAGTATACAGGGTTGATACTGGAATTGATATTAAGGAATGTTAAGAATACCTAAGAAAAATCCATACCTATACACAGCCAGGTATACATAGTTACAGCAATATTGAGAACTATAGATAGACATGCAATAATAATATTGAGCACTATCTATGCAAACACAACTATAACCCAAACAGTCATCAATACACTTATATACACAATTCAACCATCTACAGTTACGACGACTATACCGATAACGATTACTGCTACATCTACTGTTACTACTCCCTACTACTACATCCCCTACAACTGTTATTAAAACAACTACATATCTATATCTATACACAACAGCTATACTGATAACAATTACAACTACATATAGAACAATATACACAACAGAGGTATCAATAACAACAATTACAACAGCAACAATACCACAATACATAACATTAATATCTATAAAGAGAGAATAACAGATTAAACATACACAACAATAATAACATTGATAACAGTAGCAATAGCAGTAATAATAACGCTAACACTAAAAGAAAATAAAAATAAGAATAGATCTTTCTTAGAGTTAGAAAGAAGTTGATTTCTATGAATATAGATTAATACTAATTTTGTTAAAGATTTTACTAGCTAGGGATTTATAAGAAATATCGTTAAAGCTTCTACAAATGCAGCAATAAATAATACAAAGTAAGATAACCCTGACATAGCTAGATAACTCAAAGTATTTCTCCTAGTTACTCTAGTTCTTACTAACGAAATTGAGAAGACTATAGATTCTGTCACAGTTATAGCATATGCTAAGAACTCTATATATGTATGTGGTGTCGCTAGCAATGTTAATAAAATACCTAGTTTTGGAGGACTATACTTACCTCCTATAAGGATATGATCAATGTAAAATCTTAGAACAGCACCTGTAAAAGTTACAACATATGCATAGATTATGAGACCTAAGAACGGTAACATAAATAAAAGATTAGCTATAGCATTATTAATAAATATAGCTATAGCTAATCTTAACAAATGATCGAACGAGAAACTCTTAGATATCTCGCTAGCTTCTCTAGCTATACCAGATAAACGTTCAAAACCTAATCTAAGTATATTCTCAGGAAAAATAGTATAGGCATAGATATAGCCTAGAATCATTCCGACAATAGATAGAAATATCAAGATCAACCAAATAAGAACTCTCCTACGTAAATTCAAAACAGGATCACCGCTTTCTAACATAGTAATACAAGTTTTATAGTTTTAACAATTTAGGGTTTAGATGAAGTATTTCAGATTCGAGTGTTCATCATTATTCAGCGCTGTTAACCATCATCACCTTAAATTTTAAACAGTTATCCAGTGATATAAATTTTTTGATACAGATGAAGATAGGGTAAAACCTACTCCTCCTTCTCTCCGTGGTATATAGCAATGAGTTTCTCTCCAGTTTTCTGATCAACACCTATACATTCAAGAATTCTTTTAACTGCTGCAACTGTTTGACTTTGTATACATAGAGCCCATACAGCGTTCATAAAAGCAGAGTGACCTGTTGAAATAGCTGTTAAAATACCTGCAACAGTACCTACATCAACTCTATCATCTCTAGAGAAGTTGTACACTATATAGGATGCTAATCCGATTGAGGAGAACATAGTTATTAGGCTTGTACCCCAGTAAACTCTATCGTACCACATAACCTTCACTATACTCTCCTTCCATAGATTCAAGGTCTTAGCCATACTATAGCCGTTCTCAGCACCGTAAACAGCATCTCTAATATGTACTATGCTTTTCGAATACGCTTGTCTCTCCTTAAATCGAGCTTTTTCAGCTCTTCTACTATAATACTCAGCTATAAAGATGTAGGGTATCAATGTAGGTGCTGTACATAGACCTACAACTGTATCGAAAGAGAGAAGTGTTGCTATAGCTGTTACAGCTGTAAAAATGTTGGGTATAAACGTTGTTAAAACTGCGTTTAAATTCCATACTACGAAATCTACATCACTGCTGATCCTACCTACAAGATCTTCGAGACTCAGCTTCTTTTCTGAAGACATAACTCTATCCAAGTTGTTCAGTAGTAAAAGCTTGATTTTAACAATACCTTCAGCTAATTTAACGAAATACCTTTGCAAAATAAATTCTGTAGCTATATGTACAACACCTGAGGCAAAATATATAATTGCACCATAGATAAGCATCTGAAGATCTTGCGAAGCTATAGCATTAACAACTCTACGAGTATTCACAGGCATTACATTTCCACCTATATATGCTCTAACCAAGAATACAGAGATCATTAACAACAAAGCTTCTCTAAACCGCGATACATATCTAACCAATAATCTATTAATAGCTATAACCATCGTGATCAAATTGTCGAGTATATTAAGTCTTAATTTCACACCACCTCTAATACTATCAGTGATGTTTACACCGAGCCTGATTTTCATTGTGTAGCTATCACCTTAATCCTAGATATGTCATTACTTTAAGAATATGATTATAAAGATTTCGCTATTAAACCAAAATAAACCTCTTGTAGGTAGACACTCATCGCGAAAAGTTTCGGTACAATTACATTATAAGTTTTCTAGCTATTCACTATAATACAGTATTCTCGAAGTGTAATATATTTGGAGATGATGAGCGATAGTCATGCTGATAGATGACGAGGTGGCCCCCTCACCTGATACAGAAACTTCTTAGCTATTTTTCAAGGAATTCATACATAGCTATTGGTAAGGAAGAGTTAAAAGCCTAAAAATACCTATCTAGCGATTCTATGGAATACTCAGTTAAAGAGTTTTGAAGGTGTTGAAGTTATGAAGATGTTGACGATCGTGAAAATAGCTGTGATCGCAGGTCTCTACGCTGCATTAGTGCTACTTTTAGCTCCCATAAGTTTCTTAGAATTCCAAATTAGAGCAGCAGATGCACTTCTATTGCTACCGTTTCTAGATTTCTTTGGTTTACCAAGTGTAGTAGGATTAACTCTTGGTTGTGCTATAGGGAACATAATGTCGCCTTTCGGTGTAATAGATATTGTCTTCGGTAGTTTAGCCAACTTCTTAGCAGGATTAGTGGCATGGCTCATCGGTAGAAGAAGTAAGAGTATTGTATTGCTTATAACTGCTGCAATCATTGAAACAGCTGTGGTATCTCTTATCGTCGGTTATTTTGTTCTACATAAAGTTGGAGGTTTAGAGCTTATTATAGCTATTCTAGGTGTGCTCGTGGGGAGTGTTGTAAGCATATGTATTTTAGGTGTTTTACTAGTGATATTCTTAATGAAAGGGCTGAAGATATATTGATAGTAGTTGAAGATATTAGCGTTATATACGCGGGTAACGAGGTTTTGAAGAACATAAGCTTAACTATTAACAGAGGTTTACATCTATTGATAGGTAAGAATGGTTCAGGGAAATCAACTTTATTAAAAACTATTGCAGGTATTGTTAAACCTTCTAGAGGTAGAGTAACGGTATTCGGTAAAGATATACATAAGCTTTCTAGAAGAGAAGCTGTTAAACTTGTAGGCTATGTGTGGCAGAATCCGTATGCAGGTTTTCTAGAGGTTTCAGTTAGAGATGAGTTAGAGTTTTCTGAAAGAATAGCTGGTTTTAGTTTGAATTGGGAAATAGTCGATATCCTAATACCTAAGAACTTGCTCAGTAGAAATCCGTTCACATTAAGTGGTGGAGAAGCTAAGAGAGTTTCTATAGCTAGTATACTAGCGCTAGATCAGCCAGTATGGCTTCTAGATGAACCTTTCGATTATCTAGATAACGAAGGTGTTGAAGCTGTTTTAAAAGTTATTGAATATGGTCTTGGAAAGGGGAAGATAATTGTTGTAGCATCAGCTAATACTGCTTACCTCCATATGTTTAAAGTGAATACTGTTTTCCTTCTCCATAACGGGGAGAAGGTGTTCGAGGGGAAGATAGAGGATCTAAGTAGCGATCTGCTTAAGAAATTCGGTATACCTTCTAAGGCGATGATCTGTGGCTAAGCTATTCGAAGATATAGTAACTATTCAAAACAAAAACAGTTTTCTACATAGATACGAAGCTATATACCTAAAGCTAGTCTTACTCATAACGACGATATGCTCTAGATTCATAAACATATACTCGATTATCCTGATGCTCTTTATAAATACTTTACTGCTTATATACATAAACGCTAAAAGGATTGTATTATCTATGTTTTCTATATGGGTTGTACTGAGCTTCATCATAATGACTGTAGACTTCTTCACATCAACACTAACATTAGATGTATTTATAAATCTTGTATACGGGTTTACAACATTTACATCTCTAACTCTTTTCTACCTTTCAACATCTCCAAGATATTTAAGAATGTTTATAGGGTTCAACGTTATATCGTTAACTTACCACTTCCTTGGGTATTCGATAAAATTAATTCTGGATCTAATCGATGTACTGAAGGCTAGAGGGTGGGAGTTATCGCCTAGGATATCTAGCCAAAAATATTTGTTAAGAGCTTTCGCTGTTCTATTAA
>JAJHRF010000100.1 GCA_020832925.1 Desulfurococcaceae archaeon | reverse complement strand
CATCCCCGCCCTAAAGGGCGAGGCTTTCAGTTGTAACACCTTTAGCAGTTTTCACAGCAACTTTACCTAAGTATAGGTAGTTTAAGCTCTTTAACAATCTTTCTAGGAATAGCACTAAAGAGTAGCATCTGTATCGACAAGAGCTTTAACAGAGATACTTTTACCTGTAAATAGATTCTTGATCACAGCATCAACCCGGATATAACCCATTACAAAACACTAACTATTAGGAAAAATAACTTTAACAAATTTAAACATTTATGTACGGTAAAACGTATTTCTTTAATAAAGCTGAGAAATCTACGTCTTTAGAATACAAACCTGTGCTAAGTTAGGTTCATCAAAGTCTCTATATCTCTATACTTCACAACTATCTGTACTTTCTTAAGCTCTAATTAGCAACCTCTCTACATATCCAAGAACATCGCATAATTATTGCCAAGATCTGCACTTACTTAGGGTATAACTATGAGTAGTGTTTTAGAGGATAGAGTTTTAAATATTGCGGTAGGAAGGTGTTGAGAGATTTCATAAAAGTTAAACTATTCTATACTATGGCTGTATTGATGGTGCAGAGCTATGTAGGTATATAGTGTTTATAAAGTCTCTATTCTGTAGATATGCAGAGTCCCTGATTTGAACTAGGAGCTTATAATCTCTATACTGAGTATCGTGATTCCATCGTTTTCGGCAATACTTTTTAACTTAGCTAACCTATTTGGAAGAGGTGCTAAAAATGGGCTTAGGTGCTAGGTTATCTGAGGAAGTTTTGAAGCATATTGAGCTTGCTGAGAAGTTCTTGGTTGAGGGTAGAGAGCTAATAGATAGGGACCCTGTTCAAGCTAGTGAGAAGCTCTATAAAGCTGCTGAAGAAGTTGTTAAAGCTCTTGCCACGGCTCTTAACCTGGAGGAAGCTAGAAAAGCTATCGAATCTGGTGGTTGGTGGTCAAGGTTACTTAATAGAGCTGCTGAGGCTATTGCTGATAAACTTAGTTTAGAAGAGTTTTCATTATGGTGGAAAGTAGCGTTTTATCTTCATGTAGAAGGATTTCATGAGGCAAGACTTGAAAATATAGATGTAAAAAGGAATTACAAGTATGTTGAAGCTATGGTTAACCTAGCTAAGAAGATTATACAAAGACGTTAAAATCTTTCGTACTTCCCCCTTAAGAGAACTTGCTAACACTTATGGTTCCAAGATGCGGTGACGCAATTGATATGTTCGCGATAATCGTAAGAGAGCTGAGTTATGGGTATCCGAGAAGCTAGGTAAAAGGAATGATTTAAATATGTGTTGAGAGATCTAAGGAGAGCTAAAGATTTGTCCAGTATTCTTGATTATGTAGAGCTGTTTCTTTTCTTAGTCTAGCTATCATCATGATTTCTTCGTGTAGATTTCTCCCTGTTGTATCTATAGATACTATCAGTGGCCCGAAGTTCTCTACTTCTAGAACCCATACAGCTTCCGGTATCCCGAGATCGAGCCAGTGAACATCTATAACATGTTTAATTGTTTGTGCTGCTAGAACTCCTGCACCACCTGTGAACGTAACGTATACTGCACTGAATTTTCTACATGCTTCTGCTGTTCTAGATCCCATACCTCCTTTCCCTATAATTATTCTAACCCCTAGCTTCTCTATAACTTCGTATTCGTATATCTCCATCCTGGTACTTGTTGTTGGTCCTGCTGAAACTATACTCCATTCACTACCTTTCTTGATAGCTACAGGTCCGCAGTGGTATATAGCTGAATCCCTGGGGTTGAATGGTAGAGGTTTTCCTTCTCTTAGGTACTGAATGATTCTTCTATGTGCTTGATCTCTAGCTGTGTAGAGAGTTCCGGAGATGTACACGATGTCCCCTACCCTAAGCTTTTCCACATCTTCTCTAGGTAGAGGTGTTCTAAGCCTGTGTACCTCCATATACCTTCCTCACTGCTCAACAACATAACTTCCATCGGGTTTAACTATAGCTTTAGCTCTTCTAGCTGCCCAGCATTGGAAAGCTATAGCTATTGCGTATGTAGCTGGATGTCTATATGCATACTCTATATGTACATCTAATGCGTAGATCTTTCCACCCATACCCATAGCACCTATACCTAGGGAATTGATTGTTCTCAACAACTCTACCTCTAGATCAGCAACAGCAGGTTCTGGATGTCTAGAACCTATCCTTCTAATCGTAGCGGCTTTCTTTGCTAAATACATAGCTTGATCAGCAAGACCAGCTATACCAACCCCGATTATAACAGGTGGACACGGTTTTGCACCTGCATCTATAACAGCATCTAGAACAACCTCTTTAATCTTCTCAAACCCTTCTCCTGGAGGAACCATCCTGAGAGTAGATACATACTCAGAACCACCACCTTTAGGAACAACAGTTACCTCTAAAACATCGTTACCAGGGTCTACGCTATCCCATATGATTACAGGTGTATACCTACCGGTATTATCCCCTGGATTAAACCCTGTAAAAGGGTTAACAGTATTAGGTCTCAAAGGTATAACCTTTGTAGCAATCTTCGTAGCTTCAACCAACGACTCCTCTACTACTTCTATCCATGGAAATCTAGC
>JAJHRF010000099.1 GCA_020832925.1 Desulfurococcaceae archaeon | reverse complement strand
GTTCTTCATCCTTTCCTCCGACCATCGCTCTCTCATCATATTACAATACTAGATTACTGTACTCGAATTACAGATTTTTATGTTTATAAAGTTCTGGATAACATCATTTCTCAAGCCTTACGATGCTGTAGATAGTTGCTATGAATAGTATAAGCGCTATCAGTAAAGATAAGCTATTCTTTGTCATAATAGATGCGATAAGCGTCGGTATAGAGAGGGTTAAGCACAGAGCTTCAGATAGATCTATTATTCTTCTCTTTTGGAATACCTTAGGTGTAACTATGTATCTATACCTCATTCTTAACAATCCTTTTAATGCGTAGAATCCTAGAAGAGGTGATAGTACTGTATATAGAGCACCTGTTCTCCCAGAGAGGTATAGAACTTTCCATTTATTTAAACCAAGTATTTTTCTTCCATAGAAACCCATGGCTGTACCTTGGAAAGTTAATGCTAAAGTTATCGGTATTACGTAGATAAATTTAAAATCAACATATCTATCTACGAGAGAACTTATCAATGCTAATATGAACGAGATTAAGGCTACTATGCTTACTGTAGGTTGAAGTGTGTATATAATAGCATCCAGTTTCTCAAAGAATTTTAGAGGCGATCTAACTACTCTACTCCAAAACCTTGAGAGAACGTTTACAGCTCCGTAACTCCATCTACATTGCTGAATTTTTGCAGCACTTAATGTTTTCGGAACACCTACCTCTATATACCCTTTCAGAACCCTAGGTTTAAACCCTCTAAACATCAATTCATAGCCAAGCCAAATATCATCTTGAATAACATCTGTTCTCCAGAACCCTACATCTTCGATAAGTTTTCTATTTATAACAGTTCCAGCACCTAGAGGATATACAAATAGGTTTAACTTAGATTTAAGCTCGTAGTAAACCCAGCTACCGAACCCTGTACTAAAAGCCATAGCTTCTTCAACACGTGTCCCTACCTCTACGTAGGGTCTCCATATACCTACACAAACATCTCTACATCTTTTTGCATCGCATAGCAGTTCTTGACTAGGAACAGTATCGACATCTATTACGAGGATGTTCTGAGATAACGATAGTCTAGCACCATCTGTTAACGCACTATTTCTACCACCAAAACTATTTATCCTAGAAACTACGACCCCTTTAGAAAAGAACTCCTCATCAATATCTTTAACAAGAGCTTCTACATAGTCTAAAGGATCGTCTAAAACAAGTAGAACCTCATCTACACACTGCATAGAAGATAACTTAGCTAAATTTTTAATAACAAGAGGTACAGCCTCTCCTTTCGATGGAATGATAACTGTAAGCAATCTACTATTAACAACAAGTTCTCTAAACGCTACACTACTTAACGATTTCTTAAGGTAAGCTTTAGCAACAATTATTGTTGGATATAGTGAGACTAGCATTGTAGCTAAAACAAAGAGTATGTAAGCTATAAGAGTTAGTACCACTAGATACCACCCATAACTACTTCTCATAAGGTATTGTTTGAGGGATATAAGGTTTGCCTATCTCTAGAGAATAACGATAAATTTTCAAATTCTTGTATAAGATCTTCTACTCTAGGTCTTAGAAAAGGTATCGGGTTTAACATAGATTTAAGAAGTTTGTTTAGTTTATCTAAACCTATGCAAGGCATAACCTTCCTTTCTATAATTTCAGAGATATCGATGTTAAGAGATTTGAGTATCAATAGAGCTAATTGGTAGGTATCACTCTCATAAACAACGATTCCATTAGAGAGATATTCAGGTGGTGCATATTCATAAGTTATAAACCTAGGTTTTGTAAAAGGAGGTGTAACTACGTCTAAATCTAGGAGAACAGCTTTGCCAGAGCTATCTATACCTACGTTCTCAGGTTTTAAATCTGTATAGACAAGACCAGCCTTATGTATATCCCCTAAACCTCTAGCAATATCTATAGAAACCTCTAGAACTCTACGTAGATCAAGACCTCCTCTAGAGATCTCTTCTCTAAGAGTTGACCTTACAAACTCTCTGATCAGAACCTTGAAATCATCGAAATCAATTAAATCGATGAATTTAACAACATAACTTGATTTTACTCTAGATGAATAGATGTACTCAAGTTCAAGATCTTTAACACCTTTAACACAATCTTCTTTTCCTATAGAACGGAGACAAGGTGTAGGTATGTAAGCAATAGCTTCTCTACCCTTAAAAACAATCTTCAACACAACGTATTTACCTATAGCCAAGATTTTCTCTACAACAAATCCCGAAGATCTAAAATCTTTAAATACTATTCCCAATGTTTAACACAGTGACAAGCCAATACACTGCCAGAATTTATAAGCTATTAAGCGAAGATTCGACTTCATCGTTAAGCAGTATATAAATTTTTCTATAATCAGCCATAACCTTGACCATGCAGTAACACGTATAGTTCTCTAGATACAGTATACCTATAGTGGTAGGCGGAGATATGATTTACAACACAAGGTATAACCCTGTTACAGAACAAGACTTTATCCAAATACTTAAACAAACTATAAACCAGAAAGTATCAAATATTGTACCAGGTCTTATCCAGATCTTAAACATATACTGTAGGATAAGAATAGGCTACGATTTCTACACGCTTCTAATTACATCACCTTGCGATTTATATAAAGCGTTAATATATTTCTACAAAGATGAAG
>JAJHRF010000098.1 GCA_020832925.1 Desulfurococcaceae archaeon | reverse complement strand
GTTTTTGTATACGTAGATGTTGTAGGGATAAGGATTGCAATGGTTTTCTCAATAGTTGTGGTAGTTGTAGATAGTATTGTTGTAGGTATCGGTACAGTAGTGGTAGTGGTTATAGTGGTGTAGATAGTTGTTGTAGGTATTATTACTTTAGGTGGTGTAGCTACAATACCGCTAACTCTCTCAATAGTTAGCCTTACATAAGCTTCGAAAGATATTAGGTTCACCAAGATAACTCTATACACACCTGCGTCTAGTGTCTTTATAGAGAATCTCGTTAGCGGTTTAGTGAAGTTTATCCTGAATATCTCTACAACTCTGTTGTTGGGGTCTAGAACTACTCCAGCTACATCGATACAGAATTCAACAGTACACGTAGCTAAACTCTCTAATGTACCTACAACACTATCTTGTTGATTCAGCTGGATAGCTATGATTACAGAGGTTCTAGGGGGTACAGTGTACTCGGCTCTATATATAACCTCAGCTAATACGTAACCAGAACCAGTACAGCTGTATAGGTATAGGGTTAACAAGATAATCACTATAGCTAATAAAGTGAATCTTGTATACAACCTCTTCATCAAGCTGCACACCCATAGGTATAGATTCTAATCTAGGGAGTTTTTATCGTTTCCTATATGTAGCTACGATGTTTAAAGGTATCGGTGTAGCAATATTGGTGTATTAATAGAGAGCTGTACTTTGTTGAAGAAGGTTATCTACTTATTAACTTTATAGCTCCTGATGGGCACATAGATATACATGCTGGTGTTAATCCTCCTTTTCTAAGTGGTTGGCAGAGATCGCAGTTAACTATATCTCCTCTGCTAATCCTTATAGCTTTTACTGGGCATGCGTATAGACAGTCCATACATTTATTGCATTTCTTCATATCTATGATTATCTCTCCTAGGCTTCCTCTAACTATGGCGTCTCTTTTACATGATGATACACATTTAGCATTTGTACAGTGTAGACATGATGTTGGGAATACTAATCCTTCATCTGTTTTCCTAATCCTTATATACGATCTACCGTCGTGTATAAAGCTGCATATAGTGTTACATGTTTCGCAACCGATACATTTAGTGTAATCGAATATCCTTAGGAAAGGCTTCATAGAGATACATGTGTTTAGATCAACTTCTACGTACTTGCTAAGGAAATCGCATACAGATTTAGCTATATCTTCGCTCCACTTCTCGATTACCAGAGGCGGTTTCTCTACAGGTTTCAGCTTCTTCAACATATCCTCAACCCTGATCTTTTCACCGGATAGAGCTGTGTCTATGATTTTCACAGCTTTTAGAGCATGATCTATAGCTAAACCTATTTTTGAAGGACCTGTAACCACATCTCCTACAGCAAATATATTGGTATTCGGTACCCTGTAATCGTTACCGATGACGAGTTTCCCCGAAGGGTCTACGTACCTAGCTAGATCTCCTCCGTATATAGGTGGTGTAGGTATCTCTCCAACAGCTAGTATAACGAGATCTGTCTCTATAAAGAATTCTGTTCCGGGTACAGGTATAGGTCTAGGTCTACCAGTTTCATCTGGTTCTCCTAGCCTAACTTTTACAAATTCAACACCTTTCGCATAACCATTCTCAACAACTATCTTCTTAGGCTGCGCAAGTTCAACCCATTTAACCCCCCTAGCTTCGAGTTCCCTAATCCTGTGGATACCTGCTGGAGCTTCTTTTATACTTCTCCTATACACAAGGTAAACCTCTTTAACACCTATAGACAAACATTCTTCAGCTGCATCTACAGCTGAGAGACCTCCCCCTATAACAACAACCCTCTTCAAGCTATAGCTATAGCTAGGCTTTGCAAAACCTAGCTCTTCCAATCTCCTGCTGTACAAGAAATTCAAAGCTGTTACAACATTCTCAGCATCTTCACCCTCGATACCGAGTTTTCTCGATCTCCAAGTACCTGTAGCAATAACAACAGCATCGTAGATCCTCGACAACTCTAGCAGATCAACCTTCTTCTCCACAAACTCATCCCCTTCATCACGGCCCTCCCCTATGGATACCTTCGTCTTGAGGTAGAACTTTACACCGAAGTTCTGCTCAAGATCTTTCCAACCCTCTAAAACTTCTTCTAAAGATATTCTACTACGAGGTATAGCAAAAGTCATCAAACCCCCGGGGTAAGGAAGCTTATCGTATACATCTACTTCATAACCTCTACAAACAAGGTATCCAGTAACAGAAAGTCCTGCAGGACCTGCTCCAATAATAGCTATCCTCTTCCTAACAGCTGACACAGGTTCTCTACACAGGAACGCGAACTTCATTACGTCAACCTCAAGCTGTAGCATAGCATTGAGAAGTTTAAAACTTCTCAACACAGTTCATAGCTATAGGTGGGAATTTGAAGATCTATGTGAATGTGTATATGGATTTAGCTAAGAAACTTGGTTGGAGTAGGAAAGAGATTTCAATAGATAAGGATAAGATATTGTTGAGTGATATTCTATCGTTTTTCACAGATCTTAGAGATATCGTAGTAGGTAATATAGATAACTATATAGTGTTGGTGAACGGTGTAAATATAAAACTTCTTAAAGGTCTTGAGACAGAGATTGTAGGTGATACAACTATAGATGTATTTCCACCAGCTGCTGGAGGTTGAACTATAATATAGCGTAGCTTTACACCTAATCGCTA
>JAJHRF010000009.1 GCA_020832925.1 Desulfurococcaceae archaeon | reverse complement strand
CAACGAGAAAATTCTTAGCAAAGTTAAAGCTTTTCACAGAAAAACTAGGAGCATCGTTGTTACTAGCTAAACAAGTAGTTCTAAAAGCTTTGATAAAGGGTTGCGCAATAGCTTTAGAGAATCTCGAAGGTCTTAAAGAAAGAGTAAACAACAAGAGCGATGCTATTGCCTGGAAATTCACAATGTTTGCATATAGAAGACTACAGCATTCAATAATCTCTAAGGCTCTTGAGTATGGGATACCTATAATAGTTGTTGATCCCAGGAACACTTCAAGTACATGCCCAAGGTGTGGTGAGAAGCTGCTTTACATTCATAGATTGACTATCTGCAAGAAGTGCGGATTTAAAGCTGATAGAGATTCTATAGGAGCAATAAACATTTGGTTTAAAGCTTTGCAAGCGTATGCAGGGGTGCGTGGGTCACCCCAAAGAGCCTCTGCGATGAAGGGTGAAACCAGACGGAGCAGAGGAACAACATGTGAGGGGGTGAAGAAAGTAGTTAGAGCAATCCACAGATGATTAAAGCTGTTTACCAGACCCGAACCCTTCCCAAACACCGAAAAGTCCGTCTTTTGTATATATAGTTGATTTCTGGAGTGTTGTTAATTGAGATGCTATTAGATCTACAAACCATTTATCTATAGACGTATTGTATAGTATATCGTGGAATTTCTTTGTATATATGTATAAGTAATCGAAGTTCTTAACAACATACTCAATAACTTCTCTTGAAGAGTTGAACAAATTTTCGTAGTAATGACCTATAACATTCCCTAGATCATCGAAGAAATTGGGCTGTTTCATAGTTGATGACTAGGAGTTAAATTTATAAGCTTCGAGTTAGAGAGGGAAGGATCAAAGCCATAAGAACGGCTGGTGGCAAGTTTAGGGTTCCCGAGAGTGAGGTTAGGAGGATTGCTGAGGGATTACCAATGAGCAAGGAGGTTAAAGCAGTCGTATATGCACGTGTAAACTCATCAGATCAGAAGAGCGATTTGGAGAGGCAGATACAGTACTTGACACAGTACTGCTCTTCTAAAGGATATAGAGTTGATGTGCTGAGTGATGTTGCAAGAGGCTTAAAGACCGATAGGAGAGGTTTGCTAAAGCTCTTCAACTATATTGTTAATAGGCAAGTAGATGTGGTCGTAATAACATATAGGGATAGATTGACGAGATTCGGCTTTGAGTACCTAGAGTACTTCTTCAAGCAGTATGGTGTTAGGGTAGAGGTTGCCTTTGGGGAGGAGCCCAGGGATGCTTACCAGGAGCTTGTAGAGGACTTGATAGAGATTGTAACGTCCTTCGCTGAGAAGCTCTACGGGATGAGGAGTCATAAGAAGAAGAGGTTGGTTGAGGGATTTAAGAAGTTGTTAGAGGAGGTTGAGAAGAGTGAGTGAACTCACTAGAACAGTTGTTGTGCCGAGTGTTGGGCTTACTGAGAAGAAATTTGAAGTATTTAGAGAGCTTGAAGATCTCTATAGACAGGTTCTCATAGAGCTTGTAGATTATGGATTTAGAAACAGTGTTGACTCCTTCACTAGGTTGAAGAGAGATAAGTATCGTGAGTTACGTAGAAGATACCCATATCTACCTAGCCACTATATCCATACAGCTTGCCAAGACGTTTCTACTAGGATTAAGAGCTTTAATAAGCTTAGGAAGAAGGGTTTGGCAAAATCTGAGAAACCTGAGGTTAATAGAGTTAGTATCTGGCTTGACGATCACTTGTGGAAGCGTATAGGATACACTACAATCCTCATCTATACCCACAAGGGCTGGTTGTCAGTAGAGCTTTCTTCACATAAGCTATACTGGAAATACATTAATAGTGGATGGATTCTGAGAACACAGCCGAAGATAAGGCTCGACTATAGGAGAAGGAGGCTACTGGTGTACTTTGTGTTTGCCAAGGCTGTTGATGTTGATGAAAATAGTGTTAAACATGTTATTTCTGTTGATGTCAATGAAAATAATGTGGCTGTCAAGGTGCTCAATAAAGTGTATATCCTTGAGACTGGGATTAAGAGGATTACCATTGGATACGCTAGATATAGAGAAGTTGTGCAGAGTGTTAAGGGCAATGGATATGTTTGTAGAGCTATTCATGGTAGGGATCACAAGAGGAAGAAAGATACTAGGTTGAAGATTGCGAACATAGTTTCTAACACAGCTAAGAACATCAACGCTGTAGTTGTGTTAGAGAAGCTTCCTAAGCAATGCCCGAGAAACATTATTAGAGATGTTAGAGACCCAGTGCTAAGGCATAGGATATATCAAGCAGGATTCAGAGGAATGGTTAAGGCTATTGAGGAGAAGTGTTTGTAGAGAGGGATTCCCGTGGTTAAGGTAGACCCAAGGAACACTTCATCCACATGCCCATTCTGTAACTCTAAGCTGATGAGGGGCAATGCCCCGAGGCAACTAAGATGCCCCAAGTGCGGGTTTAGAGCTGGCAGAGATGTAATTGCAGTGTTAAACCTTGAGAAAAAGTGCCTAACTCCCGAGGGGCTCGTGCTGTTAGCCCCAATGCCCAGTGAACCCGTTCTGGAGGTAGCAGTGCTATCGATGAGGGAGTGGGCGAGGTGGAAGTCCCTAGATGCAACAAGTAAAGATGAACCGATGAGAATGAGCATCTAGGGACAAACGGAAATACCATGCAAGCATAACGATAATCTTACTTTCTTCACCACTCTTCAGAACTTTTCTACCAACTATAAAGCTATGTATAACTCCATCGAATTCCTCAACGTTTTTCACATCTTTTAAGATGCCGCTAGCTCTATACTCAACCCAGAGTTTTCTAAATCCATGTACATCGTTGTAAGGTAAACCTAGTCTAAACCCTGTTTCTAAACCATCACCAAATATTCCTAGACTTAGATTACTTCTATACATTGAATGTTTTTCAGATTTCAGAAACATTAATACCACTCAAAGTAATTCCAACACCATTACTGTACTGAATAGCTTCAACTCTTGTTTTAACAGGTATTGCACTAAAGGGATTCTTAATACCTGTTAACAAGCTAAACTCAACATCTTTATCAAGTTTATTCTTAACCTTAAACACGAATATAGCTACAGGTATAGATGAGTTCTTGGAGTCTCCAGGTATGAATGGTGTGAAAGCTTCTAACAAGATATCTACAGGTATATCCTCATCTATATATCTAAGGAAAGCAAAAGGTGGTTCACCATCAAATTCTATACTATCAATAGATCTAAGCCAAGGCATTAAATAAGGTTCGCCACTCCTAGTTTGCCACCAAGGTGTATCAACTTCTTCAAGTTGTCTATAACCTCTAGCAGCTTGGAGAAACCTTACAACAACTCTATCCCCATACCTAACTCTAGCAACGAAGTAGAAATCTGTAGACTTCATATACTCTTTATCTCTATCCTCTCCCCTCAGAGCCCAGCGACCATTATTAAAGATATGCCATTCATAGAACCTACCATCCCCTCTAATCTCAACAGTTCCACAACCAATACCACCGAGAGGTATACCCGAAGACACATAGTATGAACTCTTAATCCTCAACCTATACACCTATAAAAACGTTATAAGAACTTCTTTAAAAATTTTGTCATTATTCATCGAATCGTGAACATGTTATAACTATAGATACTATCTATCAATCCTCTATTTCTCGAACAACATAGATAAGCTTTGTTTCATTAGTGATGATATCTTTTCAATAAGCTAGTTGATGAATGTATAGTGTACTGCAGAATTATCTCCTTAACTATTCAATACACTGAAAATATTTTATAAAAAACTTTATTGTGTTTATGCTATAGCGATTCTTTATTTAGTAGGTAAAGTTGTTATTGTTTTCTTCTCAATAGCTATTCTATGAATATACTTTACTTTAACAAATTTTTCAAATAGCAGTATTCCTCCCCATGCAGCTATAGTAACTAGAGTCATTACAATACCTGCTGTAGCCATTTCATGTAATGCTATAGCCCAATCTTCAGGGTTTTGCATAGCTGTTAAGAATGGTGGCCATGGAACAACTTCTCCATGCCATACATGTTCTAAAGCTAGTATACCTGCACCACCCCATAACAAACCTTCTAATAATCCAAGTCTAACTCTATCCGCAATCTCTCCTAGAGCTCTTCTAATAATAGATACTACTATAGCTAGTATCGAAGGTACTACGAAACACGCCATCTAGGTACACCAAAAACTTTTATATAGTGCACCAATTAAAACTTTTTCGGTGTAGATACCCTATGTGGTTACTAATACTAGGTTATGCTGCGGTAATAACTACGGCAATGTGGTATATAGGTAAAGCGAAAGGTGAAGATCTATGTTTAAACTACTTAGCTGTAATCCTATGGGGAGCAACGATAATGTTCTTTATAGATAGCCTCTTTAGCTATTTGAAAGGTGAAGAATTTATAGAGATAAGTGCTGAAGCTACAACATTAGGATTCTCATTACTTCTTGTAACACTTATTGTATGGCTCTTCATATTATTTATAAAAGACCCTAAGAAAGTTTTTCATAAAATATAACAAACACTCAAAATTTTTAATCATTCCGATGCATTATAGGTACTCTAAGTTACTAAATACAACATTAAATAGCTCATTTTAATCATGTGGATATATATATCAATGCAATTTAATATCATTGTGTTCTTTTAGGTCTCGCTTCATCTATAAAACGAGAGGATGGTTTCAATAATACTCATAGCTATGGAGGGTGTTGTAGAAGGTGTAAGAGTAAAAGATGGGTACAAACTAATTAGGGTTTCAGGTTTCAAGTATTTGATGTTTCTATACTACCTCATCTTGTATTAGAGTAGCTTTGAAAACTATATAGTGTAGGTTCTTTTTTAATAGCTTCTACACTTTTGTAGATTTAACATAATCTGTATACCTTTATTTTTCTTCTACCTTTTGAAACTATTTCGAAACATATCTCCTTCTTATTCTCCATATCTTTGATGGCTTTATACACAGCTCTTAAGGTATAGATAGGTTTTGTTTTCCATATTTCGTAAGCTGTCATAGGTTTTCCTTGGGATAGAATTTCTAGGATAAGTTTCTTTACAGCACTTTCTCTTGATGTAACTGTTTTGAAACCCATAGTTACAACAGCTAGAGATTTCCCGATGTTTTCAGCTATGTATAGACTTAAAGCTGAGAGCGGTTTTGTTTTAAAACCTTTTTCATAAGCTTCTCTAAGTGCTTCGAAAACTTCTCTATCCCCTACTTCAACAACTTTAACTTCTCTAACGTTGTTTAACAGTTGACACCCTCTATTCTTTATAGATACAGCTACAACCTCGTAATCTACATCTACATTACGCTCTTTCAGTTCTTTAAAACCTTTTAAAATTGATAGAGCAAGTAAACCTGTTTCACATGGAACAACAACTCTCTCTACAGGTATCCTAGATTCGTAGTTCTCGAAAGCTATAGTTTTCAAACCTTCTACTGTAAGAGGATTCAAATACTTTATAACAAGGGTGTTCAGAGGTTTATTATCGAAGACTATATCTATACCTCTAGATATGAAGAAAAGTATATCGTCTAGATCAACTAAATCGATTCTAGGTATAGAGATACTGGGTTTTAAACCTACGAAATGTGTGTAATGGGTAAGAGATTTCGTGAAATCCTCTTCGTAGAGAATTGTAAAGGTATCTATATTGCGTACTTTAAGTACAGAGGTTATGATTGCAGAAGATCTATCTGCGTAAGATCCTGTAGGATTAAATCTCTCGTTCTTAACATAGATCTCCCCGACATTGTTAATAGGTGTCAACCCTTCTCCGAGAGATATCCTCTCCCCTACGTCTGGTAGTAGTGATGAGTATCTCCAAACACCTTTACCTCTAGAATCAATTTTGAAAACAGGGTTTGTATAGTGTACAGCTAGGATACCTCTACATCTAGGGCATTGAGTATTAGTTAAAGGATCTCCATAAACTTCGTAACCACAGATAAAGCATTTCAACTTCATATACATGTATAGCTACCTAGCACTAATACTGTATCCTACTCCAATCTTTTGATCACAGTGTTTAGTATCTATAAATATTTTTAGTTTACTTTTAGTAATTTAGATCGGCGACTCTGTTATGAGTATTAAAACTGAGCTTCTATATCAATTCGATAGCTATCTGAGAGAGTTCGAGGCAGAGGTAGTAGATATCGTTGGTAACGGTATAGTTTTAAATAGAACAGCTTTCCATCCTAGGAGCGGTGGTGTTGCTAACGATACTGGGTATATATATGTTGGAGATAAAGTTTTGAAAGTTGTCGATGTGTATATAGATAAGGAGAGGAATGTTGTTGTACACCTTGTTGAAGGATCTCTAGAGAACGTTAAAATAGGTTCTGTTGTTAGAGGTGTTATTGATTGGGGTAGAAGGTATAGGTTGATGAGGCTTCACACAGCTGCACATATACTTTCAGCTATTATGTATAGAGACTACAACGCACTGATAACAGGGGGTAATGTGGAGCCTGATTATGCTTACGATGATTATAGTTTAGAGGTATTCGATAGAAAGATATTTGAAGATGTTGTTGCGAAGGCTAACCAGGTTGTTAAACAAGGAATTGAGGTGAAGATCTACTGGCTTAGAAGAGAAGAAGCTCTAAAGATACCCGGTATTGTGAAACTTGCTGAAAGAATGCCTCCAGAAGTAGAAGTTCTAAGAATTGTTGAGATACCTGGTATAGATGTACAAGCTGATGGAGGACCCCATGTGAAAAATACCTCTGAGATAGGGGAGATAATCTTGGTTAAAGCTGAGAACAAGGGGAAGAAGAGGAAAAGACTCTACTACACAGTTAAACCTTAGAGTTCATAGATCTCCAAGTTCTTTCTTATAAACTTCAACTAGTTTTTCTCCCCAATTACCTATATCCTCTAACCTCCCTAGGAAGAACCTTAGAACAGGTGGTTCGTATATCCATCTCAACCCTTCAACAATATCCCTATGTTCGTAAAGCCATAGAACCCTATCTATAAGGTAGTCTGCATGTGATTTCAGGTAGGTTCTCCTCGGGAAAGCTATTCTGATAAGCTCTAAATCAGGGTAGATCTCTCTACCATCTCTATCTCTATCCATAGACATAGCGCCTCTCTCCATAGATCTAACCCCGGAAGCTAGGTATAGAGCTGCAGCAAGTGAACCAGCTGGATAAGCATTTCTAGGTACATGGGGTAGGAACTGGGATGCTTCTATATGAACCCCGAGACCACCCGGTGGCAGTACAACGGGTATCCCTCTTTTATCAAGCTCTTCAACAACATATTTAATAAGTTCTAATTCCGACCCTATCAGGTTCTCGTCCACCATCTCCCTAAGCCCTATAGCCATAGCCGCTATCTCTTTAATAGACATACCTCCATACGTTGGGAACCCTTCGTAAACTGGTACATGGATAACTATTTTTTCGTAGAATTCTCTATTATTGGTAGCTATGAAACCTCCTCTAACTGATGGAGCTTTCCTAGCGCTCATATAGAATATATCTGAATAGCTAACAAATTCTCTAAGGATATCCACAAGTTTCTTAGATCTATAGCCAGGTTCTCTCTCTTTAATGAAGTACACATTCCAGTCCACCATACTTCCGTCGAGAACTAAAGGTACACCATACCTATCGCAAAGCTCTCTCACTTCCCTGATATTCTTCATAGATACAGGTTGACCACCGAGGAGATTTGCAACAGCTTCTATCCTTACAAAAGCAACCTTACCTCTCTCCTTCTTAAGTATCTCCTCGAGTTTAGATACATCTATATCCCCTTTGAACGGGTATCTACTCTTAATATCTAATGCTTCTTTAACAGGTATCTCAACAACTATCCCTCCAGCTAAATCGATATGAGTTTTAGTTGTTGTAAAATGGTAGTTCATAGGGACAATACTACCTTCTCTAACAAAGACTTTTGCAAGAAGATGTTCAGCAGCTCTACCTTGATGTACAGGTATAACATATTTAAAACTGAGAATTTCTTCAACAGTTTCAGCAAATTCATAGAAAGTTCTACTACCAGCATAAGCATCTTGAGCAGACATCATAGCAGCAAGCTGGTTGATACTCATAGCATTTACACCACTATCAGTAAGCATATCGAGAAACACATCATCAGCTTTAAGTTGGAATGTATTCCAACCAGCTTCTCTAATAGCTTTAAGTCTACGATCAATAGGTGGTAGATCTATACGTTCGAAAAACCTAACTCTATAACCATCAACCCTAAGTTCACTACCATCTCTAGATCTTACAATTATCATCGAAAACACCGTTTAGTTTAGTAAAGAAGCTTCCTAATAAACCTAGCCGAAGATAAACAATATTCAGTACTTTTCGATGAAAGGTATTGGAAGATCTTAGAACTAGGATATCTATACCCTGAGATTTAAGTTCTTAAGTCTATCTTCAACAATTCTACCCAGATTCCTTAATATCGTTGCTGTCTCATTCTCATTGTTCTTTATAAAAGATAGCAAAGTACCTCTCTCTATTACTTGCGATAGCTGTGGATCTAGAGGTATCTCTACGAGAACTTCTCTTGGATCAATATCTACAGACCCTAGTATACGTGTCACAGTTCTGCATTGAGGACATCGATAGTAAGACATGTTTATAACCGTACCTATAAACGGTATGTTTAGGAGGTTGAGGAATTGTTTAGCTTTCTCAACTATATGTTTAACCATAGCACCCGGGGTTAGAACAAGGATAGATGCTATAGGTTTCACTCTTAGGTACTGAGCAATTGTTAACGGCTCATCCCCTGTTCCTGGCGGTAGATCTACTACTAAGTAGTCTTTGGATCCCCAAAAAGTTTTAGATATAAGTTCTAGAATAGCTTTAGATTTCATAGGTCCTCTCCATATAATAGGATTCTTCCTATCATCTAGCATAAGTTCTATAGATATAACAGATATACCTTCAACATCTACAGGAACTATCTTCCCATCAATTGTTACACCAGGGTATCTATCCTCAATACCTAAGATCCAGGGGATGCTGGGTCCATGGAAATCAGCATCAAGTACAGCTACATCTCTCCCCATCAACTTAAAGCTTATGGCTAGCGATGCAGCTATAAAAGATTTACCAACACCACCTTTCCCACTTAAAACAACTATAACATTCTTGATATTTCGAAGACTATCGATAAGAGATTTCGTAAAATCTTCGAAAGGTTGGGATGGTAATCTGTACGAACTAGTCATAGCCAACACTATCTCAATCTATTTCAGAACCTTCTACACCTAAAAAATTTCTGCTAATGAAAATACTTGAGAAACATTTAAAACCTTTAGAATAATAAGAGATTTGGTAGAGCAGTATAGAGGTGGGAAGATAATGTGTTTTCTAGCTGTTCTCAGATTAGCTAAGATGATAGATGAAGAACTTTTCGCCAAGATTTTGAAAAGCCTTGGCTACATTGTTGAGGTTAGGGATTTCGGTGGTAGGAAAGTTGTAGAGGCGAGGAAAGGAGAATCTTTCTTAAGATCTTATGTGGATAGAGATAGAGTTGAGATTAAATCAAATGATTACGGTCCTCAATGTCTTAAAGATCTTGAGGAGATATATAAGGCTATGTATGAAGAGGATCTGAAACCAGAGGCTATAGAGGTTGTAAGCCCCTATATATATGCTCGGGAGAAGAAGAGGAGGAAGACTAAGAGATTCTTGGAAGAGCTAGGGATAGAAGCAGAGGAGGTCTACAGTGGTTATTGTGGATAAAGTTTCTGTTCAATATCTGTAGTAGTAGAAGTTAAGGTTCTTTGCATAAATATCTGCTGCATCTCTGTTAAAGCTTTTCTACAAATCTTTAGAACAAATACTATAGCTATTACGATAACCAGGACCTCTGTTATAGCTAGGAACTCTATTTTTCCGAGGTATTGATATAGCATAGCTAAGCTATCTACAACACCGTGGATAGCTATGGCTATGCCTAGCCCTAGCAAACCTCTACCTCTTCTAACCATATCCAACATATAGAGAGCTACACCTATATGGAATACAGCAACAGCGAATCTTTCGTATACCGATAGAAAAACTGATGCAAGTACTATATCTGCTGGAGCTGTTGATAAATACAGCATCTGTGTAGGGAAAGTTAGGAGAGCTATAGCAAAAGCCTCTGCTACCCCGAAGCCAAGACCTATATTAAGAGTTCCAATATAGTTGCTCTTCCTAACCCATAGATACTTAAAACCTTCCTGGATAACCCCAGCTACGAAACCTGCCCAAAGAGATACACCAACAATGAACAGCATACCTCTAGAATATATCTTATCCAAAACCATTCTATTAATAGTAACCTTATCGGTAATATTCATAGCCACAGCTTCTCGTTGAACCTCGAATACTACAGGAAGTAAAGGAATTTGCTGAACAGGTGTCAGCACCTGTATACCGAGGCAAATAAATAGAATAGCTAAACCAAGCATAAAATCTCTCCAATAGAACTTCTTAAACCCCAACATATAGATGAAAAACATAGCTAGTAAACCGCCAGCAACAGGAAAAACAGGGTAAAACCATACCAACATTTTATCTCCTAATCAAAACTCTGTATAGTGGAGAAATATATATTTTGATAAAGTCTATACTACTTAAGCAGTATTAGTATAGCTATATACGAAACTCTTAATACTGTATGGAAGGAGTATATACCGCTAAAGCATATCGATGAAGAAACAGCTAAACATTTAGTTGAGATACTCGAGAAAATCTTCAGAATTATTATGCTGGCCAGGGTTAGAAATCTAAATAACGTCTCTAAACTTGTATATAGAGAAAACATAACTATTTACGATGCATCATATCTTCATTACGTACTTCAAAACAAACTAACCTTAGCCACCGATGATGAGAATCTACTAAAGAAATCTAGCAATACGTAAATACGATTAGATCAAGAGATTTACTGTAGTAATATAGTTGCTAAAGTTTTGTACATAAACTTTGTAACAACTTTGAAACACTTCATCGCTTATCAAAATCTGTATCCATTATTGCAAAGCACTGTAATATCTATACAGATACCTTCTTCAACACTTTACAACTCTTTGATATACAGAAAATCTGTTTCCAGCAATAGTCAAAGGAAGTAACTTGGGGATAGTGGGTATAGTAGAGCTAAGGTATGTATATCAACATAATTCGATGTGCTGTTTTTATCCATATCTTTATCAAGTGTTAAGCTAATAATCTCCAGAACTTTACAGATGTTAGGTGATGTATCGGCTCCGTTCATAAAACCTGAGATGTGATGAAGGTCTTCTCTCCTGATATACAGTAAATAAGCTTTCTGTGGATAGCTATAGTTTGAGGTTTTGTATTGTGAATGAGAAAAGTCTTATGCAGAAGGTTATAGAGTATCTGAAGTTTCATCCAGGTGCTAAACCTGCTGAGATAGCTGATTATCTTGGTGTTAGTTTAAAGCTTGTAAGAGCTATACTTTCTAGGCTTAGAGCTAGAGGATTTGTTATAAGAACTGATAAAGGTTATTTCCTTAGACCAGGAGTGGAGATCGTTGGAGAAGTTGTTTCGGAGGAGATATCTGAGGAAAAAGTTGGGGAGATGATCAGCGAAGAAGTTGGGGTAGAGGTGAAATCGAAAACTTTAGAGAATATATCTAGGCAAGAGGTTGCACAACCTTTATCTGAAGCAAAACCTGGGAAAGATTATCAAGGTATAGAGGTGAAAGCTGTACCGAGCCTAGATATTGAGAAGATTTCTAGAGATTTTGAGGAAATACGTAGCTATGTGAATACCCTTGGAACCCGTTTAGATGAATATGTAGAAGATGTCGACAATCTTAAAACAGGGATGAAAGCTGTAGAACATCGTTTAGAGGAAACTGTTAAAAAAGTTGACGAAGTACTAACCAAGATAACAACTCTAGAAAACACAGTTAACCAACTTCTAAACGATTTAAATCTCGTAAAAAACACACTGCAATCTATACAACCTATACAGAGAAGAGATAGAGATATCGCAACGAATCTTACTCAATGCTTTAAAGATTTATCAGAGGCTATCGATATCATTAAGATGGTTCTAGAATCCATAGTTCTAGGAGATACATCATCTTTTAACTCACTTCTACGAGAACTAGAAGATATTGTTGAGAAACTCAAGAAATGTTCAAAACATGTGTAGATAATTTGTGGTTATAGGTACTTACCTAATATATCTTTATAAATCGGGGTTTTGTAAACAACGGCATTTCTTGGACATAGTTTTTACTTAGTTGAAGAGCTATCTCTGCTTTCATAAGTTCTCTCCCTAAATACATAGCGTGTGAAAGCTGGGAAACTAGGCTGAGCTCAAGGATTTTGTTCTGTATAGCTTTAGCTGTTCTTCCTTTGATGAGTATTCTACCCTTTTTACCTATGTATAGAGCCTCTATGTATCCTAGATCGTGGTTAACTCTTATCTTGAATACTCCTAGAGGATCCAATGTATATGGCTTCTCTTCTTCATAAGCTTCAGCAACGATATCAGGTTTCTCAACAAATTTTTCTTCATATCTCTTCTTATCCTTAAGTATTAGAAGAGATAGCCCTAAATTCTTAGGGGGTGAATTCTTGATATAAGCTAGTGAAGCCATTTGACTAGCTATCTTTGTTTCTAGTGTAGAGCCTTGAGCTTTCACGCTTTTCTCAACAGTTAAAACAATACTTACACCTATCTCTTGGCATAGCATAACCATGGAAGCGTTAACCCCTACACTATCAACATCTATAAGCTCTGTCACATTACCTATGCCAGCGAACATCGGTATAGATGGGTTTCTACGTTTAAACATATAGAAAGCTAGTAATGATGAGAATGTTCTAAGGAATGGCTCTAGAATAGCGTCGGCAAATATCTTCTCAAAACCTCTACTCTTTACTGTGTTAACTGTTTTCTCGAGAATTTCAACTCTATCCTCGGGGTTGCTAGGTATAGAATTTGTTGAAGGATCCATCGGTATAACAACAACTGCTATATCTTTATCAATATAATCAATTTTATCTATATTCGTTAAATCTATGTTTATAATCATATCAACTCCATGCCGTAGAGAAACATTTAATTCACTAGGTATTGAAGTATCTACAGCTACAGGTATATCGAACTCCTTCTTAATAACCTTAATAGCTCTAACCACCTCATCTGGGTGAGGATTCAGAGCTTCAAATCCTAGAACAACTATATCTGCACCATTATCGATATACTTCTTAACTTTCTCGATAAGCACGTTATTCTCTAGCCTATGGACTTCTGTAATCTCTGTAGCTACTCTTATTGGTGGAGGATTTATAGGTACTCTAAGTTTCCCAACAAGAACACTATCTCCGCGCACCAGCTCCTCCTCCAACTTCTTCAACATATCCTTACTTCTCTCAGTAAAGATATCGGCTAAAACATTATCAGCAGGTTCATTAGGAGATAGAATACCTAGGTCATCCAGCTCAAGAATATCAACAAGATCGTAAGCATTTATAGGACCTTTAACAGTTTTTATACCTATAGCTTCTTCAACGATTTTTCCAGATCCTGAAGTAAGACCTGGTAGAAGTATATAGTCATAATTTTTAACACCTAGATCTTTAAGATATGAAGCAACATAGTTAGTATTAAGGAAAGCAGCTATCTGAACAGGCATAACTAAAACATCAACACTATGCTTTGTTCTAGCCCTCGATAGAGCAGATCTTACAATAGGTTCTGCAAGTCTCGATGTTATGATGAGTATCCTAGCCATATAAAACCCTCTATAGTTAAACCCATAGATATTGTTTAGAGTTAGAAATAATTAGCTTTCAAAGAAATCCTCTTAGTAAACTAGCTAAGAGGTGAAGATCTGTGAAACTAAATACTATCGCATGGATTATAACAGGTGCTGGTGCATATCTTAGAGAATGTGTAGATGTTGCTGAGTATATCAAGAACTCTTTAAATATTAAGATAACCCTTCTCTTAACTAGGTGGGGTTATGAAGTTGCTAGAATCTTCGGTGTTCTACCTCGACTCAAGAGAATTGCCTCTGGAGGTTACTACGAGGAGTTTCTCGTAGATGATGAAGGTATGTACTATGTTGGGAGAGTTAATATGAAGAGATACTCAATTGTAATTATAGCTCCGGCAACAGCTAATACAATTGCGAAGATTGTTAATGGTGTTGCAGATACAGTTGCAACAAGTTTTTTTGCACAAGCTGAGAAAAGTGGTATACCAATCATAGTTCTACCTACCGATGTACCGAATGAGGAAGGGTTTATTGTAAGTGAAACTCCTTGTTATGTAGATAGATCTGTATGTATAGCGAGAAATTGTTTACAGTGTATTCCGTATACGTTATGCCCTGTAAAAGCTATCGATATTGTTGAAGGAGTTCCGAGAATTAATTTAGCTAAATGTATAGGGTGTGAGCTATGTGTAAAAGCATGTCCTTATGGAGGTGTTAGATGCTGGGAAAAGATACAATTGAGACCTAGAGATATAGACTTAGAGAACATAGCTAGGCTAAGCCGTAAAGAAGGTGTATACATTGTTAAAAAGCCTTGGGAAATAGTTGAAAAAGTGGAAAAGTTGATTGAAAGATAAGGAAAGCTCTGTTTAAGATTATCTATAGACAGGTTTTAGGGTTCTTGACAAGATCTGTATAGGCTTTACGGATTCTCTCCTTAAACTCTACCAGCTTCTCGTGAAGTAGGTAATCAGCTACAGTACCACAGGCATCTCTAATTCTCATATGTTCAACTAGATCTTTGAATACACTAGAATTAGAAACTATTCCTTCACCTATAGCAGCATATCCTTGCCCAGCTTCTTTACTAATAGTAGCTCCTTTCAATGGTAGCACGGATTCTATATTGATATCTTTTATATATTCTTGAAGAAGTTTCCTAACAGTTTCTATTTTGCTATGTCTACCAGTTAACAGAATAGCATTAGCTTTCGGTGTTGAAACCAACGCTCTCATGATGTCTTTAACAATAGACTCTATAAAACTTCTGAAGAACGATGCATAAGGTTCTTCACCTTTCTCAAAAGCTTTAGCCAGTAAATTCATATCGTATACCTTTAAGTAATGGAATATCCCTCCATGGAAAACATCCCATCTATCCCATCTACTAACCCTCACAACAACCTCCAGATCTAAAGCACCTGCTGTTAACGTCCCTATAGATGCATAGGTTCCTCCAATACCGTCTACGATTTTGCCATTTTCAACAGATATAACTGCATTATAACCGAAACCAAGTTCAGCAACAACGATATTGACATCTCCATATTCTATACCTTCTTTTTCAGCATAACTATGGATAGCGATAAATGTTGCAGCGAGTTTATCTACTGTACCCATATCTATTTTATTTATCTTTCTATACGTGGGAACTGTTGGTAAGAGTATCACAGAGGGGATGAAGAGGACCTTCGAACCATACTTCTTTACGAGATGTTCAACAGTTTTAGCTAACGCATCGTAGACCCAGATCCCAGGCTCACCTACTTCAACACCTCTCTCAATATCCTCTTCTGTACTGAGGAGAAGAATTTCGATAGCAAATCTTCGAGGATCTAAAACTTCATCACCTCTAGTAATAGGAACTCCATAACCTGAGGGAGCAACTATGTAGTCGGCGTTGAGCATATCTATAATCTCTATGAGGTTAGTAGGGTTTTTAGCTACCTCAATTGTTTCAATACTTTTCTCTACTTCTACAACACCTTCCTCAATAACAACAACATCAAAAGTTTTTGTCCCCGGATCTACACCTAGAACTCTCAACCTGTTTCACCAATTCAAGAGCTCTACTGTAGATCGAATCTATTAGTAGATTATAAAGTTTACTTTGAGAAGATCTATACACAGTATTCCTTAAAAACTCGATATACTTCAAGGTATTTCTAAGATTGCTACACTCAATATGAGGTATCTTAGTTAACCAAATAAGAGCTTCAATTATAGCAGCATTAGCTCTTGTGAAAACTCTTGGATATCTTCTATTCACAGTAACTTCTTTCACTAGTATAACAACATCTACAGAGTCTTCTTTAATACTAAATCTACATATACTTACTAGGTAAGCATCGCACAACTCTTCAAAGTTCTTATTATCCGAAAAGATCTCAACTAATCTATTTTTCTCAAATATTGCCCAAAAGAATAGTTGAGATTCTTGAGATACACAAATACAACATTCGGTATCACTTAGATTTTTCTCGACAATGTAGCTATAGAATTTAGAACCTCGTAGAATTCTTCCGTAAAGAGTACACATATCCTCATCTAGAATTTTAAGTCCGAGAGGCATTACATTAACAACATCGTTATCTACATAGAATACCACTACCGTTTCCCCCCACGTATCTCTAGAGAACCCTAAATACCTTAGCATACACTCACTGCTACCTGTAAACCGTTCCATTATCCCTTATCCTCTTCATTATTATCAGAGTTCTTTTCGTATATATCCTCTATATATGCTAATGTATAGTTGAGCTCAGGTATATATCTAAGCTTTGCTTTAACAACAGCTTTCCCATACTCAACAACTATAGATACATCGAGATGGTGAGAACGAAGTGTTGTATATCTATATGGATTACTGTTATTAGGTATATCAATATTTATCTTTACAGAGGCTTTCTTTTTGAATGGTTGAGAAGTTATAGCATACTCAATAACTTTCTCTAAAAGTTTGACTTCCTCGATAAATTTTATAGGAATCCCGCTAAACTGGTGTATAACCATACCTAAAGCTATACCAGCCTCAAAGGCTGCACGCTCTCTATCGCTAACATTTGGGGAGAAGTACTTAGCTGCGTTATCTCTTGGGTCAACCATTTAGATACACCTAAAAATACTATTATATAGTACATAGTACTTTGCTTATCTAATTTTAGGTAATAAGTTCTTATCTCGATAATTCACCATAGCGATTTACTCGCAGTGTAGTCTCTTTACATAGTTAAGTAAATTAAGCAGAGAAGTCTTAGATTATAGGGAAGGTGTAGTAAGTATATGGAGAGAAACAGTGCTTTACCTGATGTACATAGGGTTAAACCTCTCCTCCCTATACATATTGATGATGTATGTATTAAAGGTTTGAGAATTAAATTGTGTAAAGATAATGGGGAAGATTCTGAGTGTTCTCTCGCTGTAATTGATGTGTGTACTGATCTAGATAAAGGATTTCGAGGAGTCCATATCTCTAGATCTATAGAGGCTCTACTAAATGTTTTCAACAAGTTTACTTATACAAGTTTACTTGATATACAGTATAAACTGAAGATTATTTGTAAAGAGCTTCTAGCTAGGCATGAGTATTCTTATAAAGCTTCGTCTAGGTTATCTTTTGAAGATGTGAAGAACTTTGATACAGCACCTCTAACTCTTATCATAGCTAGTGAAGTTAGTAGAGATGGTTTTGAGAAGTATTATCTAAAAGTGGTGGGTAAAGGGTCAACAGTATGTCCTTGTGCACAACAGGTTTACGCATTTATAGAGAAACTAGGTCTTATTAATGCTCCTTCACATATGCAGAGAGCCTCAATAACTCTCTACGTATCTTCATCAAAACCGATCGATGTTAATGTAGATGAACTACTAGATATAGTTGTAACATCATTTTCAGCTCCTATGAAAACATTGTTAAAGCGTGTAGATGAGTATAGATTAGTTAAAGAAGCTTTTAGTAATCCGAAATTTGCTGAAGATGTTGCAAGAGAAACAATTCATAGAGCGTATAGAGTTTTTCGGGATAAGCTTAGCAGGGATTCAAAGATAGGGGTTAAAGTGGTAAGTTATGAAAGTATACATCCGTACAATCTATCTGTTAAAATAGTTCAAACAGTTGAAAATCTAGATAAAATGTTTTCTCAGTAGAGAATCGTTTGCACTTAGGGAAGCTTTATGAGTATTATAGTAGAAGCTCCTTCTAGAATCCATATGGGTTTCTACAACTTTCTAACAGATGGAATAGCCTATGGAGATCTTGGTGTAGCTATAGAAGAGCCTAAGGTTATCGTGAAAATATTTAGAGTTGATGAAGATAGAGTTATTGTTGTAAATAAGAGTGGAGAAGATATTTCTGATTGTGTTGAAAAAACAATAAATGTTCTAAATATCCGAGGAGTAGGTATTGAGGTATTAAAGTCTATTCCACGACATGTAGGGTTAGGATCTACAACACAGATAATGATGGCTATAGCTTATGGAGTTTCAAAACTTCTAAACCTTAGGTATAGTGTAAGAGAGTTAGCTGTGAAGTTGTGTAGAGGTAGAGACTCTGGTGTAGGTATATCTGTTTTCGAGAAAGGGGGTTTCGTTGTCAACTCGGGAAGGGATATATCTATGAGTAGGAGGGTGCTATGCCCTAGCTCTCTTCAAGATCTTCCACAGCTAATATTTCGTTCACCTATACCTAGGAATTGGAGATTTATTGTCTTTATACCGAAGAGGAGAAAAGGATTTGATGAAGTTAGTGAGAGAATAGCTATGGATAAACCTGCGGAACTTCCTAAAGATCTACAATTCGAACTTTATAAACTAGTTTTTCTACACATAGTGCCTGCTATACTGAGGAAAGATATAGAAACGTTTGGGAAAGCATTAACAAAATTACAGTTCGTAGTTGGTGAATATTTCTCTAAGTATCAAGGAGGTGTTTTCTGTTGTGAAGAAGTTGAAGTTATAGTCAAGTCCTTGCTTGAACATGGAGTAAAAGGGGTAGGTCAGAGTAGTTGGGGACCCACAGTCTACGGAATTGTTGAGAAGTTTTTAGCAAGAAAAGTGTTGAAGAATGTTTTAAGAGATATCGAGTCTAAGGGTATAGAAGTTGATTATATGATTGTTAAAGCACGTAATAGAGGAGCTGCAGCAGTTATGGAGAAGGTATAGCTATGGAGAGAAGCTTTATATCTATTTTCAAAAGTTTTGCAGATTGGTGGAGTATATATAGAGGTATTGTTGATAAACTTGGTATAGATACTAGAATGGATGAATTTGCAACATTTTTAGCTTATCGGTATATTCATTTTATTGAACCTTCGTTAGATTGTTTTAAGTCTATGATTACCGGAAGGAATGTTGTAATCTTTGGCGCCGGTCCTAGCTTAGAGAAGCATATTAATCTCCTGAGCTCCTCTGGTATTCTCGATAAAGTTATTCTTGTAGCTGCTGATGGTGCTACAAAAGCTCTTGTAGAGATAGGGGTTGTACCTCATATAGTTGTAACAGATCTAGATGGCGATTTAGATGCTATTGTTTACTCTTATAGCAAAGGCTCTAAACTTTTTATCCATATTCATGGAGATAATATCGAGGTATTCACTAGATTTATCGAGGAGTTGAAGAGAGGGAGAAAAGATTTCATTGTGACTACTCAGGTAGAGCCTTTGTATCCTATACTTAATTTTGGTGGGTTTACAGATGGTGATAGAGCTTATGCAATAACTCTCGTTTTTAAACCTTCAAAAATTATTTTTGCCGGAATGGATTTCGGAAACATTATAGGTAAGTATTCAAAACTTTGGTTAACAAAAAACGAGGTAGCGTCTCAGCGTAAGAAAGTGAAACTCTCAATAGCATTCGAAATAGTGTCTATTCTTGCATGCAATACAAAAACTAAGACGTACACACTTTCAGATACTGTTCCTCGATGTGTAGAAAGAATAGATAATCTAGATCAGGTACATCTTCAATGAATCACGAAAAACAGCTGAGATATTTATCCTACGTACTTGCCTCAGCTATAGCATTAGAAGTTGCTGGTTTTCCTAAACCCGGTAATGTTCATAGGTTTAGAAATTTCGTAGATACGATCTTCGAAGATTTTCTGGTAACAGCTGTTATTGCTGAACATCATTTGTATAGAGCTATTTTGAGAGGTTGTAGACTTGCTGAAGGGTTTAAACCGAAGGTTCTTGTAGGGGATTTTATAGAGGAAACTGTTAGAGAATCTAGAACTGTTTCTGGTGGTGGTAATACTTGTTTAGGATCTACACTACTCCTATACCCACTAGCTATAGCTTGTGGCTATACTCTATGTAGTGGCAATGTTTTGAAACCGGAAAATGTTGTATATCTAGCGAAAGATTTAGTGGAAAAATATTCAACTATTTCAGATTCTATACATTTCTACAACGCTGTTAGAATTGCTTCGCCAAGCTATATAAAGAAAGATGATGTTACAGATGTATTTCCAAGTGTATGGGATGAAAGGTATAGGGAGAGACTTAGAGCTGGTAACCATAGGTTTTGGGATATACTTCTCTACAGCTCTAGAAACGATATAGTGTGTAGAGAAGTTGTAGAAGGTTACCCTAGATCTCTTAGAAATTCCTACTACCTCGAAAAGAAGCTCAATATCTATAGAGATTGGAATAGAGCTGTTGTAGAAACCTATCTCTACCAACTTTCAAACGATATAGATACACTTATAGTGAAGAAGCATGGACTAGAAATAGCACTGTATGTATCGGAGAAAGCTAGAGAAATACTAGATATATGTTCTAGAAGTTGGGAAAAATGTTTAGAAATTGTAGAGCAATTCGATAAAGAACTTGTAAAGAAAAACATTAACCCAGGTTCATCAGCAGACATAGTTGTATCCTCAATAGCTCTATACGCTATAAAAAAGAAGATATCTATACTAAGACCCTGATCCTCTTCGTAAACTATTAAACATTTTCAGAACATAGAGATAGAGCATAACAACGTTAACAGTATTTATCTTCATACTTGTAACAACAAGAACTTCAGTAACTAAGAGATCAGTATTTAGTGCTTAGAGAAGTTATCGATACAACAACAATGTTGCTTACTGAATAGGTAAAAGTTTTCTGAGATCGATAATAGGTTTAAGCTTATAGATGAAAGGTTTGAGAATCTGAAGCTATATGTTGATAAAAGATTCGCTGAGTTGAAGGATTATGTTGATAAGAGGTTTGGCGAGCTTAAGGGGTATGTAGATGCTAGGATTAATGAGGTTGGCGAGAAGTTTTCATCTAAGCTCGACAGGTTAGCTGAGGTTTTCATGAGTTACCAGGAGTTCTTTATAGAGTTTCTATCTACTGAAAGTGTTATCGAGAAGAAGTATAAGGATGTATTAGTGAAATAGCTTAGAGGTATTACGAGGGTTGCAATAATTGATCCGCTAACCAAGGAGGAGTAGGAGAGGCTAAGAATATTATTTGAGAAAAGCGAAAAAGATGAGCTAACACTTGAAGAAGCAGACAAGTTTCTCGAGCTTGCAAGGAAAAATTCCTTAAGGAGTACTGGAACAGAAGATAAGCATGTAGACTACGTATATATGCAACAATTGTTAGAGCATTAACATACAAGAAGTATGCTGAAAAAGAAGCCAACAACAAATACAGACAGGTGTAGAGCAGGAGTAGAGTCTATTATATGAGTATTGATCTATGAACTCAATGCCGTGGCATGACTAGGCGAAGTCTCATTACACATGGTTAAGATTCTTCATGAAGGGAAGAGGTATAGTATCATAGTTTTCTAGGCTCATCAAGCAACAGAAAATGTTGTTAAGGCGTTTCTCTACAATGTAAACGAATCTCCATAGAGTCATAGTGTAAGAGAGATTCCTAAAAATCTTTACTAAAAGAGTAGGAAAGTTGATGAGGAGTTGCTGAGATGTGCTAGAGAACTTGATAAACATTATAGTTTCTAGATTATATTTAACAAGTTAGAAATATCAAAATATTCTAGAACCTAGAATAGATCTAAGGATTTATAGTGCTGAAAACAACTTAATACCAAGAAGATCTGGGTTAAAAAGCTAAGAAATGAAGCTTTGGAGATGAAATAACCTCTACATTAAGATACTAATACCAATGCTCAATGCCTGGATTAAAAAAGAGTCTAAAGTTATCTTCACTACTGCTAGTTCATTTCTAATAGGTAAGGTTGGTAAAGTTAATAAACACCGCATTTCTTAACTGCTTCGATAGCCATTTTTAGGTTTTCTGGTTTTGTTTCATCAGGTATACCAGCTACTCCACTACCGGCAAATATGAATCCCCCAGGTTCTTTAACATCGTTTAATAGTTTACATACTTCGTTAAATACTTTCTCAGGTATTCCATGGATATAGTGTGCTGGTGATATGCCGCCCATGATTATTGCATGATCCCCTAAGATCTTCCTAGCTTTTCTAAGATCTGTACGTTCAAAATATGCTATTGTTTTTCCTTTCGGTAGCTCAAGTATGTATTCTAGAAACGGTGTAAAATCTCCTTCATAGAAAATCCATGGAATAGCACCTCCATTAACAAGCTCTATAATAACTTTCTTCAAAGGTTCCCAATAGAATTCTCTAAAGAATTTCGGTGGAATCATTTCGTTAAGGTGTAGAGGTATAAATGCAAGCGGTATCTTAATATCAAATAACTCAAGAACGTTTGGAGGTATTGAAATAGTCATTCTGCTCCATTTCATGATTAGAGGCGTCAAGGCATCTAAAGCTTTTCTAACTTTATCAGAATATCTATATAAATCTATAAGTGTGTAGTTTATGTGTCTGAGGTGGTCAGCTATGAAGTCTAGTGGTGCGTAACCAAAACCTGAAGGATATGTAGGATAGCCAAGATCTCTCAACCTATTCATCAAATCCATAAATACACTACTAAATTTCGCCATCTCTATACCAAACTTAATTAAAGCACCGTAAGCCTCTGATGATGAAGGATCTTTAAGAGCTTCGTAAATTCGTGGAATGATTTTCTTAGAGATAAAATCTATAGGGTTCTTAGCAAGCTCATCGTATTCTTCAACATCCATAAACTTACCTCCAACGAATTGTGCAGGGATGTTAGGCGACAGTTCTTTCCCAGGTCACTTAGTATATCTATCCTTCAGTATATCGTGGAAAGGTCTTGCTATAGCAAAAATTGTTGTAGCTAAATCTGGGTGAGACTCCATGAGAATAAAGTTTAGAGGTAATGTCATACCAGCACCAGGTAAAGCGAAGACCTTTACCTCTATAGAGCTCGATGATCTTACGCGTATACTCTATTACTCTCCTAGCCGTAGCGGGGTTTGCATTAGCTGTAACCACTTGTGAATAACTGTAAATACTTGAACTAATCGCTTTCTATGATTACTAATACCTTGACCTTCCTTCCATGGAACTTCCTGAGCTTCTCCTGGTAATCCTTTGGTGGGTATAGAACTATTCTGTTTCCAGAGTACTTCGATACTGATGCTTCAAACACGTAGATAGTGCTCATGAAACCACCAAAAGTGTAAAGGCTAGCAAAATTTATAAATTTTGCTAGCCAAATCCAAAATTAGTGATAGCCTATGAACCTCTCTATGAGGGTTAGAGCAACCGCAAAGATTGAGGCTGTTGCCCCCGAGAGAGGTGAGGCTCTCTTAATTCAATTCATAAAGATGTACAGAGACGTAGTTCAATGTATAGTTAATAGGATTTGGGGTTTAGATAATATCCCATCTGAGGAGAAGTTGCATAAAATGTTCTACAGTGAGTTGAGGAGACTAGGTTTTAGAGCTCACCACGTTTCAGAGATTTACAAACGTGCCAAGGAGGTTGTTGAAGCAACTAAGAAGAATAACGGTTCTAAACCTGTTTTAAAGAAGTTGACTGCTAGGATACACTCACTAGACTACAAAATAGACTTTAATGCAAAAACATTGAGAATAGCTGTTCTAAACAATGAGTGGGTTGAGCTAAAGCTCAAGTGGTACAACTACCTAGACAAGTACCTCGACAGCTCTTGGAGACCAGGGGAGATACTGATTAGCTATAGGAATGGAAAAATACTTGTCTATATAACATTTCACAGAGATGTCAAACCCATTGATTTTAGGGCTGTTATGGGTGTAGACATAAACTTCAATAATATTACATACACAGTAATTGATTTAAATGGCAACCTAATCACAATAGGTGTTATACCTTTTAAAGGTCTTAAGAGAGCTCTTCACCTAAAGAAGCTTGCTGAAGAACTTCAGAAGAGGTATCCAAAATCTTGGAGGTTTCTGAAGTGGGTTAGAAGGGTTAGGGGTAGATGGCTCAGCAAAGCTAGAAACATATTGATAGATTCAGCCCACAGAATATCTAAAAAGCTTGTAGAGATAGCCAAAGAGTATAGAGCATTAATAGTTTTTGAGGATCTGGGTAAACTTAAAGAGAATAGCAAACATTGTTACAAACTATCGTGGGAAAAATCCTTGTGGTGTTATAGAAGAGTTCAAATATTTGCAGAGTATAAGGCAATGGTATACGGAATTAAAACAGTTTATGTGGATCCAGCAAAAACATCTAGAAAATCGCCTAACGGCAAAAAGTTTAAGTTCATAAACTACAGGTTCGTTGAGCTTGGGGGTGTGGTAACATCTAGAGATGTTGTAGCTTCTTGGAATATAGCGTTGAGAGGTTTAGAGAAGTTGAAGCGGATGAGGGGCTTGGGGGTTATGTTGAGCTCTGATAGCTCTGTAGATGAGGGGATGAGAATCCGACCCAATGCGGGGAACCCCGGGGCAAGAAAAATATATCCACAGATATCTACAGCTATTCACGAGTAATCGCCTCGGGGAAACCCTTGCTTTCGGTATAGTAGCCCATAAGAGCATCTTCGGGATAGATATTAGGGTGTCTCGAAGCCATGTAATGTCTATCTAATTCTTTAGCTATATCGATAAACTTTTTCGGAGGTTTAAAATCTTCAGGAAGGCTATAGAAGTCTAGAGGCAGAACGTCTCCATACCTCAAGACCTAGTTTCTGGTAAAGAGCTTTAACAACTTTTTCAGCTGCTTGATGAGCTGCAGAACAACCTCATTTGTAGTCTCCTAACTTAAGAGATTTCTCAGCATGATTAAGGTCTTTAAGAGCTTGTTTAAACCAATCAGAAGGTCGTGAAACCATTAAATCCCCTTAGTATATAGTGTTGATACAGTTAATAAGTTGTTAAGCTAAGGATCTTCATTACAGTAGTTTAAAGAATCTCTTTTCGACATATAGATTAGAGTTGTGTGATAAGGTATGAAGATTTTCGATAAAGATTATAGAGATTACATCAAGACTATAGAGTCTTATAACCTTATTGCTGAAGGGTATAGGTTCTGGAGATCGAGACCATGGCCTATTACGAGAGTTGTTAGAGGAAGAGTTGTTCTAGATGCTGGTTCAGGTCCTTGTATCAATGGTGTTGATATTGCTTATAGGAACAGAGGTTATGTTATATGTTTAGATATATCGAAATCTATGATCTATACAGCTAGAGAAACGCTGAAGGGGAGAGAGGTTCTGGGAGACGCTGTTATCGGAGATGCTATCAGAATGCCTATCAGGAGCAACTCTATAGACTCTGTTATAGCTATAGCTCTTGTCCACCATCTACCTAAAGAATTTGCTCAGGAATTCTTCAACGAAGTATATCGAGTATTAAAACCTAGAGGAATGGTGTTAGCAACTATCTGGTTCTGGAGACAGAAGAGATTTTTGTTAAAGACAATAGCTAACTATATAAAAACGTTAGGAGGTTTACTAGGATATCCAAGAAAATACATTGTCTACTGGAGAACGAGGAGAAGGAAATTCAAAAGAGTATACTATCTCTACACAGAAAAAGAGTTTACAAACTTCGTTACAAAAAATAACCTAAGAATTATCTCCAAAGGAGCTATAGGCTACCTTAGGAAGAGAGGCGATAACCTATACATCATAGCTATCAAAACATAATCTTATTATAGCTATCTAGATGAACAGAATTATTAACAACTCTCAACCATAGATACAGGGAGGTTCGTAGTGGGTATTGATAGAGAACGTATAAAGAAGCTTATCTCTGAGATAAGAAACGCGATCTCATTTATATCTAGATGCTCAGAGAAATCTTTTGAAGAACTTACGGACTCCGATAAATATGCTATACGTTACAACATCATTGTTATCGCTGAAGCAGTATCGGCTATAGCTCTACATATATGTAGAAATATCTATGGTTTAGAACCTGAAACGCCTACACATGCTCTTAAACTTCTTGCTGATAGAAGTTTTATACAACGTAGTGTATCTGAAGAGCTGGTGAAGATCATTAGGCTGAGGAATCTTCTTGTTCATAGGTACTGGGTTATAGATGATAAGATTATATACGATGCTGTTAAGAAGAATTTTAGATATGTTGAAGAGTTTATCGAGAGGGTTTCGCTGTTTGTCGGAAGTATTTGAGGAGAGGTTCAGGTATTATAGGTTTAGTAAGAATGAGAAAGAGGTTTTGTTGAAGAAGATTAAGGAGTTTTTATTGAGATACGATATAGCTCTAGCTATTGTTTTTGGGAGTTTCGTTGAAGGGGATGTTTTTAGGGATATTGATATAGCTATCTATAGCTATGCTATGGATTTAGATAAGTTGTTGAAAATTAATTCCGAGCTCGAGTTAGAGCTTGGTATACCTGTAGATATTGTTCCTCTAGATCAGTTAAACCCCATCTTTAGGCTAAAGATTTTGAGGAAAGGTTTAGTTATTGTTGAGAAACCTGGTGTATTTGAGTACTTCTTTATGTTGACATGCGATGAGCTAGAGGTTATGAGGATAGCTTTAAATGAATCTCTACCTCGATGTACTTAGATCACTAGTTGTAAAGTTGTTGAAAAGATTTAGCTAGCTTTAATTATGCTAGAATTTGCTCTATTACTTTGATCTCTCTTTTATCCAGTTCACTATCTCTGTTATAACTCTTGTTTTCGATGTGTATGTAGAGAACACATGCCCTCCTTCATCGAGTAGTATCAACTTCTTATCCTGGATCTTCAGCTTCTCGAAGAATTCTGTTGATTGTGTATACGGAACTACTTGATCGTCTTTAGCATGGATTATGAGGGTAGGGATGCTTATTTTATCGGCTAACTCGATAGCATTATACTTACCCATATCCTCTAAAGCATCTACTCTTATCCTGAAAGATCCAAAAATGTAGTAGTTATCTACTCTCTGCATCATCTTCCTTATATCTCTCCCAGGTTCTCTAAATCTTAGACCAGGTGCAAGAAGTACTGCACCAGAGAGTTTCTCCCCATAGCTAGTTGCCAACCTTACAGCTATATGTCCACCCATACTGAGACCTATTAGGAACACTTTCTTTGGGTTGAAATTGTTTAAAACATACTTTAGAGCATTTTCGGCATCTTCTAGAGCATATTCAAACCTGAATTCTTCGAAATCTAGAGGTGAATCACCGTGACATCTATAGTCAAATCTAAACACAGCTACCTCAGCTTTACATAAAGCTCTTGCAATATCTACGAAAAGTCTATTAGCTTCAACTTTATTCCCTGTGAAACCGTGGAGCATTAAAACCATCGAGCTGAAACCTGTAAACGGTATATGGATGAAAGCTGATAATTCATATCCAGCACTTGAAAATGTGAAAGGTTTTTCAAAACAGGTCATATGGATCTCCCTGAGAATAGTTTAGGTTGAGGAAATATATTCTTTCTGGGGATAGCTATAGGTATCGTTATTTTCATAAATAGTTATATGTATCTATATATGGAGACTCTGTAGATGTGGTGGTATTTGTGGGTGTGGATATATCTAAATTACTTGAAGAACTAGCTCAGCTTCCTCTAGAGGAATCTATTAAACTTGTTGTAAAAAAGATTGTAGCGCCTGATTTCGATAAAGTTTTCGATGTGGTTAACAAAGTTCTCTGTGTAGCTCCTCATCCAGATGATTGCGAAGTTGGTGTTGGAGGTACGATAGCTTCGTTATCGAGGAAAGGTAAGGATGTATATATGGTTATTGCTACAGATGGTTCTCTAGGTACTTCTGATCCTAATCTAGCTCCACAGAAATTAGCTGAAATCAGAAGGCAAGAACAGGAGGAAGCTGTTAAGATTCTAGGTATTAAGAAAGTTCTATGGCTTGGCTATAAAGATGGTTATATGCCTTATAGTAAAGAAGCTAGAGCTAAACTTATAACAATTATAAGATTCTTAAAACCAGATTTAGTATTTGCACCAGATCCTTGGCTTCCATACGAAGCACATGTAGATCATAGAAACACAGGTTTAGTAGCAACTGAAGCAGTTTGTTTCGCTTCTCTTCCACATTATGTTGAAGAGAACACAGTATCAGGTTTAGAGCCTTGGCGTGTTAAGTACATAGCTTTCTACTATACCTCAAAACCTAATACTTTCTATGATATAACAGATACAATAGATCTAAAGTTAGAAGCTTTGAAAACCCATAGATCTCAATTCGAATCTAATTGGGGATACTGGGAAGCTCTAATAAAGTATATAGCTATGCTCTACGGAAAGAAGATAAACGTTAAATACGCAGAAGCATTCAAACTACTACCAACAGCATTACTACACGCAGTACCTTTCACAGAAATTATTTAATGAATAGAAGAGTAAGGCATTAAGCAAAATTATAAAATATTTAAAAAATATTTTTAGATAAAACTTTTAGAAATTATTTCTCCAGAGGATACCTCGTAAAGATTAGTGCTGCAGCTATAATGATTATAGCGCTGAAACCTGTTGTCAACCTTATACCCATATCTGCACCTGGTGAATAGCCAAAGGTTTCTAGGAATAGCGATGTTAGTACTCCAGCTAGCCCTGCCATACTCTTTGTCACAAATCCTTGAGAACCAAAGTATATAGCTTCCCTTCTATATCCCGTTATCTTTTCATCGATATCTGTTATATCAGCTATGAATGCATTAGGCAACATAAGCAGAGGTGTTACAGCGATCCCTGCTACTATGCCTAGAAGTATTAGGTATATTCTCGGGTCAATACCTATAGAGCCTGTAAAGGTTAGTAGAAATGCTGGAATTATTAGCATAGCCATTCCTACCAAATACATCTTCTTCTTTCCATGTCTATGTACAAGAGCTCTGAATAGAGGTAGCGAAGCTAAAGATACTATGATTAGTGGTGTGTAGAATAATGCAACATCAGCTTCGCTAAGCCCTGCAGATACTTTCACGAGGTATGGTATAACCATTTGAATCATTGTCGTTGATAGAACTAGTATAGCTGTTGGTATGAGGTAGACAAGGAAAATTCTATTTGTGTATGTAATCTTAAGTGCTTTCCATAGCCCCATACCCTTAGCAATCCTGATCTCTTCGAGTGGCTTCTCCTTAAATACCAATACAATTCCTAGCATACTTGTAGTTGCTATAGCTGTTAAGATTAGTGCTGTGTTGAAGAAACCTACAAGTGTTAATAGTATAGGAACCACAGACCCTCCAATTATTAGAGAAACCTGGTTGAAGAATGCTTGATACGTAGCTAGCTTAACCCTATCCTCAACCGAGGTAGCTATCTCTGGAAGTAGAGCTAGGTAAGGAGCTATAGCAGCTGTAAATCCAAGCCAAAACAACCCGAGTAGAAGTGTTGCATATATAGCGTTCCATAAGCTATAGCCTTGAACAATAGGTCTCCATATGAAGACCTGGCTCAGAGCCATAAGCACAAAACCCCAGATTATAAATGGTCTTCTCCTACCCCACCTAGTAACAGAGATATCACTCCAGTAACCAATTAACGGATCTGAAACTGCATCAACAACTCTTCCAAATAGTATCGCAATACCCATGAATGCTATAGGAGCTAACACAGGTAAACTACTTCCACTAGGAGGACAGTAGTAGTACAGTAACCAACTCACGATAAGACCTGAGCCTAAACCCATTAGAGAGCCATAACCATAGAGCAAAGCTTTTAATATTGATATCTTCTGCGACATAGCACCCCCTATCCATACCACTTTGTACAACTATATAACTCTATATGGATATGCTAAGAGAAAATCGCTAATCTCAGTAAGGGTTTATTGGTGACTAACCTGTGACAAATATTGTAGATACCGAGAATATGACGCCATTCTACATCCTAAACGGTAGGATTACAAGTCTTGTGAGTATGTAGTATTTATTGGTAATACAGAGGGTTTCTTGAAACAAAAGGATATTCAAAACTATCTACAACCACACATAGATAATCGCCTCAAGGCTCCGTGCACAACTCGGAATTACATCGCTTTATAGCAGAAGTTATTAGAACTTTTCCTAACTCTTGAATCCCTTATCCACACCTAAGTTTCTTACCTACGCCTTAGAGCAACTGCTACAAGATCATCAAATCTCCACCAAAATAGAATCATAGAAGCTTTATCTATGTAGTAAAAGTTTAAATAACTACTAAGCTTTGAGGATTGACGAAAGTATTAGATAGTTAGCTTATGAATTTATAGCTAGTACTTTGCTCAGTAAAGCTAAAGATTTAGAAACACAGGTATAGAGCAACAATACAACATACTTCAGCTTTCTGTTCTTATTGTTGTATATGTATTATTGAGGATATTGGAGTAGGTGACATCCTAGAAAACCTAGATTTTTCTATAGCCATAGGTACTGTTACGATATTTATACTCTTTAGTATAGTCTAGGTTTAATCTCTGCAAAGGAAGTTTATATACTTGGCTTAGCGCATTTGTTCAGTAAGTCTAAGAGCTATGTTGATGATATACGTAATTATATTTAAAACTATTTTAAGCTATATTTAATAATAAGATCTTGATCTTCTACAGCTTATATACGAGAACTAAATAATGTACAGCATATATACTCTTTAAGTCTCGGTACGGGGTTACGTTATGCCTAAGATATACGTAGATAGAGTTGTAGACGATCTCTACATACTGAGGATAGACGACGATGAAGTAAGGTATTTTGAGGCTCTCTGGAGTATACCTGAAGGTGTGACGTATAATTCATATGTTTTACTGACGAATGAAGGTGCTGTGGTATTCGATTCGTGGAAACATGTTTATGCAGATCTTTTTGTAGATACTCTTAAGAATATTGTTGATCTTAGAGATATCAAGTATATTGTTGTACACCATATGGAACCTGATCATAGTGGTGCTATACCTAGGTTGCTTCAAGAAGCAGGGAAAGAACCAGTAGTATTAGGTCATCCAATAGCTAAGAACCTCTTCATATCTTTCTACGGTTTTGAACCGAAGTTTAGAGTTGTTAAAGATCTTGAAGAACTTGTTGTTGGTGGGAAGAAGCTGAGGTTTATCTATATACCGTGGCTTCACTGGCCTGATACTATAGCTACATATTTAGAGGATCTAGGTGTTGTACTTACATGCGATGCTTTTGGAGGTTACGGTACACCGAAGTCTCTTTACGATGATAGTGATTCTGTTGTTGAAGAGTTTCTACCGTTAGCTAGGAAATACCTAGCTAATATTGTTGGTCATTACAGAGAGCATATAGTTAAGAATATCGAGAAACTTCTAGGTCTAGGGATAGAGATAAAGATAGTTGCACCTGCACACGGACTTGTTTGGATACGTAATCCTAGGACTATAATCGATTACTATTACAAACTTGGTAAAGCAGAGCCAGAGAATAGAAAAATTCTCGTGATATACGGCTCTATGTACGGCTTCTTAGAGAAAGCTGTAAACATAGCTGTAGAAGAACTTGTTAACAAAGGTTTCAAAGTAAAGATCTACAGATTTACAGATAGAGAACAACCACATATCTCAGATATACTAGGAGATGCTATAGATTCCAACGCCATAGTTTTAGGGATATCAACATATGATGGAGATATATTCCCGGTGATAAGGTATGTAGTACAGCTACTTATAGATAAAATCAATGCCGATAAACCTATACTGATAATCAATAACTACGGGTGGGGGAAACTCCAAGAAGATAAACTGAATAACCTCTTCAAAACATCAAAATTCAAAATCGTAGACGTAGTGTATGTTAACGGATTACCTCAGGAAAACGATGTAGAGAAGATAAAGCAAAACATTGAGAAACTCGTAAACACAATCCCCAAACATGATTAACATGGTAGAGCTAAAATATGGTGAAAGAGAATTAGCTAAGCACGCATTAATCATGTAAATGCTCAACATACTCTTTATACAAGCTAAATATATCGAAACATAGTTACAACAAATAGCTAAAATTTTTAGACAAAAAAGGATAGTATATATCAAGCCCCCGACGCCGGGAGAGCCAACAACCGGGTTTTCCCGGAATGGATGAAGCTCTCTGACTTCAGGGGGCGACAAACTTTATCTCTAACATTATGCCAGGGTAACATCTATATTTACTATTGAAGTTCGTCAATTGCTTAACTACAGCATATATAGTATATGTTTCTCGCGATCCTTGGTCTAAGATTAATCAGATAAGCATATAAATACCTAAGGCAATTAATCTATATTAGGTGGGTTTTCTGTGCTGAGAGAGGGTTAGGGTGTTAATGTGATTGGGGTTATACTTGCAGCTGGTTTTGCTACTCGTTTAAAATCTGTTGTTTCAGGTATCCCCAAGACTTTGATCGAGCTCGAACCTGGTTTAACTGTTCTAGATTATATTGTTAATGTTTTCCGCGAAGTTGGTGTCAAGGATATATATGTTGTGACTAGGTCTGAGCTTGAGCAATTCTTTAGAGGTAGAGACGATGTCGAGGTTCTAGTTGTAGATGTTGTTGAAGGTGATGGTAATCTCTGGACTTTTTACCAAGCTTTAAAAGTTTTGAAGAGTAGAGGTGTTGAGGATGATGTTGTTTTATCTATGTCTGACCATATATACGAAATAGCTATTCTTAGAAAACTTGTTAAAACTGCTAAAGGTTCTTCGCAGATCTATCTCTGTTTAGATAGACTGATTAGGGGTAGGGATGCTGTTGAAGGTCTGAAGATCGTTGTTGATGGCAGTACTGTTGTTTTATCAGGTAAGAATATACCTCCTTATAGCGGTATAGATACAGGTTTATTCTATATACCTAGGAATATCTATAGCTATGTAGAGAAGGTGGTTGCTGAGAAAGGTAGAAAAGCATCTCTATCAGATCTCATCAACACTCTCGCTAGAGAAGGTCTTGTTGGCTACGTAGATGTATCTGGTTATCTATGGCAAGATATAGATACTCCTGAAGATGTTGAGAGAGCTAGGAAACTATACTGGAGAATCTTAGCTAGAAACCTTGTCAAAGAGAGCGACGGTATTGTTTCTAGGTATATAAATAGAAAGATATCGACGAAGATAAGCCTCGCTTTATATAAATCGAGAATATATGTAGATCCAAACATAGTTACACTCATAGTTTTCTCCATAGGTATACTAGCTTCGTTCTTCATATTCTTAGGTAAGAACTTGGTAGGAGCAGTTCTAGCTATCTTATCCTCGATCCTAGACGGTGTTGATGGAGAACTAGCTAGATTATTCAAAGCACAGAGTAAATTCGGAGCTTTCCTCGATACTCTACTTGATAGAGTTGTAGACACCATGATCATGACGGCGATGTTCTACCAGCTAATCACCAAGATCATAGTACCCCATGCTGTAGACATGGTCCAGCTAATCTTATTTACATCGTTATTCGGTTTAACTCTTCTAGGCTCTATATACGTAAGCTATGTTAGTAATATTGTAGAGGATAGAGAGTTCATAGCTAAACTGAGGAACTCATTTCCTTGGACTACAAGAGATGTTAGGATAACAGTTCTAGCTATATCAACTATCCTGAGCATGTACGAAGTAGGGTTTATGTATGTAGTGTTCTCTAGCTGGTTCTTCATAGCGAGAACGCTGAGGTATAGGATGAGGGAGGAGATGATGTTTAGGAAGAAGATAATGGTGCCACGTATAGAAGTACCTATAGCTAAACCTGTTACAAAACCTTCGATAGGGTTGATAGCAGAGGAGATGCTCTTGAATTTAGCTCTCTTAATAGTATTAGTATATCTCTCTGGTATAGCTTTAGATAAGATTAGTTTTTATCAAACCTCTGGAGGATCTTATCTATACGTATTTCTATGGCAGTTCATATCGTCTATAGAGATAGCTCTGATAATCTACTTCGCTTACAACTTAATCAAAAACCTTGTAGCTCTATTCACAGCTTTAAGAGATAGAGTTGTTGAGAAGTTATGGGTTACACCTTCAGTATACCAGAAGATTATAAAGAAAGCTGTTCTCGTAGTCATAGCATCTCTATCCCTATGCCCACTAAATTTCGTTCTAGCTCTAAGTAATGTAGAGAAAGATCTTATCGATTTAGGTAACTACATAGTAACAGCTCTTATCCTCATACTCCTAGTACTACTAGTTGTAGATATAGCTAAAGCTTTTGAACATCTAGTCAAGGATCGTATACATAGAGTAAAACACTAGGTGTTAGCTATGGATATAGATAGCACTGTTCGGGGGATGTGTATAGATGAATATTTTTCGTATCATCTATACCGATCTCTTGCTGGAAAATCTTTTGTGGGAAAGAATTTAAGAGAAACACTTTTAAAAGCTTCTGAGGATGAATATAGGCATTACCTTTTCTGGAGAAGTATTGTAGGTGAATGTTCTTCGAGTATCTCTATGTTTAAGATGTTTATCTACACGGTTATGTTCTATCTATTCGGTTTAACAGCTCTACTAAAGATTCTCGAAGCTAAAGAGAGATCAGCTAAGGCTATCTATAAAGAGATAGCTAAGCTGAAACACGAGTTAAAGGAAGAGATCGAGAAGATGATTTTAGATGAAGAGAAACACGAGAAAGAATTCCTATCGAGTATAGACGAGGGAAGGGTTAGATATATAGGTGCTATAACTCTCGGGATCTCAGATGCTTTAATAGAGCTTACAGGTATCTACACAGGTTCTCTAGGTGCATTTGAAAACACGTTGAGTGCAGGTTTAACAGGTCTTTTAGCAGGTATAGCAGCATCAATATCTATGGGTATAGCCTCTTATACGCAGGCAAAGAACGAAGGTAGAGCTAACCCGGGTTTAGCAGCTATCTATACATTGATAGCGTATATATCTGTAGCACTTCTCTTAGCAACACCTTACTTCATCATAAACAACTTGATGAAAGCTTTCATAGCTATGGTGGTAATAGCGTTAGCTATTGTATCTTATCTAACGTTCTACGTAGCTATTCTACACAATAGAAGCTATATAAAAGAATTCGGTGAAACAGCTATAATGATATTCGGTGTATCGATACTGCTATACATACTAGGGTCAACACTTGGAAAAATACTCGGTATAAAACCCGCTGATTAAGAGGTAGAGACAATACCTCTACATCACTTTTAAATCTTTATTCCTAGGTATATCACGGTGTGTAACTTGGTTAATGTCGTTGTTACTGGGGGTAGAGGTTTTATAGGTAGATTCGTTGTAGAGAAACTTGTTGAGAAAGGGTATACAGTTATCGCTACAGGTTTAGGTTCATCACCTTTCAGAGAACACCCTAAGGTTATCTATAGAGTTGTAGATGTAACAGATGTTTTTGCTATGAATAGACTGTTGGCTGAATATAAACCCGAAGCTATTATTCATTTAGCAGCTCTACTTGCAGATGTTTGTGAAATAGATCCTGTGAAATGTTATAAAGTTAATCTAGAAGCTACACAGAACCTTATAGAGCTTAGCATCGCTCATAAGGTAGAGAAATTCGTATTCATGAGCTCATCAGCTGTTTACAACCCTGAAACCCCGGAACCTGTTAGAGAAGAAGATGCAGGTAAACCTATTCTGTACTACGGTATTACGAAGTATGTAGGAGAACTCATAGGTCTTTGGTACACGAGAAAAGGTTTAATAGATTTCAGAGCATTAAGACCAACAGTTGTTTTCGGTCCTGGGAGATACAGAGGTTTTTCTGCTCAATACTCAAGTACTATAATTGAGAACGCTTTGAGAGGAGAGAAAATTGTTGTTAAAAACCTTGATATGAAGGTAAACTACGTATATGTAAAAGATGTTGCAGAAGCAATAGTACTACTACTAGAAGCTCCTAAAGCTCCTTCAAGAATATATAACGTAGGTGGATTCGTATGCAGCATTGCTGAGTTCATCGATATAGTTAGAATGTATATACCGAGTATACAGGTAGAGATAGTACCTGGGCAGTATGTTAGATTCCCAGCTGTTGTCGATACATCGAGAATCAGGAACGAATTAGGATGGAAACCTGTATATCTCTACGAAAAAGCTGTAGAAGATTATATAGAGCTTATTAAAAAAGGAAATCCCTTATTCGATATCTATACATAGATACCTAGTTATAGATAGAGATTATGAAGAGATACTCTCTATGTACAGAGCTCCATACACGAACTTTACACAGAAAACCCTGTTCCTTAACCCCTAAAAGTGGAATAGATTTGAAAAAAGTATTAGGTTCCTATGTTTATGAATAGCTATTTAAAGTTATTTCTGTACCTCTTCTAGAATAGCTATACCTTCTGGTAACCTGATTCTCACAGCTAGTGATGACCATAATCTGAATACGTGGAAACCATCTTCAGGTCCTACGTAATCTACCTCAGAATTACCTCCGTAGACAATGTCTAGAACTTCTGGTGTAGAGCTTAAGACTATAGCTTTTTCATCTGGTATAGCTGGGGTTACAACAACTTCGTCGATAAGCATCTTTACTCTTTCAAGATCTGTTACACCTGTTTTCTCGCTTACGCTAAGCAGTTTTATATATCTCGATGGGTTTAGAATCAGTATATAGGGTTTTCTATAGCCTTTTTTAGCAAGTTCTGTAACAGTTTTAGCGATCTCGATAACCGATGCACCTGGCTCTTCCCATCTGCTCATAGAGAACCTAAGCTTTCCTTCTTTCAGTAAGGTATCTACAATAAGCTTTTCTTCATCTGAAACTAGGGAAAACCCTGCTTTAATAGCTTCAGCTATCTCTATAGCTTGTTTATACCTAGAAGCGTAGTCTATAGCTTTCTGCGAAACTTTGAATCTATAGCTAATTTCGCAAAGCGGTATAGTGATCCTCTCAATCTTTTCATCAACTCTCTCCACTACAACTACATCAACACCGCGACCAAGGGTGATAACAGGTAGTTTCTTAACAAGATTTCTAGTGTTATCAACTACTTTCTTAATCTCGCTCGCTATAACCCCTACAAACCACTCCCCACCGCTACTTTGCTGAGGTGGATCACTAGATGTGTTAACTATTTGAATACCTGTAAGCTCTTTAACTTCTTCTGCACCTTTCTTAAGCTCTTCTACTTGTTCAGGATCTAAACTCTTTAAAACTGCTAAAAACTCCCCTACATGGGTTTTCTCTTCTCGTGCTATTTCTTCGAAAACCTTCCTAACGTTCTCAATATCTATAGCCCTGGCTAGCTGTAGATACAAATTGATAGCGTCTAGCTCTGCTATTATAGATAGTCTAAGTGCTTCTGCAACTTCTTCTCTCGATAACTTCCTACCTACAGGGAGATCTAGAGGGTGTTTAGACATCATAACGTGAATACCTTGCTATACCTTAACCCCATTTACCTTTCTTCATATGGGTCTCCAGCTCAGCCATAATCTTCTGTATAGTTGTTAAAGCAAACTCTTTCTCTTCACTAGCTATCTTTACACATGGAGGATCCAAGTTATCTTGTATAATCTCTTCAGCTACAGATAGTAGTTCTCTAAGCAATGTTAAAGCTTTCATATGTAGATAGTTAGTTTTTCTAGATCTTACAACAAGTTGAGCTTCTTGATCTGAAAGCTGTTTAAACTGTTCTTTAGGAGCTCCACATTTAGGACATTTATCTGGTGCTTGAGGACCTTCGAATACGAAATTACATACTTGACATTTCCATAAAGGCATAGATTACACCATATACTACTACTTTTGGTTAGTTATATAAGGTTTTCCTTAATGAAAAAATATGCAGAAGCAAATCAATTTTAAGATAATCCTAATGTGATCTAATTTAGCTGTTGCTACTTCCTGGTTGGATATTCCAAAAGGTTTATAGAACTTTTCTAACAATATCCTCTATGATGCCCTCTAACCCCCTCCCCCACTCTGAAGGGTGGACCCCTTGGAATGGTTCATTGGTTCCTCTCATCTATTCGAGTATACATCTGTCATCGAGGGATGGGGGAGTTAGAGCTCTTCATCTTTATCAATGCTTTTCTCTTAATGTTTAAAACAGCTACCGTGCCTCTATCAGCTTCGAAACTGCGTTTAGTGCGTTTCATTTTTCTGTAGCTGTTCTTTTCGAGCTTAGAGTTGCACCTTAGACATGTAGCGTAGTAGGGGGTTCTTGCATGTATACTCCTAGACATACCCACCGTTAGGACATCTCAACTTAACTACGAGACCATCAGAAACTGCTTACTACAAATTACTTAATAATCTTTTTCACCCATCCTCACCTTAAAAAGCAGGCTTTCAATTATAAACAACTTGAAAATACTGGTTTTGTTTAATTGATGGAGGAGTTAGAATACTTAAATATTGAGTCTCATCATAGTGTTTCAGGTCTCTGCATCGATTTGATGTGAGGTGGTGTGAAGCTATGGTTAGCGAGTTTATTAAGAAACTGAGGGTGTTGGCGGACCCTGTTTGCAGAGAATTGAATACTCTGTGTATTAATGGTATTGAGGATCCTGATCTCTATGAGAAAATACATTTGTTTATAGGTACATGGGTTGAGAGTTTCTACTATGTAGATCCAGGGGAGTGTATCGAAGATGTGGATTGTATCTCAAAAATACTTAACATGCATGGAGAAATATTTAATTTAGCGATAAGAAGAGAATACACTGTTAATATAGATGAAGATTTATTTAGAAAAGCTGTTGAAAAACTCATAGAAATATCAAAACATTGAACAATACTAGCTAAAGCTAAGAAGGAAAACTTATATACCTGCTCCCCTATATAAGTAGTCTAGAGGTTTGGCGGTACCTATGCCGGGGATAACCAATGGGGGGGGAGAGGTTCCTTGGCAGGTCTAAGCTTGTCTCAATTGTTAAAAGGTACATGGATTCTAAGGCTCCCGGCTATTTCACAAGCCTAGATATCTTCTGCAGGAAGTTCTCAGGTAAAAGCTGTATCGATCTTCTTATCGATGAACCTGACAAGCTTAAGGATGTCTTAGTCAATAAACTTGGCAACGACATCTACACAGCTTACTTCATCATAAAATACCTGTTCCTTAGACCAATTCTAATTGAATTAGATAGACTTGATGTAGAGGAAGAACTAGCAACGCTATTTATACAGAACCCAGAGAAATTCAGAGAAAAACTAAAACAAATACTAAACCTATAACAAAGAGTCTTTGAGTAACCCTGAACACCGTTACTCCTAGATGCTCATCTTTATCGATTTATTTTTACCCATTACATTCAGGAACTTCCACCCTACCCACAGAGGTTCTAGTATCTCTGCAGAGTCATAGGTGGCTATCGAACTCGACAGAACAATGCTCTCCTCTATTTCATAGAAGGTGAGATAATCACAAACAAAAGTACATACAGAATCGACATGTTTTTGTTCATACATACTCGAAACCTATTTTGTAACCAGATCTCTTACTGAGCTTATTCAGTAAGCCTTACCAAGTTTGTATAGTGTATACTGTAAGACTCTAGTAAGTATGCTTGGATTACAACATAGATGAAATATCTATAGAACATAGATGGCTATATAGATGTAACTTTTATGTTAATCAAATTGACAATGGATGTTTATATAGATACTAACATCTATGAGGTTCTAAATGTGTATAATTGAGTGAAAGAATCTAAGATAAAAGGTTCTTTCAATTCTACCTCCTCCTAGCTGTGAGCTCTATTGCTAGTGCTAGACCTACAGCAATAATTTCTTTTCCTCCGAGGAATTTCGTAATAGTGTATCAAAGCTGGCTAAGATGTTATCTCTATAGTAATGCTGATTCTCAACTTCTCTAAGATTTTAAAGTTTTCATCAACGAAAGCCTTGGCATCGGTACTCAGCTTTAGCATCTTTAGAGTAGTTAGAGACCTTATATGGATAACCTTGTTGTCAATGAATATGTTGTGTATTTTCTCGAATCTTAACCTCTACAGAGTAGCTGTAGAGAATTTTTTGCTAGATATGTACAACTTCAACATCTTGTCTATGTTCAAGAAGTTGTTTATTGTTAGAGGTTTTCATAGAGATATATTTTTGTTGCTTAAACATGTTTATGCAGAGGTTAGGTAAATGGTTTCGGTACCTATTAGGGTTAGCGGTAGATATAGGTATAAAGTTTTCGTAATTGTTATATTAATTGTTATACCATATCTATCTATATCAGCAACTTTTAGTAGTACTAACAATAATATAGTACCAAGGGTTAGATGGGTTAGTGTTAGCAATCCTAGCCCTGGTATCGATACTGCTATCTCTATCTGTTTAGGTGATGGTTATCTCTATGTTGTTGGATCTGAGAATTCTGATAAAGATTCTAGGTTTAGAATAGAGGTTAGGTCTAGAGATAGCGGTGGTATTGTTAAGGTATGGGTTGATAACCCTACACCACAGCCAGATTATCTAAACGATTGTATTGTTGTTGGGGGTAAGCTTTACGTAGTTGGTGTAGAGAATGTTAATGGTATCGATACAGAGGAGATTCTCCTTGTATTCGATAAAGATTTGAATCTCTTGAAGAAGATTAGTTGGAATCCTTCCCAATACCTAGACGAAGCGAAGTCTGTTGTAAGTGATGGTGAGTACATCTACGTGTTGAGTAGCTCTATACTCTACGACGAGAGTGTTGGAGTTGTTAGGGTAAGGAAATTTGATGTGAAGAACCTCGGTATAGCTAAGGTTTTTGAGAAGAGGAGTTCTAAAGGATCTGCATATATACCTATATACATAGCTCTAAACCCATCTACAGAACATCTATGGGTTGTTGGAAGTATAGCAACATTCACTATCGTAGGTGAACATACATACATATTCTACAACACTAGCTTCTTAATAATTCTAGACAAAGATCTGAATATAGTTAGAGAATATATAGATAGATATATAGCTGCTTACCATAGCGTATCTTTCGATGAAGAAGGCAATGCTTACGCTGTTGGATGGAATGGTATAGCTAAATACGATAAATATGGAAATCTCGTAGCTTATGCAGGTTGTAATGCTTGCTACAAATCTCTCTACCTCAATACTTTTCTCTACATAACTAGGATGGATATGCATCAAGAGAATAGAACTGTATACCAAGTTCTATCGGTATACACTAGAAATCTAACCTTAGTATACGAGCTAATACTAAACAAGAACTATACACAATCGATTTTCGATTACCTAGGTAAGATAGCTACAGACGGGGAGAATATCTATATAGCTGGTTACACAGTAGATATAGATAAAGACGAGGGTATCTGGACAATATACTCAATAGAGGTATCTCCACAGAAAAAAGAAGAAATCAAACAATCTTACCAACTTCTAACCATAGCCATAATTATTGCCGCTGTAATTCTCGTAATAACTATAGCATTACTAGTTAAACACCGTAAACTAATACATAGAAAAGATATGAAGAAATTACGTGGGAGAACTTGATCAATATCGGTATAGATTACACAATGTAAAGGTTCTCGACATAAAATTTTAGCAATTATAGAACTTTATATATTCGAAACTTCTACAGCATAATCTGGTTAAAGATTACCCAGAGAACAGCTATAGCTATTTGAGTTGTTGTAGTTATCAACGCTGTCGATAACCATCTTCTCCACGATAGTTTTACCTTCTCTTTCTCAGCCATTGATAGAGCTACTATATTAGCTGTTGATCCTATTGGTGTATAGTTTCCTCCGAATACACCTCCGAAGAGAAGTGCAAAGAATATTATTGAGCTTATCAACCCTGCGTTTACGAATAGCATTGCTATAGGTGTGAACGCCACTATAACAGATAGATTATCTAGAACAGAACTTAGAGTTGCTGAACTTATAACCATCAATGTTAGGAGAGCTAGAGGTGATGTACTTATAGTTGATAAAGCGTATGCTAGCTTTGGCATAACTCCTGTATGTAGAAGGCTGTACCCTAGCATGAAGAGCATTATGAAGAATACTATGGAGCTCCATTCAACAGCTCTACTAACTAGGATAGAGATTTCTTCAAGTGGTACTGCTATAAACATAGAGAACACTATGTAGATATAGGGTATGAATGTTAGGAAGCTGTGAGGATCTATATCGATTCCCAGTATCCTCGATAGTATATGTACTATAGGGTCGTTGAGAGCTACTGTAAGAGCAAATAGTATTAACAGAACTACCCCTATCTTTATCTTCGTAGCTCTTGCGTTATAGATTTTAGTGTAGAAGCTTGTTATAAACGCCTCTACCCTATTTATATATTTCTTAACTACTTCTTTAAGCATATCAACATACTTTCTAGATACAACGATGTATAATATGTAGAGAACCAGGAGGTTGATTACAGCTAGTGGTAGTGCATATCTAATGAACTGCGATACGCTTAACCTTGATTGGAATAGTATGTATACACCAATAGGGTTACCTATAGGAAGAGCAGAGCTACCTGTATTAGTAGTTAAAACAGATAAGATTATCAAAGGCTCTATATCAACTCTAAGTATCTTCTTAAGCTCTAGAACAAGCATCGTTATGTAAACAATACTTGTAACTTCACCAACAATAGCTGAAAGCGAGAAAGCAAGCATAGATATTAAGAATAACAAGAGGTATACACTACCTTTAGATACCCTTAGTATCTGGATAGCTAGGAAACGGAAAACACCTAGTTCTCTTAATATTCCTGCGAAAACCATTGAACCTATTAAGAAGAGTATCAAATTCCATGAGACTGCCTCTATAAACCCTTTCGAATTGGAAACACCTGTAAGTATAAGAATAGCTACTCCTAGAATAGCTGCAGCAACTCTCCACTCTGTCTTCATAACAGTCATAGCTATAACGAACAAGAATATCGCTAGAGAAAGACTTTGAACAATAACATAGTGCTGAGAATTTATAGTAGATATACATGTAGAGGTATTCACTTCTATACCTACTTCGCTACACCATAGCTTAGCCAACGTCAATCCAATTACATCGTTTTTAACAACAATAAACTTCATAACTAAGAGAGATGCTGCTAAAAGAGTCGCCAAGACTATTACTATTTTTACCAATATCTTGTTCCTCAAAATCGTTAAATATCACCTATATCAAAACTGATTCTTAGGATTCTTAGAAATGTTGGTAATACTGCTTAAAAACTTTGCTAAATAAACGTTCTACCCGAATCTAATCTATATACCTTGAAATAGAAGAACGAATACTGATTTAGAGATTTATCTGGTTACCATCTTCATCTTGTAGAAGATTGTGTTTGTGTACATAATCCGCTGAGGATAAGCTCTCTATGAATATCTATGAATTCTTTCAATAGTTTAGATCTAAATTCCCTTGTTTTTGTATCTGAAGGTGTTGTTGTTACAAGTAGAACTATGTAGTATTGTTTATCACTTTGCTCCTCTATATACAGGTTATAATCGTTTAGTATACTGCGGAAAACTCTATGAAGTTCAGCTAGAACTATATCTGGACTACATGTTACTGGAAATTCATATCTAATCTGCACCCTTCTACTTTCAGAAGTTTCCTCTAGAACTATACTTGAACTAAATAGCATATTATTAGGAATTTTAACTACATTACCATCGATATCTAGTATCTTTGTATAGAGCAATCCTATCTCTAGTACTTTCCCCCTCAAGCTTGGTATAGCATAGTCTCTACTAAAGAATTTGTATGCAGGGAAAGCCAGGAGAGATAGAGGTATTCCACCAGCTATTCTAACATCTTGACCAGGTTTTATATAGCCAGATAAGAGGATTAGGAGACCTGAGAAGAAATTCGATAGTACAGGTTGTAGAGCAAGACCTATAACAAGACCAGAGAAAGTTGCGCTTGCTAGTAGAGATTCTCCGCTTAGCCCTAGAATAGAAGCTATAACAAACCCTAAAACTATATAACCTAAGACTAGTATAACGTTTCTTACGAGATAAGCTTCTCTCCCTCTCTTCAACCAAATAACTGTTGCAGACGCAAAAAGTTGAATAATAACGATACCTACGATAAGAGCTACAACAGCATGAACAATATTTCTGTATATAATGTATACCTGTGCTAAATCTTTCAAGAAGTATAACATAACAATATCAAGTAAAGAAACTATCGAAACAGCTACTATTAACATTAGTAGAGCTCCTATCAATTTTCTTCTAACACTCACATATATAACCCTCTTCTTTAGCTAAGCTAATGTTAGCAACTATACAGATTTAAAACTTGATAACACCGAATAGCTGTTAACTGTTTTACAATATTATAGGTTCTCCGGTAAACTGTAGTCCTATCGTTAAACCTATTTAGATCTACTCATGAAAATTTTCATGAAAATTTTTATTAGTGCACTTTACAAAAATGAGAGGTGCGTATATGTATGGTGTCCAGAGAGATTATTGAGAAAGCTAAAGAGTTCCACGGTCATGTATGTCCATTCCTTGTTCTAGGGCTTAGGATATCTGAGATAGCTATGGAGAAACTTGGATTAAGAAAAGCTGGTCTTGCTGAAACTGTTGAAGAAGAGGTTATAGCTATTGTAGAAGTTAACAATTGTATGGTTGATGGTGTACAAATTGCTACTGGTTGTACACTAGGTAACAATTCTCTAATATATCTAGATCTAGGTAAAAATGCTGTAACACTTATTAAAAGAGATTCGAAGAAAGGGGTTAGGATCTATATAGATTCAGAGAAGCTAAGATCTAAATACTTTCCTCAAGAAGCTCTTGAGCTTTTTAGAAAAGTTGTTGTTGAGAGGAGTGGTAGTAGAGAAGATATTGAGAAATTAAGTAAGCTTTGGGAAGAGATAGGGTATAGAATGGCTGATCTACCTGAAGATGAGTTTGTTATACAAGAAGTTGAGGTTTTTGAAGATATTGAGAGAGCTCCTATATATCCAAGTGTAAGGTGTTCTAGATGCGGAGAACTTGTTATGGAACCAAAAGCTGTAAAGATAAATAGCGAAACTCTATGTCCTGTATGTGCTGGTGCTGAATTTAATGCTGTTATAGGTAGAGGTATCGTGAAATTGAGAAGAATTCCATATAAACAGATAGCATAGTTTTCAAGAGACTAGAATCTCTTAGTATGTATCTTTTTTCTATATCTCTACTATAACTGCTCTCAATTCTCTAAAGATCTTCGCTTTAACTTCGAATACTCTCCAAATATTATCCTCTGTTATAACATCTTCTGGTTTCCCTATGGAAACTACAACCCCATTCTTAATCATAACTACTTTATCTGAAAATCTGTAAGCAGAGGTAAGATCGTGGATAGCCATTATGACGGCTACCTTTTTCTCACTGGATAATCTTCTAATCAACTTCATTATCTCTACCTGGTACTTCGAGTCTAGGTTTGCTGTTGGTTCATCTAATAAGAGAACCTTTGGTTCTGATGCAAGTGCTCTTGCAATAACTATTCTCTGTAGTTCACCACCGCTTAGTTCATCTAGTTTTCTATACGCTAGATGTTCAGCGTTAACAATTTTAAGAACTTCGAAAACTTTGTCTATGTCTACTTTGCTGTAGCTAAAATCTGCGTAAGGTCTTCTACCTGTTAAAACAAAGTCTATAACTGTTGTATTCTGTAGAAGATCTATTCTCTGAGGTACGTAGCTAAGTATTTTAGCTATTTCTCTTCTCGTATAGTTATAGATATTCTTTCCATCTATGTATATAGAGCCTGCTATAGGTTTCACTATACTGTCTATTGTTTTTAGTAGAGTTGTTTTCCCACTACCGTTAGGACCTATGATAGATACAACTTCTCCAGGGAAAACTTCTAGAGATACGTTCTCCAACGCTTTTATACTTCCGTAGGTAACAGATACCCCTACAACTCTTATTATCACCAACGCCTAGACCCTCTAAGAAGCAATACTATTAGTAGAGGTGCCCCTAGAAAAGATAGAACAATCCCAGCTGGTATAGTTCTCGGGGATAGAGCTGTTCTACCGAATGTATCTGCAGCTATTAGTAGTATAGAGCTTATCATCATCGATGCTGGGAGTAGGTATCTATGAGAAGAACCTACAATTGCTCTAGCTATATGTGGTGCTAAAAGACATAGGAAAGCAAGTACACCTACGAAACATGTTGCGAGAGCTGTACCTAGAGCTGCTATAGCTGTTGCAAAAAATCTGAATTTCTTCGGGTTTAAACCAGATGTATAAGCTATTTCATCCCCTATAGCTATAAGATCTAAGTCTAAGTTCATAAGCATGTAAGCCAATGTTACAGGTATAAAGGTTGTAGCTAGGATGAGAAGCTCTGTATTACCAGCTTTACCAAGATCTCCAAACATCCAGAAAACTATTGTAGCTATCTGAAGCTCGTTGAGAACTAGGTATTGGAGTACTGCTAGAATTGCTTGGTATAAAAAGGATAGAGCTATAGATGATAAAACGAGTGCTTGTGGAGTTAAACCAGCTCTATACGCAAGAAGTAGTATTAATACTGTTTGTATAATTGCTAATGTGAAAGCTGCTATAGGTAGTATGTATGGTCTAGCAAACTGTATAAACCACTGAGTAGCTGTACCTCCATACCCAGCTATAAGAGCTATAGCTACTCCTAGAGCAGCTGCTTGAGATATACCTAGAGTAAAAGGGGATGCAAGAGGATTTCTGAAAACTGCTTGAGCTATAGCTCCTGCACCACCTAAGAGAGCACCGACTATAGCTCCTACGAATATACGTCTAAGTCTTATCCATAGAGCTATAAACTCATCCTCCGGTAGATTGTAGCCTAGAAGCATCTTATATATATCTAGGAAAGTAACTCTATAGAGACCGATAGAAGATGCTAAAGGTATTAAAATGAATAATATTGTTGCAAGAACTGCTAAAGCTATGTATCTACGTAGAAAAATATTTGATGAACTAGACATAGTGATTACCTACTACATGTAAATAAATCTTTTAGAGAACCAAAACCTCTTCCAAAACCTTCTACGAAATCTTTGTAAAGCTCCCTCCCTAGGAAAACTCTGAATATCTCGTTAGCTTTCTGAATAGGATCCACATCACTAAATCTATCTGGGTACAGAATTTTCCCTATGTAGTAAGCATCTGCAAATGCTGTTGCTATATTAGTATGGTAGTAGTTGAAAGGTAGTATAGAGTAGAGTTTCCCCTCTTTGAATGCTTTCAAAGCACAGTATTTACTAGGGTCTTTATTATAGTCGTCGAGAACAACATCGAGATTATTCAAGTCTATAAATATAACATCTGGTTGTCTACTCAATAGATATTCGAAGTCTATCGATATAAACCCCTGCTTACCCCCAACATCATCAACTATAGATTTGGTATTTAGAAGTATAAGTGGTGGGAAACTTATTTGTGAAGATGTGAATGGCTGTTTACCTTTATAGGAAACAGCTCCTATATAAACACTTGGTTTCACAGTTATACCTGCTGTTCTATTCCTTAAATCGTATACAATACTATCGATAAATCTGCAAAGCTCTTCAGCTCTCCCACTTTTCCCAAGAACTAGACCAAGCATTCTTAAAGCATTCTTCAAAGAATCTATATCAAGATACCCAGCAACCCCATAATCAACAACAATAACAGGTGCTCCAACTTCTTCTGAAAGTCTATCAGGGTTGTAGAGATCTACATAAGTTCTAGACATTATAACTAGATCAGGTTTTACAGATCTAATCTTCTCAGGATCTGGAGCTGATCTTGGTCCACCGGGACCAACTACTGGTAGATTCTTGAGTAGATCTCCATAAGCCATAGCGTAATCTCTACCAACTACTGATCCTCTTTGCTCTATTTCTTCAACACCTACAACCATATCTAAAGCATTAAGGTATGCTACAAGTCTTAAAGCTCCTGGACCTATAGCTACAACTCTTCTTATATCCTTAACTATTCTCACAGTACGATTAACAAAATCAGTAACAACTACATAACCTGGGGATTCTTCAGAACTTTTGATAATGAAAAGATTTCTATAGCTTATAAATATAGCTACAGACAACACTAAAACTATAACAATAACTGTAACCACTATAGCTACTTTCTTCACCATATCTGTGCACCACCTAAGTTTTATAAGGTGCACTCTTTATAAGCTTTTCTAAAGAGAAACTATAATATCTCAGTAATGAACTAATATACTGTTGGTGGAGTTGGGTGGATGGAGAAGTTTCGAAACCTCTTAGGGTAGGAGTATATATTCCAAAAGATTTAGCTGAGAAATTGCTAGAGATTATGAAGGATATGGGGATCGATACTCTATCGAGAATAGTTCAAGAATCTATAAGGTTATTTATAGCTGAGCATAGCTGGAGAATAGGTGGCGAAGTTGTAGGGGCTATAGGTGTTCTATATGATCATGAAGTAGGCAATGTTGATGAAGAACTTACAGATATTCAGCATAGATTCTTATCTATAGTTATCTCTTCTATGCATGTGCATCTCGATGAGAGAAACTGTTTACTGATGATAATCGTTAGAGGTTCTTCAGATACGATAAAGAAGTTTGTAAGCAGTATCGAGAAGATTAAAGGGGTTAAACTAGTTAGACTTACGTTAATACCTAGACAATGATAGAAAAACATCCATTTTATGTAAACCTTGGTCTTGAACAAACTTAAGAAATAATTAAAAAAGATTTTTGGTTTAACTCAAAGTTTTGTATTCATAGACATATGCTTAAGCTGAGGAAGATGGTGTTGTTGGTGTAGTTGTTTTAGCTGTTTTCACAACAGCTTCAAATTTGTATATAGCTAACACTTTACCTCCTTCAACATCTACGTAGACTACAGCTCTACCTCCTTTACCATTGCGTAGCTCAACAATAGCTTTCGTAGCTTTAAATGTTACTGTACCATCACCACCTACAATCATCGTTACCACAGGTTTTATATGGGTAATATTGTATCCTTGGCTTAAGAGTGATGCTGTATCTGAATCTGATTCAAGTATTGATACAACTTTCTGTTTAAATTCATCGCTAACAACTATTTCCAACCCCCTAACCTTAGCACCCCAACCAAAGCCTCTCCAACGCCATACAAATGGTATCCATACTTTTGTTACATTACCTTTTCTGCAAGGCAGTAGTGATGGTTTGTTGACACCGTTGCTCTGAGCATATGTAAATGTTGCTATAGATATTACTGTTGCTAAAGCTACTGCAGCTACTATTGCTAAAACTAGGTATTTATTTACCATTTATTCCACCTCGATATAGATGTCGTATTTCATGTTTTTAAAGGGTAACTCACAGAAAGTGATTCACACTAAGTGAGTATATATATTAGAGTAGACTATAGGTAAAAGAACTCTATATCTAGAATAACATATATACAACCTTTAAATAAAAAGACTTGAAGACCTAGCAAAGGGAAGTTTATGCCTATATCATCATGGTACTCAGAGTGTGTAGAAGAATGTAAATCGCTATACAGTATGTGTCTAAAAATACAACCAAATAAAGAAAGAGAATGTTTAGAAACATACAACGAATGTATACAAGAGTGTGGTGAAGAAGAAGAGGAAGAAGAAGAGCAAGAGATGTAGAAAACTATATCCTCTTTGAATTAATTTTTAATCAAAAATTTGTATCTAAACTAGTTAAAGATGTGTTCTGAAAATATTAAGTTGAAGTAACTACTCTGTAGATAAGGTAGATACTTGTTGAGTGGTATAGTTGTAGAGAAGTTGAAGTATAGAACTATGCTATTCTTAAAAGAAGCGAAAATTGTTGATGATTCTGATCTAGCTATTTTCTTTGTTGAACAAGCTATGCAACTATATATAAAAGCTGTTCACTACGAACTTTTCGGAGATATTATTCGTGGTCATAGGTTGGGAGAACTTTTATCGATTCTCATCAGAGAGTTGAGAAGACATGGATTTAGTAATATTGCTGATAAACTTGTTGAATTTGTTAATAATTATAGAAGAATTTTTATATTAGCTGAAGAAGCATATACTACGAGTAGGTATGGTGAGATAAACTATAGTTTTGATGAAGCTAGAGATGTTATAGATGTTGCAGCAAAACTTATCGGTATTCTTGAAGAGGTTGTGAAGAATGTCAAACTGGGTTAAATATCATTTCGAACATTTGAAGAGATGGAGAGAATATGCTGAGAAAATTGCTAAAGCTGTTAAAGATCTTATCCCAGAAGCAAAGGTATATGTTATTGGGAGTATTGCTGAGAATAGAACTACTATCTACAGCGATATAGCTATCCTAATCGCTATACCTTCAAAAATTCTAGATAGCGAAACAAAGAAAAAACTTTATATAGATATTATCGAGAAAGCTATAGATCTATATCAATTACCATGGGATGCACCAGTAGAGATACATATAGCAGATTCAACAAATTTCGAACAATACAAAAAAATGTGTAGAAAAATGATACACATAGAAACTCAGCGTTTCCCCTCTAACGGTACTTGATGGTATTTGTAAATATTTGTATTTCTGTTAGGGGGTTGGGCCTCGATGTGGGTTCACTAGCTTCACCCACACCCCATGGGCCCCGGTCGAGCCCAACGCCA
>JAJHRF010000097.1 GCA_020832925.1 Desulfurococcaceae archaeon | reverse complement strand
AGGGTGGATGTTGAGATTGCTTTAAACAGGCTCTTAGAGAAGAGGGGTAGAGGAAAAGAAGGACACTTCTAGATTACAAAAGTAGATAATACAAAGTATTCTATGATTATTGAATTATGTAGTATTTTGCCAAGGCTCTTCTCCTAAGAGGCACATCTTAGCAAAATCTATCTAGCTATTGTATTTAGCAAAACCTCTGCAACTCTCTTCAAATACAATTTGAATAGATAGCTTCTTTCCTCTACAGTTTCAGCTGAATACCTTTGCTTACCTCTTCTATTAACATATACATCTCCTCTTGTGAATGTCATGAGAATGTATCGAAAGAATCTCCATGTCTTAGGTAATGCATTTCTATAGCTTTTGCTACGGCTGTAAGCTTAGCTCCAAAAATATGAAAGCTATACTCCTCGCAAAACTCTCTAGCAATCCTAATAGTCTCCACAACAACTCTATCAGATTTTGTTGTGCATAGATTCGCTAATCCAATCCTATACCTCTTATGAAGACCGTGATTCACGTATACACCTAATGATAATAGAGTTGGGGAAAATCATAAAAGCTTCTACCTACGATTTGCTACGGATATATATTGATGTTAGGAAGTTCGATCTTTCCGGTATCTAACCTATGAGATGTTTCTTGAAGAGCTTAAGGCGAGTAGAACTTATCAAACTTACAACATAATCCAGGCTATTGTTTATGCCTAGGATAACCTGAGGAGCTTATCGTTTGTTTTTGCAGGAGATCCCTAAAAAGAGGACCCATCACCTCTCTACGGCGGATATATGGAGAGAACCGGGCTTAAGTTCTTAAGTAGAGAAGAAGCTTTAGAATTCCTTAGAAAAGAATTCGAAGACCACGGTCTAAAGTTGATGAATAGTTCCTGAGCAAAACTGTGGATATTATCTAGGGCTAAAACTATTAGCAAAGGTTATGTAGATCCCGTAGTAATTAATGAAGTTCTTGAGGAAGTATCTAAGATTACTGTAAACAAGTTCTGCAACTTCATTAACACTATGGGTACTAAACACTATGTAGAGATACTGAAATAGGTGAAGAAGGTGCTTCGTGGTTAAAGATAAAGAGATACCTAGAGCTTAGGTTAGAGACAAAGATATACGATTCCGAATTTGCAAGATTTCTCAAAAACTCGTCAACAACAGTTTCATTGAGAAAAGAAACAATATGTACATAATTCCCGACTCTATACCAAGGTACACATCGAAGAATGCGAAATGCTAACCACATCAATACATTAATTGCCATCATTTTTAATTAATTAAATAATTTGATGATTTTCAGTATCGATGAAGAGTTCAATGTTTTATTGACAAAGCTAATTATTGAGAAAGATAAGCTGGTACTTCAAGAAGAGAAACGAATGCAGAGATATTTAGATCAACCCTAAGCGTTTCCTAATGAGCATGGAGCTCTGAAAGGGGAAGGTGAAATTAATTGTATTCGATTACAGTTAATTAAAGTTATTTACTAGGTCTGAATCCTGCGTTATCACATTACTAATTCTCAATAGCATTTGAAATTATTACACTGGCTATAAAGAATCCAGAGAATCTGTTTTAAGTTGAAAATTCGGTAAACCGGGGATATACTGCATATTTTTAAAGAGTTTATTAGTTCCGGTGCAGAACTGAGTTCTGGTGCGGAACCTTGACTTTATTTGATCTTAGACCTAAGTATAGGAGAGAGGATCTATTTGATAGAGAGGAAGAGCTTAAAGAGCTTAGCAAAACTGTTGAGCAAGGTAAACCTTTGATTGCTTTGATCGGTATTAGGCGTGTTGGTAAAACTAGTATTCTCAAGACTTTTCTTAACGAAGTTAACGGTATATATATCGATATGAGGGGTATTGTTAGGAGAAGTGATTTAGAGCTTAGGGTATCAGATGCTTTTAGTTCTACACTCGATAAAACTAGGAAGTTTTTAGAAGGTATAAGAGGTGTTGAGATACTAGGTTTCTCTGTTGAGATTAGGTGGAGAGGTAGGGATTCGGTAAGTTTTGTAGGTTTGTTAAGCGAGATCAATAAGAAGGGTAAGAGATTTGTTGTAGTTTTAGATGAGCTACAGTCTGTTAAACCACCTTTATCAGCAGAACTTAGGAACGTTATTGCTTATTCTTACGATAATCTAGAGAACATAGTGTTTATTGTTGCAGGCTCTGAAATAGGGTTACTTTACAATTTCCTAGGTTACGAAAACCCTTTATCACCATTATATGGGAGATATGTTCATGTGGTAACTGTTGAGAGATTTGATAGAGATTTAGCAAGAGAATTCCTTGTTAAAGGTTTTAGAGAAGAAGGTGTAGAACCTCCTAGAGAAGCTATAGAGATAGCTATAGATTTTTTCGATGGTATTGTAGGGTGGTTAGTTTTCTTCGGTAGAAAGTATGTTGATGGATATAGAGATTTCGAGAACCTCAAGATGATGGCGGTAGACCTAGCTCGTGAAGAGCTTAGTAAGCTAAGTAGTAGAGAGAAGATTGTTCTTAAAGCTATCGCTTTAGGCAACAACTCGTGGTCTAAAGTAAGATCATTCATAGCAGAGAAATACGGTGTAGTGTTACCGAAATCAACGTTATCGAGGATTATAGAGAAACTAGAGATGTTAAGTATTGTTAAAGATTACAGATTTCTAGATCCTGTATATCGAGAAGCTGCAAAAACTTTATCTCCGTAGAGATTTTGATAACAC
>JAJHRF010000043.1 GCA_020832925.1 Desulfurococcaceae archaeon | reverse complement strand
AAGGTATACGATGCAGAGTTGTTGCCAACACCTGCTTTACAGATATGTGTAAGAGATCAAGGGTTTGACTACGGTGTAATGGTTACAGCAAGTCATAACCCTCCTGAATGGGTAGGATTGAAAGTAATTCTAAGCGATGGTATCGAAGCTCCACCTGATGTAGATAAGGCTATAGAGGATATAATGTTTATGTCGAAGTTTAGGAGGATTCCCTGGGTCAACATAAAGCCTATAGAGAGATACGACATCTGTTTAACACACTATATCGAGTCTATAAAGAAACATGTAGAGTCAGAAGCTATTACTCGTAAGAAACCGAGGATTGTAGTTGACTGCGCTAATAGTGTATCAGCGTTAACAACGCCTAGAGTTCTCAAAGAGCTGGGGGCGAAGGTCATATCTATAAATAGCGATATAGGTATACCCTATAGACCGTACGAACCGACACCTGAAAACATACAAGATTTAATGGATATAGTTAGAAGTGTTAAAGCTGATGTAGGGATAGCTCATGATGGAGACGGGGATAGGGCTGTTATTGTTGACGAAAGAGGGAATTTCGTGGCAGGAGATATATCGGCAGTATTTCTTAGTAACTATGTTTCTAGGAAACACCCAGAATTACCTAAAAGAGTTGTAACAGCTATTTCCACGAGCCACTTCCTAATGCAGAAAAACGTTGTTGAGAAAGGTATAGAGGTGTACTGGACAAGGGTAGGGTTCTTAAATATAGCTAGGAAGATAAAAGAGTTGGGAGGAGCACTCTCGGGATTCGAAGATAACGGTGGATTTGCCTATGTACCTCATCAGCTGGTAAGAGATGGTTCGATGGTTGCAGCGCTAGTAGCAGAGATGATAAGTGTAGAGAATAGGGCTATATCTAGTTACGTAGACGAGATTTTAAAGCCTGTTGTAATTAGGACGAAGATGTCTATAGTTAGTAGAGAGGAGGGTATGGAAATTGTTGAGGAATTGAAGAATATGTACAAAGGCTACAATACGATAGACATAGATGGGATTAAGGTTATAACGCGAGAGTTTGTTTTCCTGGTAAGACCTAGCGGTACAGAGCCGTTGATTAGGATAACGGTCGAGGCATGGGATAGAGAGGTAGCTACAAAGGTATTGAAAGAGCTTATGACAACTATAGAGAGTATCAGAGGTGCTAAAAAATGAAGTACAGGTTATTGAACTACATAGCTTGCCCATACTGTAAAGACACAGGTTTCCCTCTGAAACTGGTAGTCTTCGAGAGGAAGGTATACGAGAAACGATCTCTACCTCAACAAGTACAGAAACCTTTATGTGATCTTTACTGCGGGTATAGAGAAGCAAAAGTTAGTGAGCTTACAGAATATCCGTGTGAAGAATGTATAAAGTACGAGGTTAAAGAAGGGATACTGTACTGCCCCGTATGTTTAAGATGGTATCCGATAATCGACGAAATACCGAGGATCCTTCCGGATAACTATAGGAAGCAGGAAGAGGATCTCAGATTCCTATCGCTATACAAAGACAAGGTTCCGGAGATTATTAAGAAACAAGGTAAGCCATTCAAACTTGAATAAATTTTATAAACTTTGTACCAAGCATATGAAGTTAAAACCTAGTTATGAACTTGAAATACTAGTGATACAAAATGTCCAGCCTTTATGATAGTTTAACTCGATGGGTTGAGATGCAGAAGAAAGTTAAAGAGTGGTTCGACAACATATACGACAATGTTAAGAAAGGAGATAGGCTAGAATTAATACTGTACACAAGAATAGCTTTTCAGCATATAATGAGAACCATAAAAGCGTTTGATAACTGGCTTCAAGACCCATTCATAATAAGCAATATACCTAGAGAAGAACTTGAAGCTGTTTGGGAAACAGCACATGGGTTATTGAAACAGTTGATAGAGTTAGATATTAAACATACATCAAATGTTCGTGATCACCTCATCAAGTTAGAGAAAGAGGGGAGGATAAATCCCTTACTCATGGATCTCGTAGGGGAGAGCCCGAGGAGAAGAGAAGAAAGAGAGAGAGTAACGCTATCTATATAGTATACAGCGTTTTCGAAACACAACAGATTTAAAACTCGGAGACTTCGATAATAAAGTTCAAAATATTTTATTATCTCCTAGATGATGTTGAAACTACTAATGCTACTTCTTCATCTAGTGGTAGAATCTTGGGTTTAAGTTCTTCAACAGTTTTTAGTATGGCATCTAGGTTCTCGATAGCTATCTGTGACATTACCTTGTCGAGGAATTCATGTCCATTGCTTGTTAACATAAGTTTCTTATTCTTCGGATTGACTTCTATTAAACCTGTATAAAGTAAAGCTTTAACATCTTCTAGAAGTTCTCTAACAACTACTTTACTACCTAGCTTCAGAATTGTGTAACCTAAGTTTATGTTCTTCTCATCTTTTAGCAATGCTATTAAGTGTGCTAATCCTTTTTCGCTTATTTCATTACATGTCCTTACGATATTTAATAGAATTAATTTCCTCTTATCCTTTTTAATATGGTCTATTGTAACGACTTGAGTGCTAAACACTTTAATCTCTTTTGTTTTCTGAGTTGTTTGAGTACCGCTTTTTTCGGGCATGGTATCCACCTAACTATTCTCGTAATTTCTGCATATCTTCTAAGTACTTTATAAGCTCAAAAATTTTATCACCGTATACATCGGTATAAATACTTATATCGATTGAGGGTTTCGTTCTAATCTCTAAACTCTTTAAAATCTTGGCTACATTCTCTACAGCTATTGCTATCTTTACTAGTGACCTCTTCACATTTACATAGATCCAGATACTTTTTGAAACGAAGTATGTAGATAAAGCTAAGGCGACGATATGGGTGGTTAACGCTATTAGCTTAAGGTAGTCAGATTGTTCTAGACTAATCATGGATGCAACTATCGGTACAGATGGTATCGAGAGTATTAAGAATAATGAAGAAGTTAATCCCAAGGTTAGCGTTATTATAAAGATTAGGCCTAGGGCTAATAGTATAGATTTAGCTATAAAAGCTATGTTGTTAGGAATGTAGTACTCTAAGGTATTTATGGTTATCATGATGTAGATGGTTTCCATAATTAAGATTAAGATCTTAGTTTTTTCGTATCTACGCCAAATAATAGATAATGCATCAGTTAAACTCATTATGAAACGCTTTAAGTTTTCTAAAATAGTTGTAGGATCCTCTACTGCATGCCTAGATATCTCTTCTATATCGTTAGCAAGCTCTTTAAAAATTCTGAACATAGTGTAGGTAGAGAAAGATATTCTCTTAACTATCCTTAGCTTTTTAACAGTATCTCGTATAAGTAAAGCTAGGCTCTCTACACCTATTCTTTCTAACTCTTTAGAAAGAGCTTCAGCATTCTGTTCAATTTTCTGTAGAACTTCTACAAGACTCAACAATTTCACCTGAAGATGCTGAAAACTATTTTAACTAGAGACACTATTAACCTTCTCCACGAATCAAGTACTCTTTCAATATTTTCTCTACGTATAAATTCGTATAGCTGTAACGTTAAGTAAGAATATATTAGTGGTGTTAATTGTACAGCGTAGAAACTATACTGAGTTCTTCCTCCAAGAACCCATAGAGTTGCATACCCTAGGAAAACCCCTGTAACCATATACCAGGTAGTTCTAGTAGGTCTCTCATATATCATAGATGGTGTTGCTAACATCATCAAGAGCAAGGCTATGGTATAGGCTGGTGCAAATCCTTGAGCATAGATTAGTGGTGATGCGTAGACAGGGAACGAGTTAAGGCCAAAAAACCATTCCCATGGAGCAGATGAAGGTGGGCACTCTGTAGGGGATACACATTTTACAGATAGATGCCATTTAATAGCTCCGAGCATCCCCTGGTCAATCCATGTAGAGGCGCCGAGCTTTATTATTATAGGTATTGATACGAGTATTTGGAAGAATAGAAAAGAAAGCGCGACAAGTATAACGTAGTATATAACCTCTTCTACAACTTGCTTAATCCTGTAACCTTTCTTAAAGAGGCGATTCATATAGAGAAACACCAGGGGAATAGCCACGAAAAGAGTTGAAAATTTCGCTGTTGATCCGAGACCGAGAACCAGTGCAGATTCTTTAAACCTACCTTTGACAGCTAGATAGAGTACGATAACTGTGAAAGTCGATACATATATATCTAGCATAGCTATCGACGACATAATCTTCATCATGGGGTCTACAGCTGTAGCAGCAGCAGCTATAAGACCTAGTTCCGGAATTTTCGTTACTTCGTAAACTATTAAGAACGTGAAGATCACCACTAATACTCCCATAACAATCGATGGTATTCTCCAGTACAATGGTTTATCGCCTAAGGTAGCCATAGACAAGGCTATTAAGTATTTTGCTAGAGGTGGATGCTCAAGATTCAGATAACTATAGATCCCCGGGGCGTCACCTATCAACCAACCAAAAACTACATCAACAGCATTTGAAGCTTTAGCTAAACTCTCTATACTGTCTACAGATGTAGATTCGACGTATAGAATGTATCTACCCTCCTTCTCTCTTATCTTAGGGAAATAGTTTTCGTCAGCTATAACCTTAACGTTGAATTCCCCAGCAAGAGATTTCGCTTGAAGCAGATCAGAATAAGACGAAAATACTATTGAAGCTCTAGGTACATCCATACGCGGTTTAAAACCGAAAACCATTCTTAAGAGATTTCGTGCAGAATCGACATACCAAACCTCGTCAGATACATAACCTTTATTACTAGGATAACCTCTAAGCTCTAATGCTTCGAATTGCTGAGCCATGTTATAGTATAGGTAAGCAGCTACAGCCACTACAACACACAACACTATTATTAAAGGTATACTATGTAAAGGTTTCAAGGACACTTTGCGTATACCTCGATTAGGTTAGACCTGATATACTAAATAAAAAACTTAAATTTTAATGTTATTTAGACAACTATCGTAAAGCTCGCGTAATTAGGTAAAAAATTTGGGATATATAAGATTTATTCTATGTTTTTATGAATGTCATACTGCTTCTATCTGCATAGTTGACTGTATAGTACTTAGGATTCAATTTACTAACGATGTATTCGAAGGCTTTCCACGGATCGCTTTTTTCTCCACATGTATATACGTCTACTGTTGCATAGCGGTATTCAACCCATGTATGTACAGCTATATGGCTTTCTACAACTAGAGCTATAACAGAAACACCTCCTTTTCTACCTCCGAATCTCCACGACTTTATATCGTAGAGAGTCATATTAGCTAGTTTAGCTGCATCGATAACTATTTGTTTAAGTAATTCTTCGTTTGAAACGATTTCGGGATCTATTTCGTAGAGATTGCCATAGACATGCTTACCTATGACTCTATCCTTCTCCATCTCTTCCTCTCTTCCTCCTGGATCATCACTTTCATCTTGCGTAGACATCTTTTGAACCTTGGATTCAGGCACAGAGTTTTTCACTAACTGGTTTAAAAGTACTACGTTCTTGCGTTATTTAAACGTTAAGATTCTACAGATTTTTTGTAGGGGCATAGCGTAGAGTATGTACAGTAGCGGCATTCCCATGGATATCTAGGGGCGGGGGCCCCGGTTATTGTACTTCTTAGGAGATCAGCTATTTCTCCATCTGATGCAGGTTTATCTACAATGTACTCAGCTACTCTATTTGATGTTATGTATAGAAGTAGAGCTTTGTTAAAACCTGTTAACCATAGATATATTCTCGTTTGCATAACGTGATGGTTTTGGGGTATCGAGATATCAGATCTACTGGTTTTTACCTCTATAACCCAGTCCCCTATAATAGCATCTATACGCCCCTTAACTATGTATAGAACACCATCTACCTCTATACCTTTCTCGTAATCTACCTCTAGCTTAACGTTCTCCGGTCCAAAAAGATCTATGAGTATCTTCTCAACACCGTAATGTGTAAGTTCACCTAATAACGTTGTAGGGTTGATAGCTGAAGATATTGTAAGCTCCTTGTACATCTTCTGATATCTATACTTCAGAGGGCAATAGATTAGATCTGTTACGTAGAACTCGTTATCAAGTTTACTCTCAAGTTTTTTAACAGCTTCATCTATTCTCCATCTGTAAAGTTTATCTACAATACTAATCATATTCATATCTACTACCCCCAGAGGTATACTGTGTAAATAAGGTTATTTACTGTTATTCACTAGTTACTGTATAGAGCCTAAGGAAGTAATGCTGAAAGGACCACGGTCTGAATTCCTAGGTGATGAGAACGTCAAGTAGTCGTGTTATCGATATATGTCTATCAATAAAGGGCTATAAAAGTGCGCTCTTCCTGGGTATCGGGGGAGGTGGAGACGTGGCAACAGCAGCTACTTTAACTCTTGCATACGAAAGATGTGGTGGTAGATCTGTTATAGGGTCTATAGTTTGGGAACGATATGTTGTAGACCTAGTTCCAGGACCTATACGTTTAGAAGAACTTCACGAAGTTGTTGAGAGAGGGGATGGTTATGCTGTAGTTAATAGAAATACCTACGCTATTAGAGGAGGTAGGAGAGTTATACCGCAAGCAGTCAAAGTTGCAGACATCCTAGATAGAGAAGTTGTGGTATTCGACATCTATAGAGGGCCTCGAGGTTTAGCCAAAGCGTTGGAGGAATTCGCACAACGCTACGGTATTGAAGCTATTGTAGGAGTTGATGTAGGTGGAGATGCTATTGCTGAAGGATTCGAGGAAAGCTTGTGGAGCCCATTAGCAGACGCAATTGTGGTAGCAGCTCTAGCTCACCTAGATAACGCCTATGTAGCTATAGCAAGTCCTGGGGCAGATGGGGAGCTACCTCAGGAATATGTTGAGCAAAGAATAAGGAAGATAGCTCAGCTCGGTGGATATGTAGGTGGTTATGTGTTTTCTGCTAAAGATATCGAGATTTTAAAGATGATGTTGGAGAGAGTAGTTTCAGAGGCAAGTGCAATACCTTTGAAATTGTTTGAAACAGATCAAGATGTTATATATATCAGGGATGGGAGTAGGAAGGTGAAGTTATCTCTTGTAAACCTTGCGGTATTTATACTCAATTCAATTACTGTCGCTAGAGCATCTATTGCTAGATATGTATTTGAAGCTGATAACTTCGATGAAGCGCGAAATATTCTGAACAAGTTGCTGATTGTAACGGAGTACGATATCGAGGAAGAGATATATAGAGAGTTAAATACGAAAGGATTCAATACTAAAATAAATCTAGTTGAAATCAGGGATAAGCTTAAGAAGAAACTGTTAAAACTTCATATAAATGCAACTCATTATTAACTAAGATCTAGAGCAACATCTTCTTATAATATTTGTATTTAGTTGCATTCTTTGAACATTAATACTCGGTAGTACTTATGTTAATGTAGAGACGCAGATCGTTGTTGCAATATGTTAGCGAAGTTATATCAGGAACACGGGTTGTCATCATATCTCAGACACAGCCGTGATCATCATATTGTTTCTGCTCGCTTTGATATACTTTGTTACAAAGATTTATAACATTTTAGCTTCTCTACACTACTTTTTCATTTTTACTCTCTTGTATAAATGTACGAGTATTGATCCAGCTAAGGTTAACTTATATCTTCCTGCGCGTGTTCTTCGAACCAAGCCTGCTTTGCGGAGCTTTCTTAAAATAGATTTGGTTTTGTATATATCTAGACTCCATATCTTCGAAATCTCTTCTTCAGTAAAAGATTTCGTAGGGTCTACATCTAGATGTTCTGCGTATCGTATTAACAAATCTAATTGGGAAAGATCTGTGGTAGACATAGTTTATCAACGAATTACTCATTTCAAAAACTTTGATTCCCAAGATTTAGCGAGCTCAATGCTTTGAGATACATCAATGAATAGTTTCGTTACGTCTTCTATATCCTCTGCTCTAACCTCGGATCTACCTCTTCTCTCAGCAACAATTTTTGCAGGGGTCATTAGCTGAACAGCGTATCTCAAGCTACGTTGTTGAGCTATCTTTACTAAGAGCTCCATAGCGTCTGCACTAAGCTCTATCTCTTCTTCGCTCGCTCTAATCTTAATTATTTCTCTAAGCTCATCAGGGGTATAGGGTCTGAAAGGTATTATTAAGAGTCTATCGAGTATATCTAGAGGTATTCCGTGGGGAGCTTCTATATCTGTGCCTCGTATCTTCGTTATACCTCTATTCGTTGCCATAATGATTATCGGCGAGAACTCACTTTCCAGAATCCTCGAGAGATAGCTGAAAGCCTCTATATCGAACATATGGACATCATCTATGAATAGCACTCCTGGAACTAATGTTGCTCTGTTTTCAGATAACATCTTCCTAACAGTTTCATCAGTTGTTTTCCTAATTTCTTGATCTATCTCTCTCTCCTCTACCACGGCTCCGAATAACGATGTTACAGCTCTCTTCTGCGCCATATAGTACTCATCTATATCGTGTAGAGTTATTGTCCTTACAATCTCCTTTTCCTTGAAAACCTTTCCCTTAGGCATTTCCTCGAACACCTTGTAAGTCTCTACATCGTAGTACTTCGCCTTCTCTATACCTTTCACTCTCCCAATCTTGTATACATCTCCTGTATCTGCGTCTATACTTATAAGATCCCCTCTCCTAACATTAAGCTGGGCCAGCTGTATAGCGATACTCTGATCCACCTCCAATGTCTTCTCTTCATCTTTTGTTACAAGAGTTATTCTAGCAGCTCTAGGTATCTTGACGTAGGGGTTCAATGGATGCGAAGCTGTAGCAAACTTTATTTCCTTAACTACACCTTCATAAACCCTCCTAATCTCCCTAATCCTCACACCTATAGCTCTTCTAACAGCTCTAGTCAGGATCTCAGTCTTCTTCAACTCTGTTGAGTAAAGCTCAGCACCGTTAATCATAACGAAAGGTGTGTCTGTACCCAGTTCTCTAGCTATAGCAATAGCTAAAGCTGTCTTCCCAACACCTGGGGGACCTACAAAGAGTATCCCTCTACCAGCCAGCTTCCCCTCTTTGATCATCTTTACAACTATGCCTGCTGCACGTCGTGCCTCTATCTGTCCAACAAGTCCATCGGCTACAGGTAGAGGTTCTCCTTTCTCGTCAAGTCCTAGACCTCTTATATGACTATGAACACTAATTCTCCTCAAAATCTCCCTCTTAGATTCTTCCTTAATCTCTCTAATCATGATCAACACCTATAATACCGTTCTACACCTCTCTAGAGCATTGTTTTGCAGAGCTATAAGCTTTAATTCATTAAAATTTATTATCGAGATTACTTAGATTATGTATTCATCTACATTACATAAAGCATGGATAATATTTAGAAAGCTGTTTAGATATGCTTGGTTAATCTGATTTAATTCTCCTTATCTTGATTCCATTATCAATACAGAATTTGTACAAGTTCTCAGTGATTTTAGGCCCATCGGAATACAGTACGAGTATTGGTTTAGCTTTTAACAGCTTAGCTTTCTCAAGGAATGTTTTAACGACGTTTTCATCTACGTTACCAGATTTATCTATAACCTCTATAGCTAAAACCTTTCCCTCCTTACGTGCTAATATATGGACTTTTCCATATCTTGTCGGATGCATAAACTCGATACTATAACCTGCTTCAAGATACTTACCAGCTACCTTGCCTATAACACCGTACTTTTCCTCAAAAACTTTTTGTAGATACCTAGCTTTAGCTGTAGCCATGATATACTTCACCTCCAATCTATATTCAAAAACTCTATGCTGTACCTTAAAAAGTTTTTGATGAAAAAGAGTATGCAAAGAGTTCGCATATCCAGCACAGATTTGAAGAGCATACAAATATATAACCTGTTCACATAGCGAATAATCACCAGGTATAGAAGTTGCCGCATCCAGAGTTCTACAGACCATATCTAACAATACTGATATGGGGGTTGTTATGCGAGATAATAGTGATGATATATTACATAACTAACAATAGATACCCCTTCGAGTTCTACCTAACATTTGGGTTGTTCTGGATAACTTTAGGCGAAATACTAAGGGTTATCTACACCATTAGGAAAGAGGTAAAAGAAGAGCTTTAACTACAATACTACAACCATTATCTTACTTTTATTTATTTTAGGAAGTCATTACATAGTCTTTAGCAATAGCAATCTTCAATAATGTTTGTTGAACTATGTTATATCTATCTGTAAAACCTGCTGTAGTAACTGGTATTGATAGTTAGGAGTCTCGTATAGAGATATTCGGGGGGTCGAGGTGGAATTATGCACGACTAATCTGTGCAGTAGTTAGTCTTAGGAATTCCTTGACGGCGTCTCTATATACTGCTATTCCTTTGCATAACTCATCTATAGTTATACTCTCTCTATCTGTGTGAGCAAGCTCTGATTTTCCTGGTCCATAGGCAACGATGTTCTCTGTTATTGTAGGGTATATGATGTTCATATCACTTGTACCTAGTTTATTTAGTATTCGAGGTTTCATATTATTTTGGAGAATAGCTCTTACAACAGCTCTTGCTGCGGTGTTCCCTATAGAGATTTTCACGGGTTTTGTGTAATCTAAAACATTTACTGTACAATTCTCGAAGTCTCTTACTATATTGTTCACTGTTTTAATAACTTCGTCTACGGAGCTGTTTATAGCAATTCTTATACTTATCAAAGCCTCTCCATACCTAGGTATCACTGGGGCATCTTCTCCGCAGAAGAATTTGAGAAGAGCTGGTGTTGTACTGAATACGCTATTAGTATCGCTATAAAAACTCTTCAGTTTCCCCCATATAGATATCAGTTTCTCGCAAGCAGAGTTCTCTGTACTTGATGAGCTGTGTCCTCCAGAGCTTCTGCAAACAATTGAGAATCTTGCGCTTCCTCTATAACCAACGACAACACCATCAGTATTACTGGGCTCAGCTACTATAGCTCCGCTCAACTTGAACCTTGATTTAACTAGGTGTTTAGCTCCTATACTATCCCTTTCCTCGTCTACTAAAGCTATTGCGTAAACCTTGGCTTTTCTCAGATTAACAAAGTTTTTCGCTAACGCTAAACCTATGAATGCAGCTACAAGAGGACCTTTAGCATCTACAGCTCCTCTACCATAAATCGTTGAACCATCGAAGTGTACAGGTAGTTCCCAGGGGATCGTATCTATATGCCCGATAACTGCAAATACTGTATCCCCTTGTCCATAGCCAGCTATAAGATTTCCAACATTATCTACGACTATCTCCTCATAACCAAGGTTTTGTGCATAGCTTTTTAGGATCTCTACAGCCTCTCTCTCCCTACCCGAGGGGCTGTAAACCTTAAGCAGATCCACTAACATATCTGCCGCTAAGTTCCTTAACGATGCATTGTTCAAGCATATCCACCGCGAACTCTATATCCTGCTCGGTGATTAGGTACGGAGGTAGTAGCCGTACAACAGTTGTACCAGCTTTCAAAGCTAATACACCTGCATCTTGTAGACATTTAATAACTTCACCAGGTGTTACTCTAAGGTCTATACCTATCATAAGACCTCTACCTCTAATCTCCCTAACAATTCTAACATTTTGCAGCCTTTCTCTGATCTTCTTAAACAGTTTCTCGCCTTTAGCTTTAGCTTGGAGATGTACTTGCTCATTTACTAAAACTTCTGTAGAAGCTTTTACAGCTGCACATGCTAGAGGGTTTCCACCGTAAGTAGATCCATGATCTCCTTGCCTAAGTTTTGAAGCTATATCGTGTGGAAGGAATATAGCGCTAACTGGGAAACCACCTCCAATAGCTTTCCCAGCTGTAAAGATGTCTGGTAGAATTCCGTAGTGTTCGAAACCCCAGATATAACCTGTTCTCCCAAAACCTGTCTGAATCTCGTCTACAACCATTAATGCTCCAACCTCTAGAGTTTTCTTTCTAACAAATTTTACAAAATCCTCGCTAGCCACATTAACACCTCCTTCACCTTGTATAACTTCTAAGATTACGCAAGCTGTACTTTCATCAACAACTTTATCTACGTCTTCTATACTATTGAATCTAATTTCGAAAGTCTCTGGAAGAAAGGGTTCGAATCCTTCTTTATACTTTGAATTAGACGATGTTACAGATAACGCTCCGTAAGTTCTTCCGTGGAAAGATTTCGTGAAGTACACTATCTTCTTACGTTTTGTAGCTTTTCTACAAATCTTAATAGCGAAATCAATAGCTTCACTACCGCTATTCAAGAGGTATACATACTCGAAATTATTTGGTACTATCTTCGATAAAACATCTAGCATCTCTTCTCGTATCCGAGTTCTAAACGATGTTGATAACGTTACGATCTTACTAATCTGTTCAATAAGTGTTTTCACTATATGGGGATGTCTATGACCTAGAAATACAACCCCATGACCTGTATGCATATCTAGGTACTTCCTTCCTGTAGAATCCCATACATACTGACCTTCAGCGTAGACAACATCTAGACCTCTATCCTCATAGAGCATCAGATATTTAAGCATGGAATCACCTTTTAACCTGATCCTTGACATATTCGATGATTAATTTATGTATCGGAACACCTGTAACTATCACAGTATTCTTAAACTCTGGTACTGCGTTTACTTCGTTTACTATATACCCTTTTTCAGGATCTTCAAATACATCAATACCTAGAATTTCACCTCCAATAGCTTTAGCAGTTCTTATAGCAAGATCCTCAAGCTCATTATCAATTTTTGCAGGTGTAGCTACCCCTCCTCTTGCAGTATTTGTTATCCAATGATTACTTACTCTATATATTGCGGCTACTACTTGGTTTCCTATTGTGAATATTCTTATATCTCTATTTGGTTTTTTTATGTATTGCTGTATCATATTTATTTTGTATATTGGGTTTTGTATATAGTTTCTATGTTCTATTAATGTTCTAAGCTCTTCTTCATCTCTTA